>CAZPER010000007.1:0-69304 GCA_964585655.1 uncultured Gemmatimonadaceae bacterium | reverse complement strand
GCGGGGGGGCCCCGGGCGGACTCGAACCACCGACCAACAGCTTAGAAGGCTGTCGCTCTATCCATCTGAGCTACGGGCGCGGCACAAATTGCCCCCATGCGGGGGATTGACAGGAATTCTACCCGGACTCCTGTCGCGCCGGTACTACAGCGGCTCCGCTACTGCGCGCCGGCCGCCTAACGACTACATTAACAGTCTTCGCCTCATCCCTTGGAGTCGCCTCATGCGGTGCGCCCCCCTTCGGGCCCTCGTCCCTCTCCTCTGCATCGCCGGATGCGTCCAGGGCGACGACCAGCCCGCGCTTACGGGAGTAAGCTCACCGAAATTCGTCTCGACCGCCAGCGCCGGCACCGAGGGCGCCTGGGAACCGGTGCGGCCCTGGCCGGTGACGCCGGTGCATGCCCAGCTGTTGCCGGACGGGCGGGTGATGGCCTGGGGCTCCGAGAATCCCTGGGACTCGACCTTCCAGAAGGCGGCGGTCTGGGATCCGGTCAATGACCAGTTCATCGTGGCCGACAACACCACCGTCAACATCTTCTGCGCCGGGCATTCCATCCTGCCGGATGGCCGGCTGCTGGTCACCGGCGGGCACCTGCCCGGATCGCTGGGCAAGAACGACATCCAGATCTTCAACCCCGCCACGAACAGCTGGTCCTCCGGCGGCCACATGTACGAGGGGCGGTGGTACCCCAGCAACGTGACGCTCGCCAACGGCGAGGTGTTGATTGTCGCCGGGCTGATGAAGGACGGTCGCAACAACCCGATTCCGGAGATCTGGAACCCGTCGGGGACCATCCGGAAGCTCTCCACCGCCAGCCGGTCGATCTTCTTCTACCCCTGGCTGTTCCTGTACGCCAATGGCAAGGTGTTCCACGCCGGCCCCAACAAGCAGGCGGCGTATCTCACCACGACGGGCACCGGCCAATGGGTCAGCGCGCCGCAGAGCAGCATCACGCTCCGGGACTACGGCACCGCCGTCATGTTCGAGAAGGGCCGGATCCTCATCGCCGGGGGCGGGAACGCCACGATCACCAATACGGCGGAGACGATCAACCTCAACACCCCCAATACCAAGTGGCTCAAGACCAGCCCGATGAACTTTGCGCGGCGGCACGCCACGGGGACGGCGCTGCCCACCGGTGAGGTGCTGGTGGTGGGCGGCACCAGCGCGGCGGGGTTCAACAACGTGGCGGGGGCAGTGCACCAGCCGGAGATCTGGAATTCGGTCAGCGGCACCTGGCGGCTGATGGCGCCACATCAGCAGAACCGGCTCTACCACTCGATGTCGCTCCTGCTGCCGGACGGCCGCGTGCTGGTGGGTGGCGGGACCGACGGTCCATCGGGGGAGGCGACCAGCAACTACCAGGACGTGGAGATCTTCTCCCCGCCTTATCTGTTCCAGGCGGATGGGTCGCCGGCGGTGCGGCCCAGCATCACCTCGGCGCCGGTCGCGGTCACCAATGGCCAGACCGTGCTGGTGGGGACGCCGGACGCCGCCCGCATCATCCGGGTGAGCCTCACCCGCACGGCGGCCGTCACCCACGGCTTCAATCAGGATAACCGGATGCTGCGGCTCAACTACGTGGCAACGGCCGGTGGCCTGTCGGTGACCATCCCGCCGAACCGGAACGATGCCCCGCCAGGCTACTACCTGCTCTTTCTGGTGAACGATGCGGGGGTGCCGTCGGTGGGTGTCATCCTGAAGGTGAGCTGACCGGCGCTAGGGCGCGAACGCCTGTTCCCGCGGGTCCTGCGCGGTGAAATAGAGGGTCCGGCGCCGGTCTTCCGGCAGGCGCAGCAGCTGGACGATGTTCTGCTGGTCCCGGAACATCTCGAACAGGACCCCGTTCAGGATCATGAGCCGGCCGGCTGGCCGCTCCAGGCCGCCCTCGAGGACGTACCACACGACCTCCTGGGCGGCCTGGTCTGTTTCCATGCCGGAGGCGGAGACGGTGAGGCGTACCGCCCGGCCATCGGCCTCGAGGTGAAGGGTCCGGGCGGCGTAGGCGCCGAAGAGGGAATCGGCCCGGTGCTCCCGGGTGAGCCGGAGGGCGCTGTCACCGGCGAAGCGCTGCAGCGCCTGCTGCAGGTCATCGTGAAAGAGCCGGATGCGGAGCGCGACCGTACGCTCCTCCAGCACCATCCGGGTGTGGCTCACGTGCGAATCGTGGAGGGCCACTGGCGCCCCGTCGCCGGATGGCGGCGGAGCGCTGGCCAGGAGCAGCGGAAGGAGGACCGTCAGGCGCCTCATGAGGCCGGGGTGGGCCCCTGGGACCAGGTGTTGTTCTCCCGGTTCACGTCGGCCAGGACCTCGTCCGGGTCCACGACCACCCGCACCACCGTCTTGTCGGTGAAGAGGCCGTAGATGTACTGCAACTCGTTCCGGCGCCAGACATCGGCGGTGAGCCGCACCTTCTCGGTGGTGCCGTCATCGAAGGTGACGTCCAGCTGCAGCGGCATGATGAGCCCGCCCTTGTTCTCGACCGTGATGCGATAGTAGTTCCGGCCCCGGTTGGTGGTCCCGATCAGGCTGTCGGCGGGCTGCGCATCGACGCTGGTGACCGCCTGGTCGTTGGCGTAGGTGGTATAGAACCAGCCGCGCCAGAACCAGTTGAGCAGTTCCCCGCCCCCGTCGTCCAGCGAGCGGAAGAAGTCGGCCGGCTGGGGATGCTTGAAGGCCCAGCGGCGGGAGTACTCGCCGAACGCCTGGTCGAAGAGCTCGGGGCCGAGGATCTGCTCCCGGAGCATCACCAGCCCGGCGGCGGGCTTGCCATAGCCGTTGTTCCCGAACTGCCGGTGAATGACGTCGGACTCGGTCATGAGCGGCGACTGGTCGGGGTCCTTCATGTAGTTGACGATGTTCTTTGCCGGGCCCCGGTTGCTCGGGTAGGCGGGATCCCACTCCTTCTCGGCGTAGTACTGCAGGAAGCTGTTGAGCCCCTCGTCCATCCAGGTCCACTTCCGCTCATCCGAGGCGACGATCATCGGGAACCAGTTGTGGCCGACCTCGTGGATGGTCACGCTGATCAGGGCCCGGGCGAGCTGCGGCGTATAGCTGCCGTCGGCGCCGGGCCGCGCCCCGCAGAACGCGACCATCGGGTATTCCATGCCGAAGACGGGACCGTGGACGTTCACCGCCTTGGGGTACGGATACTCGAACGCCATGCGGCCATAGGTGCGCATGGTCTGGGCGATGGCGCGGGTGGAGACGCTGTCCCAGAGCGGCATGGCCTCACGGGGGTAGAGCGAGTGCAGCTCGACGACACGCCCCCCCGGGCGGTACCGGAAGCCGGCGGCGTCCCAGACGTAGGCGCGGGAGGAAGCCCAGGCAAAATCCCGGACGCTGTCGGCATGGAATTTCCATGTCAGGTTCCCCGCCCCGGCCGGCCGGCTGCCGGGGGTCGCCGCCTCTTCCTTGCTGACAATGAAGACCGGCGTCTCCGAGGTCAGGGCCCGGGTCAGGCGCTGGCGCTGGACCGGGGTGAGGACCGCCAGTGGATTGAGCAGGGTGCCCGTCGCCGTCAGGATATGATCCCGCGGCACGGTCAGCTCGACATCATAGGAGCCGAAGTTGAGGTAGAACTCTCCCTGACCGAAGAACTGGTCGGTCTGCCAGCCGTTCTGGTCGTCGTAGACCGAGGCCCGGGGAAACCACTGGGCCACCTCGTACATCCATCCGTCCCGCACCAGTTCGCGGGCCCCGCGGCCGTTGCGGCTGTTCTCCGGCACGATGAAGTGCCAGTCGATCTCCACCACCGCCCGCTGGCCGCTCGCGAGCGGCGCCGGGAGCAGGACTTTCATCACGGTCCCATTGATCACGTACTTGGCGTCCACCCGGCTCGCCACCCGCCCCCGGGTCACGACCGCCTGCACCCGGGTGATCTTGTAGCCCCCCTCGAACGGCTCCGGGGCCAGGAATCGCCGGGCCTGCGGGGAGATCTGGCGCGGCAGCGCCGGCGATCCCTGGATGGTCCGGCTCACCGCGGGGTCATCGATATTCTGGTCCAGCTGGAACCAGAGATACTCGAGCTGGTCGGGGGAGTTGTTGTGGTAGGTGACCCGCTCCGACCCTGTGATGGTGTGGGTCGAGGTGTCGAGCGCCGCCTTGATGGCGTAGTCCACCCGCTGCTGCCAGTACTTCGGCCCCGGCTTCCCCGCGGCGTTGCGGAACTCGTTCGGCGTGGCCAGTTCCTCGAGGGCGCGGAAGTTGGAGAGGTTGGTCTTCGGATTTGGCGGCGCATTGAGCCACTGCTGACCGGCCGCCGGCGCCGTCGCCAGCAACAGTCCAGCCACCACCGTACCGCCCGCCCGCCAGATGTGCATCGCCATCAGATCGCTCTCGAAGGAAGTGAAAGAAGTCCCGCGCCGGTCACCCGCTCAGCCGCTCCAGCAACACCGTGGCCCCCACGGCGGCGATGCCGCCGGACGCCACCAGCACCCAGTCCCGCCGCTCCAGGCGCAGGACCCGTTCCACCGCAACCCCGACCGCGAGGACTGCCAGCACGATGCCCAGCTGTCCGAGCTCGAGCCCGATATTGAACGACAAGAGCGGCAGGAAGAGTGACTCCTCGCCGCCGAGCAGGCTCCGGAGGAAGCTCGAGAAGCCGAGCCCGTGGATCAGGCCGAAGCCGAGCGCCATGGCGTACCGGATCCGTTGTCCCCGGTCGGCCACGGGGGCGGTGCCTGCCGGCGCGGCCCGGGCCACGAGGGCGATCGTGAGGAGGCTGGTAAAGACGATCGTCGCCGCGATGCCGGCCTCGACTGCGCCCGGGTTCACCCGGACCAGGTCCAGAGTAGCGAGTGCCAGGGTGACCGAATGCCCGAGGGTAAAGGCGGTCACCAGGATCAGCAATCGGCGCCACTGGGCCGGCTGGTACGCCACGGTCAGCGCGGCCACGAACAGGATGTGGTCGTAGCCGCGGAGATCCGCGATATGATGCATTCCGAGACGCAGGTATGTGAGGAACTCAGAGCCCATCCGGCCGTTCCGTACGGCGCCGCCGGGCGCCGGTTTCGGGGGGTGAAGCCTAGAAGCGGACCTGCATCCCGACCCGCAGTCGCCGGCCGGAACCGGTCAGGGCCTGTTGCCCAAAGGCGACCTGGTACAGCGCCGTGGAGGCGCGCGCCTGCTCGAGTGGTGTGAAGATGTGATCACCGTTGCCGAACCGGGTCTCGGCACCGATCAGGTAGACGCAATTGGGGGTTGCGCTCGAGCCATTGTCTGCGACCCAGGACCCGCAGGCACCCCGCGGGTCGAGGGCCCCGCCGAAGCTCAGATCGATCGAGCTGTCCGGCTGGAGGACCCCATTCCGGGCCGCCTCCACGGCGAAACCGGTGAGGTCGAGGTCGCGCTGGAAGGCCTCGAGCTGGGGATTGCGGGTCTGGCCGTTCTGCGCGAACACTCGAAGGACATTTCGGGTATTGAGGAGGTTGCGAGCGTCCGCAAACAGCGCCAGCTCCGCGCCGCCGAAACGGAAACTCCGGCTCAGCTTGACGTCCAGCAGCGAAATGGCCGGGGTCGTGGAGCCGTTCACCTCACCCACGATCGAGGCGAGCACACAGGCGTCGTCGGACAGCACGAAGTTGTTCATGAAGCCCAGGGTGCAACGGCTGTACCGGGTGCCGCTGGCGGCGCGGAAGATCGCGGAGACCCCGGTATTCCGCACCAGCCCGCCGAGGGCATGCGACTCTGGTCCGGTCTCATACCGCAGTACCGCCGTGACCACATGGCGCCGGACGTCGGCGCGCTCGGCATCGGCGGGCGCGAATACCGCGCCCCCGGCGGGCAGCTGCTCGTTGGCGTCGGTGTAGGTGTAGCCGATGGTGGCTGCCCCACCCGCACCGAGTGCCCGGCTGAATTGGAGCTCGAACCCGGTGGCGGTGCTCCGGCCACCGTTCACGTACCGCTTGATATCCACGGTCGTCGCCCTGGCCGGATCGAATTCCGGTGAGATGACCAGGACCGCCAGGTCCTCGTCGGAGCGGTTCCACAGCGTCGCCCGCGCTTTCACGCCCATGCCGATCTCCATCAGGGCACCCACCTCCCCGAAGCGGGCCCGTTCGAATCCCAGATCAGTCCCGTACGTGTGGGCGTTCGTCGTCGTGGACAGGTCGGTGTTGATGCCGGCGAACACCAGGGCGAAATCCGGCACCTCCACCTGCTGGCCCAGACTGGCGAACAGCTCTGCCCGGGGGGTGATCCGGTAGCGGCCGCGGACCGTGGGGCTCAGTCGGCCATGCCCTTTATCCGTCACGAACCCGGCGGCCGGATTGGCCGGGTCGAATCCTGGGCTCGATGAGATCCGCGGGAACCCAGGTCGGTCGGCGCCGGAGCGGAAATGGTCGTAGCGGACACCGGCGTCAAGAGACAGTTCACCGGAGGCCACGAGG
Source organism: uncultured Gemmatimonadaceae bacterium (assembly GCA_964585655.1). Classification (GTDB taxonomy): domain Bacteria; phylum Gemmatimonadota; class Gemmatimonadetes; order Gemmatimonadales; family GWC2-71-9; genus JADJOM01. The sequence goes on along the minus strand of CAZPER010000007.1, from coordinate 62,914 downwards.
ACGCTGGCATAGCCCGCGAGCCGGCGCGGCGCCTCGACATACGCTTCGGCGAGGGCCTGGCTGGTCAGCGGAGAGGAGTAATAGCGCAGGTCGTACCTGGTCACGTCGGCCCCGGCGCGGATGCGGTAGCCGTCGGCCAGCGCATACTGGCCCACCGCCTTGGCCACGGTGCGATCCTCCTCGGAAATCCGCAGCAGGCCGACGGGGCCTCCCCGATCGGAGAAACCGAGCAGGCCATAGGCATTGTTCCGGTACTCGTCGATGAGCTGGTACTGCGTCGGCGCGTTGAGGTCGTATGGGGAGCGGCGACCGGTGTTGGTCCGGAAGTTCCGGATCAGCTGGTCATTGACCGGGAAGGACTCCCCATCGAAACGATACGCAAACCCACCAACCATGAATCCGCCCCAGGGACTCCGGGTCTCCGACTCGCCGGCGACGGAGAGCGGCCCTTCGGTCACCCGGTCCGCCTGCCGGGAGAGGTGCACCTCCAGCTCCGCCCGCTCCGACAGCGAGCCGTACCAGGCGCCGGTGATCGCGCGACTCCAGCTCTTGCTGCCTCGCAACTGGACCGGGTTGTAGAGGTCCTGGTAGCCAAACTGCCGTGCCTGATCCTGGCTTGCGGCGGCCCACACCTCGATCCGATGCCGGGGGCTTGCCTGATACGTACCCTTCGCCAGGAGGGCGTAGTTCGAGGCGGCGCTGGCTGGCGTGCGCAGTCCGGGGGCGGGTCGGAAGGCGAGCACATCTACCTGCGTGGGGCCGCCGGGCCCGTTCACCGTCACGGTGGTATCTACTCCGTTGGCGAGGTAGGCCGGCGGGTGATTCTGGTCCATGCCCAGCCGGGCCGTGCCCTGGCCCTCGAGTGTACCGGCCAGGTTAAAGGCGAAGGCGCCGGCACCGGCTTCGGCGTTCAGCTGCAGCCGGTTGAACTCGAGGCTCTGCCCGGTGCCAAGGATGGCGTCCGTGGCCCAGCTCGCTCGGGCGCCAAGCGCCGGCGCATCCGGGGCACGGCGCGGTGCCAGGGTCCGGACCTGGACAGTGCCACCCCGGCTCATCCCGAACTCCGAGCCGCCGAGCCCCGGGCTCAGCGTGAGAGTGGTGAAGGCGTTAGTGCCCACCGCCATACCGCTGCCGCGGGCGCCGAACCAGCTCCCGCCGAGGAGCGGCGTCCCCATGCCACGGTGGCCGGGCCGGATGGGGACACCGTCGATGTACGGGGCCAGCGTATTGGTCCCGGCCCCCCGGATATTCAGGTCTCCACGCCCGAGCCATGTCACACCCGTTTCGAGGGCGAGGAGGTCCGCGATCCGGTCCACCGGGAGTTCGGCCGCCTCAATCCCGATCTCGCGTTCCTGGGCGCGGAGAGGCGCGGCCAGGAGCAGCGTCAGGGGAATCGCCAGCGCCGCAAACATACGAGTGAACCGCATGGAGGCTGCCTTCAGGGGTTGTCGGTCAGGGGGGAGAGCGCGCACCGGGCCCTCGGGGGAGCCGGGTTCGTCTAGGGGACGTGAGCCCACCGCCAACGCCGCACACCGTCGGGATCTGCAGTCGCGGATCGGGGGTTGCCCCGACTTGGAGGGGCGAGAGGCTCCTGCTCACCGTGTGGCGGAACGAAAGACCATGAATCGGGGCGGCGGGATTCGAACCCGCGGCCTCCTGCTCCCAAAGCAGGCGCTCTACCGGGCTAAGCTACGCCCCGCGATTCCGGCTGCACGAAGTTAGGCGAGGCGTACCCGGGCGCCAAGCCGCGGGCGGCTACCCGGTGGGACGCCGGCTTGCCTCGCGCCAGAGATAAATGGAGAGCCCGGTGATCACCGTGATGGAGACCGCGGAGATGGCACACCAGGGACAGAAGGTGCGGAGCACGACAAACTCGCCGTACTTGAGCCGGAGGGTGAAGAGAAAGCCGAGGACGCTCAGGGTCAGCAGCAGCGCGGCCGGCCAGCGCGCGTCCTGCCAGCGGGGCTGCAGGCTCAGGATGCTCGCGGCCAGGAGCAACGCATAGCCGATGACACCGATGAGCGCCACGTCGAGCCCCAGGAACCATCCCCAGCGGCTGAACATCGCGCGGTTGCAGCCATCACCGGAGGCGCAGGAGAGGCTCCCGACCAGCCCCAGCTTGTACATGTGCAGATACACCGCCGACGTGCCGGCGATGAGGCTCAGCGTGGCGATGGCCATGCGGGCCCGGAGGGCACCAACGCTCGCTTCGGTCATGGGGACCCCGTGGTGCCGCCCGCGTGATACCCCGACTGCAGCCACCGCACGTACGCCACCACCTGCGGGACCTCGGCGGGATCCACCCGGGTCACGGGCGGCATCGCGCCGTAGTTCCAGTGGCGCTGCGGCGAGCCCGCGAGGATGGCGCTCGTCATCTGGGCATCACTGATGCGCGCCGGCAGGAAGAGGGTGTCGAGGAGCGGCGGGCCCAGCCCCTGGCCCTTGCCGAGCGCCCCATGACAGGAGGCGCAGTAGCTGCCGTACAGCGCCGCGCCGCGCTGCAGCTCGGTGGGCGTACGGCCCGGGTTGTAGGCGGCCATGTTCACGCTACCGCCACTCGACCCGCCGCCGCAGGCCAGGACGGCCGCGGCGACCAGGGCGACACCCCATCCCCGCATCATGCCGCGCCTCCGCCGAGGGCCTGCACCATCGCCGCGAGGGCGCGGCCGCGGTGACTCACCTTGTCCTTGTCCTCCGCGCTGGCCTCCCCAAAGGTCTGCCCCAGTTCGTCACAAAGGAAGAGCGGATCGTAGCCGAAGCCGCCGGTGCCGCGCGGCTGCTCCAGGATGAGGCCGCCACAGGTGCCGTGGAAGACCTCCGGATAGGCATTCGGGGCGCGCAGCAGGACGATGGCACAGCGATACCGCGCCCGCCGCCGGGGCTCCGGCGCCCCGAGCAGCCGGCGCAGCAGTTCGGCGTTGTTGGCCTCGTCTACCTGGCGCGGAGTGCCGGCGGCGCCCGCCCAGCGCTTGGACCGGACGCCGGGCTGCCCGCCGAGGGCGAACACCTCCAGCCCCGAATCGTCGGCGGCCGTGGGCAGGCCGGTCTTCTTGAGGAAGTACTCGGCCTTGAGCCGGGCATTGGTCTCGAAGCTGTCCGCCGCCTCCAGGGTCTCCTCCAGCGGGCTCTCCGGGACCCCGGCGTCGTCAGGGAAGACGACCTCATGTCCCGCCGCCTCCAGCATGCGCCGGATTTCCCGCTGCTTCCCCGCGCTCCGGGTGGCGAACAGCAGCTTCATCCCGCGAGCACCCGCTGCTGCGCGGCGAAGAGCTCCCGGATGCCGCCATGCGCCAGATCAATGAGCCGGTCCAGCTCGGGCCGGGCGAAGGTGCCGTGCTCACCAGTCCCCTGCACTTCCACGAACTGGTCGGGGTGCACCATGACGATATTGGCGTCCACCCCGGCATCACGATCCTCGAGGTAGGCCAGGTCGAGCCGGGGCTCCCCTTCCACCAGCCCGACCGAGACGGCGGCCACCAGGCGGCCGAACGGATTGGCGATCCCGGCGCGCTGGGCCAGCCAGGCGCAGGCGTCGGCGAGGGCCACGCAGCCCCCGGTGATGCTGGCGGTGCGGGTGCCACCGTCCGCGGTCAGGACGTCGCAGTCCACCTTGATGGTCCACTCCCCGAACGCCATCGTGCCCATGGCAGCGCGCAGCGACCGGCCAATGAGCCGCTGGATCTCCTGGGTGCGGCCACCCGGACCGCGGCGTTCGCGGTCGGTGCGCTCGACGGTGGCGCGGGGCAGCATGGCGTACTCGGCGGTGACCCAGCCCTCCCCGCTCCCCTTCTTCCAGCCGGGCGCCCCCTGCTCGACCGTCGCGGTGCAATGCACCAGGGTGCCGCCCATCCGGATCAGGCACGACCCCTCGGCATAGGGATTGGCGCGCCGCTCGAGCACGAGGGGGCGCAACTGGTCCGGCAGGCGGCCATCAGGACGAGCCACGGAGACGCTCCACGATCGCGGTGGTGGAAAAACCATCCTGCAGGGTCACATGCCTCACCCGTCCGCCCCGCGCGGTGACGATATCCGCCCCGACGGTGTTCTCGAGGGTGTAGTCGCTGCCCTTGACCAGCACATCGGGCTCGAGGGCCTGGATCAGCTCCAGCGGGGTGTCCTCGTCGAAGATCACGACGCAGTCCACCGCGCCGATCGCGGCCAGGACCCGGGCCCGGGCCAGGGCCGGTACCACGGGCCGCCCCGGGCCCTTCCCCATGCGGCGCGCTGACGCGTCGCTGTTGATCCCGACCACCAGCGCGTCCCCCTCCGACCGGGCCGTCTCGAGCAGGGCGACGTGCCCCGGGTGCAACAGGTCGAAGACGCCATTGGTGAACACGACGATGCCCTCGTGGCCCTCTCGCCAAGCGGCGGCTTCCTGCCGGGACCGGATCTTTCCGGAGCTGTCCATCTCAGCCGCCGCTGCGGGCAAATATTACCTTGAGCGCCACCGGAGCGACGAAGGTCGTGGCCATGACCATGAGCAGCACGATGCTGAACGTGGTTTCGCTCAAGAGACCGGCCTGGCGCCCCACGTCCGCGAAGATCAGGCCCACCTCACCGCGCGGGACCATGCCCGCCCCGACGGTCAGGCGGTGGAACCGGACCCACGGGGCGCCCCACCCCGCCACCAGCTTGCCCACGATGGCGATGAGCGTCAGGGTCCCCGCGACCAGGAGCACCGTGCCGGCGCCCGGCCGGGTCGGATCCAGCAGCGTAACATCGGCCGCGGCTCCCACGTTCACGAAGAAGATCGGGGCGAGGAGCGCGGCCACCGGCTGCACCTCATGCTCGACCGTCGCAGCGTGTTTCGTCTCCCGCAGGATGAGCCCCGCGGCAAAGGCGCCGATGATGAGCGCCGACCCCACCTGGGCCGCCAGCGCGGCGAGCGCCAGCGCGAAGGCGATCGAGGTCCCCACCACGATCCCCCGGGCGCGCATCCGGACCACCCGGTCGGCGACGCGCGGCACCAGCAGGTTGCCGAGCACCACCGCCGCGACCAGGAAGCCCACGGCCACGGCGAAGGTGCCCCCCACGCCGGCCACCGTCACCGTGCCACCGGCCGCGATGCCGGAGACCACACTCAGGATCACCAGGCCGATCACGTCGTCGATGACCGCGGCGCCGAGGATGATGCGCGCCTCGGCGGTGTCCATCTTGCCAAGATCTCCCAGCACCCGGGCCGTGATGCCGACCGAGGTGGCGGTCAGGGTCGCGCCGATGAAAATGGCCACCGTGACCGGGTCCCCGCTGTCGGCAGTCCCGGCGTGCGGGCCGCGCAGCCAGTAGAGGTAGCCCAGCGCGAACGGCACCGCGACGCCGACCGCGGCCACCGCCAGCGCCGCAGGCCCGACCTTGAGCATTTCCTTCAGGTCGGTCTCGAGCCCGACCTCGAACAGCAGCAGGATGACGCCCAGTTCGGCCAGCAGCCGGATGTGGTCGGCGCCGGGTTGCCCGGCGGCGGGCACCACGCCCAGCACGCTGGCCCCCAGCAGGAGCCCCGCCGTGAGCTCCCCCAGGACCGCCGGCAGCCCCATCCGTTCCGCCGCCTCACCCAGCAGCTTGCCGGCGACCAGCATCGCCGCGACGGTGAGGAGCAGGTTCGGCAGCCCCGCGTCCCCCCCCGCCCCGGCCAGCGGCAGGGGGAGGATGAGGACGGGAACCAGCAGGATCAGCGATCGGGGGAAACGCGGGAAGACCGACCGGATCACAGCGGCTCTTCGGCCGTGGGGGTGTACACGAAGGTGTGCGTCAGGAGGGGCACGGAGACCGTCTCGCTGTACTGGGTCGTGATGATGATGCGGCGCGGCTTGCCGGAACGGGTGATCTGGAACTTCTTCGCCTCGGGGGGCAGGCCGAGCTCATCGGCCTTGGCCTCCAGGCGGCGGCGGATCACCCCGTCGCTCAGCGTCGGCGCGAGGCGGGCGGAGACCCGCATCTCGTCCACCAGCTGGTAGTAGCGGAACCAGGGCTGGCCCAGGTGGATGCCGTAATAGACCCCCGCCACGAGGATCACCAGCGACACCAGGCAGCCTGATGTGCTCGCGCCGCGGCGCGAGGAAGACCTGGACGTCACCATTGGGACTGCGCTCCATCCACGATATTGGTCACCAGCTTGCTCAGGGCGCGCCCCCGGGCACGGGCTTCGGTCTCCGAACCGGGTTCGTACTCCCCTTCCACGCTCAGGCCATTCCGCTGCCAGAGCGTCTTGCCATCGCGGTCCACGATTTCGACCGAGACCGTCATCTGCACCAGCCGCTTGGTGACCGTCACCTGGCTGTTGTTGCCGCCGGTGAACGCCACCGGCACATCGGGTTCGTAGCGCGAGATGCTCCCCCGGACCACGGCATCCGCGGTCGCCTCGCCCGCCTGGCGCAGGCCCAGGCGGCCCTGCACCGCGGCGCGGACCGAATCCGCCACTTCCTGGGTGAGGGTGGGTTCGGGAGTGAGATTATCGAACGGCAGGATGGCGACGGTCTTGATCTCCGGCGGGAACCCGCCCCCCTTGAAGCCGTAGAAGCACCCGGCGAGCAGCAGGGCGCTAAGGCTCGACCGGACGAGCCCAGATCTCAGGCGGGAAGGCTGCAGTGGGAACCGTCGCGTAGAATGTGATCTCCAGTTTGGACGGCACGCTCGGCACCGAGAGCCGGGCCTTGATCGGCGTACCATCAGCCTTCATCGTCATGCTGGTCCGGCCCACCACCTTGCCGCTCCGCCGCACTTCCGCGGCGAGGGTCACGGGATCGGACCCACTCCGGACGTAGGTGACGGTGTCGTCGGCCGTGACATACTGCCAGGCCGCCTTCCCCTCCGACTCCAGCCCCAGCAGCCGGGCGCCCTCCGGCGGGCGCTCCGCCACCCCGAGCACGGCCCAGAGCAGCGCGATGCCGGGCACCAGTTCCTCGACCGACCGTTCCGGCACGACCCAGATCGCGGAATCTCCCACGACGGCCGCGGTGCCCTTGCCGATCCCCAGCGACCCGGCGAAATCAAACCGGAGGGAGTCGGGGGGCGCGATCCGCACACTGCCACGGCCCCCCTTGCTGGCTTGCTCGTCCTGATACAGCCAGGTGAACCGGTGCATCGCGCCGCGGGCTGGGGTGGTCCGGGACACCCATTCGGCAACCCGGCCCGGCTCGACGGCGACCAACCCGACCGGCGCCAGGGCCGGCTGGCTCGGCGTACACCCGGCGATCCCGAGGGCAAGATAGGCCACCCCCACGGGGCGGTCAAGCCGAAACCATTGCGGCATCAGTAGTTATACCCGAAGAAGAAGGACACGAAGCTGCGCCGTCGCTGCTCCCGCGTCAATCCATAGCCCCGGAAGTTGTCGTCACTCCACCGGCGGCCCCAATCCAGCCGGAGCACCAGCCCGGGAACGAGCGGCCACCGGAAGCTCACCCCGTAGCTCCCGAGGATGGCACGCTGCTCATCGGTGGAGAACCAGCTGCGGCCGGCATCGACGAAGAGCGCCCCCTGCACCTCCGGAAACCTGATGGGGCCAGCCGGGGTCGCCAGGGTGAACCAGTCGAGCAGCGGGAAGCGCAGTTCAGAGTTCACCATCCAGGCCTTGGCACCGATAATGTAGCCGTAATTCGGGTACCCGCGCAGGGCGAGCGTGCCGCCGATGTTGACCCGCTCCGGGCGATCCCCACCGCTGTAAAACCCGAACCCGCGCAGGGCCACCGCGGTGCGCCCCGCGAGGCGGAGGTACTGCCGGGCATCGAGCGCGGTGGTGTAGCCGTCGAATCGGGAGTTGCTGAAGTCGCTGGAGATGCCCGCGGTCAGTGCCAGCAGGTGGCCGTCGATCGGCCCGCTCGGAGTCCAGAGGGCGTTGGTGTGAATGAATGACAGGTACTGCGAGGCGATCCACCCGACCCGCCGCGGCTCGTCCACCGGGAGGGTGAAGTCGGTCCGGTCGGAATGCTGCACCACCACTTGGGCCTCGACCCGGGAAAAACGGGACAACGGATAACGCAGCAGGCCGAAGCCGCCGGCCGCGCTTTCGGTGTAGGCGGCGGCGAAGTCGCCGACGTACTGGTTGCCCTTGAAGCGGAATGCCCCGACACCCCAGTTCAGTCTCCGGGTCTGATTGAGGTACAGGCCCAGGAGGCTGGTGTTCTCGAACAGGCTACGGAACTCGCGGCCCTGGTACGTGCTCACGCTGGCATAGAACAGGTTGTCGCTGAGCAGGTCGCTCACCAGGAAGGTGGCGCCCTGCCCGGTCCCGATCCGGGGGGCATAGACAAAGTCACCGGCCGCGAAGTCCAGGGTGTACTTCCGCCGGTAGGGCCGGGTGGAGGCGTGGGCCAGTTCGCCACCGGCTCCTTCGGGCCATCGCCACTCGCTGTGGGGCGCGACCTCCCCCAGCTCGAATCGCTCGGCCTGGGCGGCGGAGTCGCCGCTCAGCAGGTATACCCCGAGGCCCAGGTCGTTGAACCCGGTCGCCAGGAATGCGTCCCGGCCCGGGATCGGGGCGCCATCGAAGGCGCCGGTCCAGACCGAGGTCTCCCGTCGCCCCACGCCGAGGGTATCGACCGAGAAGACGTTGAGCACGCCGTCCCGCCCGGAGCTGAAGAGGACGCGATCCGCCGTGGCCCAGACCGGGCTCTCGTCCACCCACCGGCCGGAGGTCAGCTGGCGAATGGCGCCGCTGTCGAACTCCAGCACGAAGAGGTTGACCGCGTCATCCAGGCCGTGGGCCGTCCGGTCGGAGGCGAACACGATCCGGCGCCCGTCGGGGCTCACGCTCGGGTCCACGTCCTGGTAGTGGTCGTTGGTCAGGCGCTCGAGGGTGCCATCCGGGAGGGACACCCGGTAGAGATCGGAGATTCCGGCCGCCGACAGGCCACTGAAGACCACCGCGCGGCCATCGGGCATCCAGGTGGGCGAGAGTATCGAGACCAGCTCGGGAAACTGATACCGGCCCACGATCTTGCGCGCGTCGCGGTCGAAGACGATCAGGGCGTCGCGATCCCGGAACCGGGAGCTGAGCAGCAGCAGCCCCGGCCGGGAGGCATCCACCCGGGAGTCGAAGGCGTGCAGGTTCTCGAAGGTGGAGCTGCGGCCCGAGGTCACCAGCGCCTCCCTCGAGCCGCCGTCGATCGGGGTCTCCACCAGGGTCACGAACCCGTTGCCCGCCGATGCGAAGACGAGGTCGCCGCCGCTGCTGTCATTCGGAGAATAGGCGGGCTTGATGGCGGCCCGCGCGATGAGGCGCCCCGACGCGGGGAGGGATGCCCGCCCCTCGATCAGCGGGTAGTACTGGCGCCGCATCGCGTCCTGGAACTCCTCGTTGAGCTCCGGCAGCGAGCGGCCATAGGTCCCCGCAACCGCCTCCTCGAAGGTCTCGTAGCGCCACAGCTCGCGGTACAGCGTCGCCACCCGCCAGTCTCCATAGGTGTCCGCCAGCCAGCGGTGCAGCCGGCCGCCGAGCGGATAAACGATGCCGCCGGTGACGAACCCGAGATCCTGGACCCGCGGCAGCCGGCCGCTGTAGACCAGGTCCCGCATGATCATCTCGTCGCGCGCGTCTTCCCCGCCGGACCAGAGTTCCGCCAGCCCCTCGGTGAACCAGAGCGGGACGGCCATCTGCGCCGAGCGGGGGGACCGGTAGTAGCGATCGTAGAGCAGGCTGATCTGGAAGACGTGGACCATCTCATGCCGGAGCGTGTGCCGGAACTCCGCCATGTTGCCGCGGAACGGCAGGGTCACCCGGCGCTTGAGGAAGTCGGTGACGCCGAGCAGCCCTTCCGGCGGGGTGAACGGCAGGATGTTGGTCTGCTCGAAATCGGCGTGGGAGGCGTAGACGATGAGCGGCACCCGGGTGGAGACGGTGTGCCCGAACTTGAGCGCCAGCACGTCGTAGCTCTCTTCGGCGTAGGCCAGCGCTACCCGTGCGAGCTCCGCTTCCTCCGGGTAGTAGTACACGTCCACCCGCTGGCCGGAGAGCACCTGCCAGTCGAGCCGGCGGTACTGGATCTTGTTCTCCCCGGCGAAGTAATACTGCGCGGTGGCGGGCGTGGCGGCACCGGCACAGAGCAACAGCCCGAGCAGCGCCGCGCGGCGTCTCACCGGCGAATGCTCCGGATCGCGTCACCCTCGGTCAGGCGAAGGAGCGCCGCCATGCCGTCGGTGACGCGCCCGAAGACGGTGTAGCCGCCGTCGAGGTGCGGCTGGGGGCTCAGGGTGATGAACCACTGGCTGCCGCCGGTATCTGGACCGGAGAGGGCCATCCCCACGTAGTAATGGCCGTACCGTCGCCGGTTGATCTCGTCCCGGATCACCTCGCCCGGCCCGCCCCAGCCGTCGCCGCGCGGGTCGCCGGCCTGCGCCACGAAGCCCGGCACCACGCGGTGGAACCGCTGGCCATCGAAGTAGCGGCGGTCCACCAGGCGGAGGAAGTTGAGCACGGTGAGTGGCGCCTCCGGGCCGAACAGCTCCAGCTGCACCACCCCGTTCTGCTCCAGGTCCAGCCGGACCGTGGGGTAGCGTTCGGCGGCTTGACCGATCAGAAAGAGCCGGGCCACCTCGCGATAGTCATCCATGGTGCGGCCGGGCGTGAGCGGGTAGGCCGGCCCCCAGAGTTCGGCCGCAGCCGGCCAGCGCTCCTCGGCCCAGCGCCGGATGAGGTAGTCGGTCGGGGGCTTGAGGGTCGCGAGCGCCTCGCGCTCCACTGCGGCGGGGCCCTGGGCGGACCGCTCCGCCAGGGACACGATGGCGCCCAGCGCAGAGAAGGCGGCGTCGGGGAAGGAATCGCGCTCGGCCATGCGGAACGCCGTGAGGATCGCCGGCAGGTCCGCGGGTACGGCGGCCGGCGCCAGCCCGTCCGCCGCCAGGCTCCGCACCACGGCGTCCCGGGATCCGAGCAGGCGGCGGCAGGCCGCGACGTAGGCGGAGTCGGCACCTCCGCCGCCCTCACCCCAGGCTCCGAGCGCGGCGGCGATGACCCGGGGATCCTGATCGGCGAGGAACGCCGGGAGCCGACTCACATCCGCGCGGGCCCATCCGCGCGCCGCGGCCGCCCGTCCCCGCCGGTCCCCACCTGACGTCCCCCGGGCGGCGGCAAGGGCGTACCGGGCGGTGTCCAGCCGGGCCAGGCTGGGCAGGCTCTCCCGCCGAAGCGCGAAGCTGCCCCTGGTGCCCACCGCGAGCCGCTCCAGTTCCGGCACCGACTCCGCGCCCCCGACAAGCCCGAGGGTCTCCACCGCCTGCACCTGCACGTTGGGCACCGGGTCGCTGAGCAGGGGAACCAGCTTCCCGCCGGTGCCGCGGGCCAGTTCGCCGAAGCTGCCGAGCGAGCGGAGCGCGCTGATGCGGACGCCGGCGTCCTCATCCCGGGTGGCGCGGACCAGCAGGTCCATGACCACCTTCGGCGCGAGGCGGGCGGAGTCCGCGTAGCTCCGGGTCAGGGCGCGGGCCGCGTAGGCCCGGACTTGCGCGGTGGCACGATCCCCCAGGGCCTCGATGAAGCGGGACGCCGCGGCCGTGGACTTGAGCCGTCCGAGGGAGAACACCGCCCCGATCCGGGCGTCCTCGCGGGCACTGCTGACCATGGGAAGCAGGGCATCGATCGGGGCGAGGGGACCGAGTCGCCAGCTCTCGAGCGCCGCCCGGCCCGCCAGTACGTCGGCGTCCGGCCGTTCCCGCCAGAGCGAGCCCTCCAGCACTCCGCGGATGATGGAGGCACCCCCCGGGCCCCCGACCTTGGCTGCGGCGGTGATCAGCTCGAGCGCCACCGGCCCCGCCACCGGCTCGCCATCCCGGACCCGGTTCTGCATGGCGATGGCGGCCGGCGCGTCCCGCACCAGTCCGAGCGCAAAGACCGCCGCGACCTGGACCGTGCTGTCGGGGTCGGAGAGGGCCCGTGCGAGGAGGGGGATCGCCCGGGTATCCCCGATCCGGCCGAGGGAGGTCGCGGCGAAGGCGCGGACGGAGCTGTCGCCATCGGCCAGCGCGGCGACGTAGAGCACCTCGTCGTAGCGCCGGGCATCTTCGGCCGCGAGCATGCGGGCAAAGGTCTCGACGGTTCCCGCGTCCTGGGCGGCCAGCGCCGGTGCGCCGGCGCCCAGTGTCGCGACGAGCGCAAGCAGGACGCGGCGCGTCATGCCGCCCCCACCGGACGCAGGGCCGCGAGCACCGCCGCCGGCAGGCGCGACAGTCGATGCTGCCCGTCGAGGCAGAGGAGGGTGGTCTCGGCCTCCCCGAGCGCGGCGCCGGTCCCGGCATCCTCGAGCAGGTAGGTGAAGACGACCCGGCGGCTGGCCGCCTCCTTCACCCGGCAGCGGATCCGCACCAGGTCGTCATAGCGGGCGGCCTGCCGGTAGCGCACGTGGAGCTCGGTGACGACCAGGCGAATCCCCTGTTCCTCGAGTTGCCGATAGCTGAAGCCGGACTGACGGAGGTGCTCGGTGCGGGCGATGTCGAGCCAGACCACGTGGCGGGCGTGGTATACCACGCCCATCTGGTCGGTCTCGGAGTAGTTCACCCGGTGGGTGGTGACGGATTCGGCGGTTGGCTGGTGCACAGGCGGCTCGGAGATGGAACGGCGCGGCGGCTCGGCGGAGGACCGGGCGGGGACGATTCGGGAAGGTGGACCCGCGCCGCACGCATCGCAACCGCCCTTCCCCACCCTCGAGGGCCGGCCTACCTTTGCCCCGTGCACTGTCAGCGCCTCGTGCTGGTCGGGGACGCCCACCTCGGCCGCGGCTCACCGGAAGCGGCCACCGCCTTCCTGGCCTTTCTCGACCACGTTCCCGCGCTCGGTGACGGCCTGCTCATCACCGGGGATCTGTTCGAGTTCTGGTTCGCCTACGGCCGGGTGATCCCGCGCCACGGCGTCCGGGTGGTGGCCGCGCTGGCCCAGCTCGCCCGCCACATGCCGATGACGCTGGTCGGTGGCAACCACGATCGCTGGGCCCGCGACTTCTGGCAGCAGGACCTCGGCATCGGCTTCTCCCCCCGGGAGGCACGGTTCACGGTTGGAGGCCAGGCCGCGCTGGCCCTCCACGGCGATGGCATCACCGAGACCCACTGGTCCGCCCGGGTGCTGCACCGGGTCCTGCGAAACGATGCGACGGTAGCGCTCTACCGCGCCCTGCACCCCGACCTCGGCATGTGGCTGGTGGACCGGCTCAGCGGGTATCTCGGGGACCGCCCACGCAGCGCCGCCGAGATCGAGGCGTCGGCCGCCCGGCAGCAGGCCTGGGCCGCCGCGCGATTCGCCGCCGAGCCGGGGCTCGGGCTGGTGGTGATGGGGCATACCCACCGCGCGGCGGCGGTCAGCATCGCTCCCAACCGGCTCTACGTAAATCCCGGGGCCTGGTTCGACGGCTACCGGTACGCCACGGTGGCGGACGGCGTCGCGACCCTGGCGACATTCACGCCCTGACCCATTCCCCTCCCGCTTCCGAACGTGACCGAACCACCGATCTTTACCCGCGCGACCCAGCTGATCCGCGATGGCCAGCGGCAAACCGCCGTGGAAGAGCTGCTGGCCGCGCTCCCCGCGCTACCGGCGGCGTGGCACCGGAAGGCCTACAGCCTGGCCGGGCTGGCCTGGTACTTCGACGGCAACTATCCCGAGGCGCTGGGGATGTTCGGCGCGGCGGCTACGGGGAGCGAGATCCCGGAGGACCATTTCAACGTCGCCATGGCGCGGGTGAAAGTGGGGGACATCCCCGGGGCGCACGAAAGCTGGCAACGCTGCTTCGACCTGTCATACAAGCACCAGGATGCGCCCAGCACCTCCACGTTCTTCCAGAAGAAGCTGCTGTTCGCCCAGGCCCTCCTTGCCGCCGGGGCGGCGGATGAACGCGGGCTGGACCTGGTGGAGCGACAGCTCATGGGCTTCTTCACCCACCACCACATCACCGATGCGAGCTTCTGGGGCCTGCGGGGCGTGCCGGCGCTGGAGGAGGTCCTGCCGCTGACGAAGGAGTATTACCGCGCCATGGGGAGGGGCGAGGCGGAGTGGCACCTGCTCTGTGACCAGATCGCACCGGAGATGGATGGGGAGGGCCAGGCGTACGTCGCGCAGCTGCGCGAGTGGGGTGCGTCGTAGGGTAGCGCGGATCCGGCGCTACCCGAGGGCGACGACCTCGGCGGCGGTGAGCTTCTCCCCGATGAACCGGCTGCCCACCTGCCGAAAACGGGGCTCGTCGTCGCTCACGACAAACCGATGGAACACCGCATGTCCGGCCGGCGCCTCGAGTTCCGCCGCCGTCAGGGTTTCCGCCACCGCCCGGGCGGTCTCCGCCGCACTGTCGATCAGCCGCACCTCCTGCCCCATGACCCGTCCCAGCAGCGGCTTCAGCAGCGGGTAGTGAGTGCAGCCGAGCACCAGCACATCCACCGCCGCCGAGGCGAGGGGCCGCAGGTAGTCCCGGGCGATCAACTCCGCCGCCGGATGGTCAAACCAGCCCTCCTCCACCAGCGGCACGAACAGCGGGCAGGCCGCCTGCTCCACCCGGAGCGCCGGGGCGAGCGCGTGAATGGCACGGGGGTAGGCCTTGCTCGCGATCGTACCCGCCGTCCCGATCACGCCGACGGGCCCACCCCGCGTCGCCGCGACCGCGGCCCGCGCCCCCGGTTCGATCACACCGATCACCGGGACGGGCGATTGCTCCCGCAGCGCGCCGAGGGCGTGCGCGGTGCTGGTGTTGCAGGCGACGACCACCAGCTTGACCCCCTGCCCCAGCAGCCAGTGCAGGATCTCCAGGCTGTAGCGACGGACGGTCTCCGGGCTCTTGGGGCCGTAGGGGACGCGGGCCGTGTCCCCGAAATAGATGGTGGACTCTCCCGGCAGGCGCTCGTAGAGCGCGCGGGCCACGGTCAGCCCCCCGATGCCGGAATCGAAGATGCCGATGGGCGCGGTGCGGTTCACGGCGGTCAGAAGGGAATCTTCACTCCGGCGCCGATGCCGCCGCCGGGCAGCGGGGCCGCGCGGACGTCGAGATCGTCCGGGAAGTCCCAGAGGTGGGCACTGACGTACGCCTCGATGGCGGAGAACAGGTGGTTGAAGGCCAGCAGGACCAGCCAGTCCTGCCGCTCCTTCTCCTTGGCCCGCACGCTGCCGGACCCGGTGCGGCGCAGGTAGTTGAGCTCGTGATTGGACTTGATCGCCATCCCGAGGGTGACGCCCTCCCAGGCGATGAACAGGGCCCCGGTCAGCTTCCGGTTGAGCTTTGCCTGCCCCCACCCCGGAATCAGGATCGAGCGCCAGAGCCCTCCCATCGGCGAGACCGGTGCCCTGGCGTAGAGTGTGTCCGCGCCCGCGCCGGCGGGCTCCGCCGGGACCGAGTCGGCCAGCACCGCCGTGGTGTCTTCCTGCGCCGCCACCGCCCCCGGCGCGCCAAGCAGCGCCAGGGCCAGCAGTGACAAGCCGAGCCGGCGGATCATCGGACGATCTCCCGCACCGCGCCCGCGAAGGTGGCGACGTCCTGCTCGGTCGTATCCCAGGCGGTCATCCAGCGGACCTCTGAGGTCTCGGGGTTCCAGACATAGAAAAAGGCACGTTCCTGCAGCGCAGGAATATGCTCGGGTGGCACGCGCGCGAACACCCCGTTGGCCTCCACCGGCTGGGTCAGGGTGATCCCGGGCACCCCCCGCACCTGCTCCGCCAGCAGCCGCGCCATGCGGTTCGCATGCCCCGCGTTCCGCTGCCAGAGGTCCCCGCCAAGCAGGGCGATGAACTGCGCCGCCAGGAACCGCATCTTGCTGGCGAGCTGCATCCCCTGCTTCCGGATGAAGGCCATGGACTCGCCCCCGGCCCCCTGGGGAAACACGATCGCTTCCGCGCCCAGCAGCCCGTTCTTCGTGCCGCCGAACGAGAGCAGGTCCACCCCCGCATCGGTGGTGAGGGCGCGGAGCGGCAGCCCCAGCGAGACGGCGGCGTTGGCCAGACGCGCCCCATCGAGGTGCAGCAGCAGGCCGTGGGCATGGGCGGCGTCCGCCAGCACCCGGATCTCCGCCGCGGTGTACACGGTCCCCAGTTCGGTGGCCTGGGTGATCGAGACCACCCGCGGCTGCGCCCGGTGCTCGTCCCCAAGGCCGTGGAGCAGCGGCGGCAGGTCGGCGGGACGGAGCTTGCCATCGGGGCACCGGACGGGAAGCAGCTTGCAGCCGGTGAACCGCTCGGGGGCGCCGCATTCATCGACGTGGATGTGGGCGCCGTCGGAGCAGATGATCGCCTCGTGGGGGCGGGTCACCGCCGCAAGCCCCAGCACATTGGCGGCGGTGCCGTTGAAGACGAACCAGGCGTCGGCCGCCGGCCCGAAGTGATGCCGGAAGACCTCCCGCGCCTGCTCGGTGAGCGGGTCGTGGCCATAACTCCGGGCGTGACCGGCGTTGGCGCCGGCGAGCGCCGCCAGCACCTCCGGATGCACCCCGGCGTTATTGTCGCTGGCGAATGCGCGCGGATTCATGAGGCGACCAGCACCGGGAGGGCGCCGGGTTCGAGGCGGATGTCCATGCGGCCGGCGACCTCGCGCAGTTCGCCGTCGAACTGGGCATGCAGGGGGCCGTTGAGACTGGTCACGGCCACCTGGGTGGCGCGGAGCATCCGCACATCCTTGAGACCGGTGTGCTTGCCCAGCATCACCAGCGGCAGGCGCACGAGGATCGCGCCCATCGACTTGTGCCGGATGGCGCAGATGTCGAGCCAGCCATCGTCCGGCTGCGCGTCGGGGGTCAGGCGGAAGCCGCCCCCGACACACGGGCCGATCGCCACTTCGAGCAGCAGCAGGTTGTCCCGGAAGGCGCCCCCATCGCTCTCCACGGCCAGTTCCATGTTGGGGAAGTTCCACAGCACCTGGAACACCGCCGCGAGATATGCCGGCAGTCCGGTCAGCCGCTTCCACCGGCTCACCACCCGGGCCACCTCGGCGTCGAAGCCGATCCCGACCGAATTGAGGAAGTACTCCCCCCACGCCACGCCGACGTCGAACCGCCGCACCCGGCCGCTGGCCAGCCGCCGGACCGCGTCCGGGATCGACACCCCGAGCGTTCCCGCCATCTTCGCGTAGTCGTTGCCGGTGCCGGCCGGGAGGATCGCTATGGGCGGCTTCTCGGCGCGCGACGCCCGGAGCAGGCCGTTGGCGGCCTCGTGCAGCGTGCCGTCGCCCCCCAGCACCACGATCCGCTCGGCTCCCGCCTCAACCGCGGCGCACACCTGTTCGACGGCCGATCCGGGGGCGGAGGTTGTGATCTGCTCGACGGCGCCGAAGGTGGTCTCGAGGGCCCGGCGCGCTGCCGGCGCGCGCCGGCCCGCCCGGCCGCGGCCGGCGGCGGGATTCACCACGAGGATGGTCGTCACAGTGCCGGGGAATGTGGCGCAATCGGGACCGGGCCGCCACATGCGCCAAGGGGCGGCCACGAGGGCCGCCCCAGGGCGGAAGTGGCGGGAGCGTGTGGGAATCGAACCCACCGGAGCCGCCGTAGGCACCTCCGTCGCGGTTTTGAAGACCGGCCAGGCCACCAGGCCCGATCCACCCCCTCAGATGGTTGCGACGACGTCGATCTCCACCCTGACACCCCGCGGGAGGCCGGCCACGGCCACCGTGGACCGGGCCGGCTTGTGCTCCCCGAAGGCCTGGGCGTACACCTCGTTCATGGCCGGGAAGTCCTGCATGTCCACCAGGAAGACGGTGGTCTTGACCACCTTGGTCAGGTCGGAACCGGCGGCGCCGAGGACGGCCTTGAGGTTGGCCAGCACCCGCTCCGTCTGCTCCCTGATGCCCCCGCCCACGATCTCCATGGTCGCGGGATTGAAGGCGATCTGGCCGGCGGTGAAGATCAGGCCGTTGACGATCGTGGCCTGGCTGTACGGGCCGATCGCCTTGGGCGCCTGCTCGGTGGACACGAACGCGATCGGCATCAGAACAGCCCCTCGATGCGGCCGTCAGGGTGGACCCGGATGGCTTCGGCCGACGGCACCTTGGCGAGCCCCGGCATGGTCATGATCTCGCCCGCGAGCGCCACGACGAACCCGGCGCCGGCCGATGCGGTGACATCACGGATATTGATCTTGAAGCCCTTCGGCCGCCCGAGCTTGGTCGGGTCGTCGCTGAAGGAATACTGGGTCTTGGCCACGCAGACCGGCGTCGCCCCGAGCCCCATCTCCTCGCACTGGGCGATCGACTTGTCGGCCGCGGGGGAGAAGGTCACCCCGTCCGCGCCGTAGATCTGGGTGGCGATGGTCTCGATCTTCTGCTTGATGGGAAGCGCCGCGTCGTAGATCGGTTTGAAGTTGGCCTTCCCCTCCGCCAGCGCGGCCAGCACCTCGTTCCCCACCGCCACGCCCCCCTCGCCGCCCTTGGCCCACACATCCGAGAGCGCCGCCCGGGCGCCCCAGGTCTTCGCGGCCTCGATGACGGCCTCCTGCTCTTCCTTGGAGTCCGACAGGAACCGGTTGAGGGCCACGATGACCGGCACCCCGAACTTCTGCACGTTCTTGACGTGAGCCTCGAGGTTCACCATCCCGCGCTGCAGCGCGGCCACATCCGGCACCGAGAGGCTGTCCTTCTTCACCCCGCCATGCATCTTGAGCGCCCGGATCGTGGCCACCACCACCGCCGCCTCGGGCTTCAGCCCGCCGAACCGGCACTTGATGTCGAAGAACTTCTCCGCGCCGAGGTCGGCGCCGAACCCCGCCTCGGTGAGGACGATGTCCCCGAGGGAAAGCCCCAGCCGGGTCGCCACGATGGAATTGCAGCCATGGGCGATGTTGCCGAACGGCCCCCCGTGCACCAGCGCCGGGCCCCCCTCCAGGGTCTGCACCAGGTTGGGGAGCATGGCGTCCTTGAGCAGCAGGGTCATGGCGCCGCTGGCCTTGAGATCCCCCGCCCGGATCGGCTTCTTGTCCCGGGTGATGCCCACGATGATCCGGGCGAGCCGCTGCTCCAGGTCCGGGAGGTCGGTGGCCAGGCAGAGGATGGCCATGATCTCGCTGCCCGGGACGATCACGAACCGCTCCTCGCGGCTCGGTCCCCCGTTCATTCCGCCCAGGCCGACGACGATCGAGCGCAGCGCCCGGTCGTTCATGTCGATGGTCCGCGGCCAGCTGATCCGGCGGGTATCGAACCCGAGCGCGTTGCCATGGTGGATGTGATTGTCCAGCATGGCGGAGAGCAGGTTGTGCGCCGAGGTAATGGCGTGGAAATCCCCGGTGAAATGCAGGTTGATCTCGTCCATCGGGACGATCTGCGCGTACCCGCCGCCCGCCGCCCCGCCCTTCACCCCGAACACCGGGCCGAGCGACGGCTCCCGGATGGCCACGACCACCTTCTTGCCCAGCTTCCGGAGCGCCTGGGCCAGCCCCACGGTGACCGTGGACTTGCCCTCCCCCGCGGGCGTGGGGTTGATGCCGGTGACCAGCACCAGCCTGCCCTTGGGCGAGCGCTTCGCGATGGCTTCGGGCGTGATCTTGGCCTTGTAGCGCCCATAGGGGAGGATCTCGTCGGGGCCGAGGCCGATCTCGGCCGCGACGTCGGCGATGGGGCGGAGCTTGGCCGCCTGGGCAATCTCGATATCTGAAGGAACCGTGGACATGGCGTGCGGGCTTCCCCTGGGAGAAGGGTGTGGGACGGGGTGCGCGGACGCCCCGGCTCTGGGCCAAGGGTCATCCGGAGGAAACGTACTCTGCCAGACATGAACGACGGCTGAAGCCGACCGCGGTCAGGCGCTCACCCGGGCCCCGAAGACCTGGCGTGCGTTGGCGCCGGTCTCCTGGATGAGCTGCTCGGGACTCACCCCGCGCACCCGGGCCAGCTGCTCGGCGGTCTGCCGCACGAAGGCCGGCTCGTTGCGCTTGCCCCGGTGCGGGACCGGGGCCAGGTACGGCGCGTCGGTCTCGACCAGCAGCCGGTCCGCCGGGATGGCCCGGAGCAGGTCGTCCCGGCCCCAGTTCTTGAAGGTGACCATGCCGCTGAACGACAGATAGTGTCCACGATCCAGTGCAGTCCGCAAGAGGGACGGGCCGCTGGAGAAGCTGTGCAGCACCACCGTGGCGGCAGAATGGTTGGACAAGACCGCCGCCACGTCGTCATCCGCCTCCCGGGCGTGGATCACCACCGGCTTGCCCGCCGCCGTGGCCAGGGCCAGCTGCCGGTCGAAGACCTCCCGCTGCACGCCCCGGGGGGAGTGATCGTAGTGGTAATCGAGCCCCATCTCCCCGGCGGCCACCACCCGCGGGTCGCGGAGCAGGCCGGAGAGCCATTCCTCGGAGTCGGCGGTCCAGCGGGAGGCCTCGTGGGGGTGCAGCCCGGCGGTGGCGGAGAGCCGCGGGTTGGTGTCCACCAGCGAAAGGGCCCGCGCAGCCGCCTCGGGAGACTCCCCGATCACGACCACATGGGCCACGCCGGCCGCCCAGGCCCGGTCCAGCACCCCGGCGACATCGGCCGCGAAGGCCTCGGCGCCGAGGTGGCAGTGGGTGTCGATCAGCACCGGCCGCGGCCGGGAGGCTACTCCCGGGCTCCCGCGGCGGCGCCCCGGCCGGCCGGCGCCCGATGGTGGCGCGGGGCGACCGCGGCGGAGAGGGGCCAGCGCTCCCGGATGTAGAGCAGCACCGCGGGGGCGATGAACATCGAGGAGAAGATCCCGGTGAAGACGCCGAAGAACATCACCAGCGCGAACGGCCGGATCACCTCGCCGCCGAAGATCGCCAGCGACAGCATCGTGGCCAGGGTCGTGCCGTGGGTCAGCACGGTGCGCGGCAGGGTCTCGTTGATGGACCGGTTGAGCGTGGTGCGCAGGTCGGGGTAGCGGCGGTGATGCTCGTTCTCCCGCACCCGGTCGAAGATGATGATGGTTTCGTTGAGCGAGAGCCCCAGCACCGAGAGCACCGCGCCGACCACCACCAGGCTCACTTCCAGGTGCATGACGCTGATGAAGATCACCGTGCCCAGCACGTCGTGGGCGGTCGCGCCGATCGAGGCCAGCCCGAAGCGCCACTCGAACCGGCTCGCCAGGTACAGCATGATCGCGCCGAACGCGATCAGGATCGCGGTGATGGCCTTCTGCCGCAGCTCGGCACCCACCTTGGGGCCCACCGCCTCGGTGCGCAGCAGCCGGTACTGCCCCGCTCCCAGCGCCTGGTCCAGCGCCTGCCGGACCGCGGCCACCGTGGCCGAGGTGTTGTCGGCGTCGGCGGCGGCCTCATTCAGCCGGGCCCGGATCAGGTACTCGCCCGCCGCGCCGAAGGACTGGATCTCGGCGCCGGAGACGCCGTTCTGGTCCAGCACGCCGCGCACCTTCCCCACGTCGAAGGGGACGGTGCTGGCGACCTGCACCAGGGTGCCGCCGGTGAACTCGATGCTGTAGTTGAGCCCCCGGACCAGCAGCACGATCAGGCCGGGGATGAACAGCAGCGCCGTGAAGATGTAGGCGTACTTCCGGACCCCGACGAAGTCGAAGTTGGTGTTGGTGAAGACGTGGCGCATGGTCAGATGCTCAGGGTAGTCATGCTGGGCCGCCGCTGCAGCCAGATCATGAAGAAGGTGCGGGTGACGAAGATCGCCGTCACCATCGAGGCCAGAGTGCCAAGCGTCAGCGTCACCGCGAAACCCTTGACCGGCCCGGTGCCGAACTGGTAGAGCAGCAGCGCGGTGACGATGGCGCAGACGTTGGAGTCCACGATCGCGTTCATCGCGCGGCGGAAGCCCTCATCCATCGCGAGCCGCACCGACTTGCCCAGCGCCAGCTCCTCCCGGATGCGTTCGAAGATCAGCACGTTGGCGTCCACCGCGAGTCCGATGGACACCACGATCCCGGCCAGCCCGGGCAGCGTGAGGGTGGCGCCCAGCATGGCCAGCCCCCCCAGGGTGAGCAGGATGTAGATGCCGAGGGCGCAGACCGCCAGCACCCCGGCGATCCGGTAGTAGCCGATCATGATCAGCACCACGATCACGGTGCCCACGAGGCCGGCGGTGAAGCCCTGCCGGATCGAGTCCTGCCCGAGGCTGGCGCCGACCTGCCGCTCCTCCACCACCTTGAGCGGGATCGGGAGGGCGCCGGCGCGCAGCGTCAGCGCCAGGTCGCGGGCTTCCTGGAACGACTTGCCCGCCATGGTGATCTGGCCCCGCCGTTCGATCCGCTCGTTGATGACCGGCGGCCGGCCCTGCACCCGGTCATCCAGGACGATCGCCATGAAGTTGCCGACATTCTTGCTGGTGCCTTCCCCGAACTCGCGGGCGCCCTTCCGGTCGAGCTCGAAGGTGACGATCGGGCCGCTGGTGAGCGGGTCGATCTCCTCCTTGGCGTCCACCAGGTTGGAGCCGGTGACGATCGGGCGGTCCTCCAGCACATAGAGCGAGCGGTAGCTCTTGGCCCCCACGCTCACCGGGGCGGCGGCCCAGCGGAACTCATAGCGCCGGGGGAAGAGCGCCCGCACATCCGGCACGTTGAGCAGGCTGTCCGCCCGCGCCACCGCGCCATCCTCGACCAGGTACTCCCCCGGGGCGAGCTCATAGCCCGCGCTCGAGGCATTCTGGATCAGGGTGGAGAGCGCGCCGCCCAGCACCGGCTGGGCGCTGTCCGCCGGCGCCGCGCTGTCGGCCTGCAGCAGGCCGGTCAGCGGATTGCCCACCGCCTGGTCCCCCGCAACCCCCCGGATCCCGGGCCGGGCCAGCGCCCGGTCCATCGCGGGCAGCGCCTTGTCCAGCGCCTGGCTCCGATCGGTGATCCGGAATTCGAGGAAGGCGCTCTTCTGCACGATGGACTTGGCCCGCCCCGGGTCGTTGATCCCCGCCAGCTCCACCACGATGCGGTCGTCGCCCTGCTTCTGGATCAGCGGCTCGGTGACGCCGAACTCGTCGATCCGCTTGCGCAGGACGGTGAGGGCCAGGTCGATGTCGCGGACCGGATCGGCCGAGACCCGCTTGGACTGGTCCAGCTCGAGGCCCAGGTGCATCCCGCCCTGGAGGTCGAGCCCCAGCTTGAGGGGCACCTGCTTGAGCACGGTGTCGCGCATGAGGCCGTCGGCCCCGCGCTCCCGGACCTTGGCGTCACGCGGAATGAGGGCGATGACCGCCGCCAGGATCATGACGGTGGTGATGCCGATACGGGTACGGAGATTGGTAACGACCATGCCTGTCTATGCCTGTCTATGCGTGTGACGCGCGGCTCTGGTCCATCGGAGATCCGTGCCGGGTGAGCGCGTCCTGTGCCCCGAGTCGGTCCCGTTCGAGTTGCCCCTTGAGCTCCGTGACCGAGCCGAACCGCTCGACGTCGCGCAGCCGTTCCACCCATTCCACCCGCACCCACTGCCCGTAGAGGTCGGCGTCCACCCCGAAGAGGTGGACCTCCACCGTCCGCTTCAGCTCACCGAAGGTCGGTTTGGGGCCCTGGTTGAGCATCCCCCCGGCGGCCCCATCCGCCCATTCCACCCGGGCGGCATATACGCCATCGGGCGGCAGCAGCTTCCGCTCGTCGTACTCCCCGACATTGATCGTCGGGATGCCGAGGGTCCGGCCCCGGCCTTCGCCCCGCACCACCCGGCCGCTCAGCGTGTAGGGCCGGCCGAGCAGCCGCCGCGCGGTCGCCAGGTCTCCCCCCGCCACCGCCCGGCGGATCGCGGTGCTGGAGACGGCGTGCCCCGACCGCTCCACCAGCCCGACCACATCCACCGCGAAGCCATCACTCGCGCCCAGCCGGCGAAGGGTCTCGACGTCGCCGCTCCGGCCCCGGCCAAAGCCGTGATCGTGCCCGATGACCAGTTCCCGCATCCCGCAGCGCGCGATCAGCACCTCGCGCACAAACCGCTCCGGGGTCAGGTCGGCCAGGGCGCGGTTGAACTGCAGGAACACCGCATAGTCGAGCCCGGTCAACGCCAGCACCTCACGCCGCTCCGGGCCGGTGGTCAGCAGGGCCGGCGCGGCCTGGGGATTCACCACCGCGAGCGGGTGCGGCTCGAAGGTGACCAGCACACTCTTCCGGCTGGCCGCCCGGGCCCGTCGGGTGATCTCGTCCAGCACCGCGAGGTGGCCCAGGTGGACCCCGTCAAAGGTGCCGACGGTGACGACCGTGCCCTCGGGATGTGGCGGCAGCAACGCCATCAGCTCGCCGCCTCCAGCACCACCTCGGGATGAAACGCGCCCCCCTCCAGCCGTCCTACCGCGACCAGCCGGTCTCCCGGCGCGACCGCCAGCACCGGGGCCGCGGCGGCCTCGGGCCGCGGGACGGCCTTGCCGAACCCCAACGCGGTGGCCTCCGCCTCCGACACCGTGATCCGCGCCAGGTGCTCCAGCACCGCGAGCGGCGGGAGCAGGGATCCCGGCGCCACCGCGGCCGGCGGCACCGCCTGTTCCACCCGCAGGCCCCCGATCGCCTCCCGGCGGAGGGCCGTCAGGTGCGCCCCGGTTCCCAGGCGCTCGCCCAGGTCCCGGGCCAGGGCCCGCACGTAGGTGCCGGGGCTTACAGTGGCGCGGAATTCGACCTCGGGATACGCGTACCGGACCAGTTCCAGCGCGTGCACCACGATCGGCACCTCCGCCAGCTCGACGACCTCGCCCCGGCGCGCCCTGGCGTAGGCCCGCTCCCCGTCCAGGTGCTTCGCCGAGTAGGTCGAGGGCCGCTGGCGCTGCGCGCCACGAAACGCCGCCAGCGCTGACTCCACCTCCGCCCGGGCGGGCTCAGGCTCCCCCGGCCCGTTGGCCCGTCGGCCCACCGGCTCCCCGGACACATCGTCGGTCGTCGTCGCGGTGCCCAGCGTGGCCACCGCGAGGTACGTCTTGGCCTGCTGCTCCACGAACCGCGCCAGCCGCGTCGCTCGTCCCACCAGCAGCACCAGCAGGCCGGTCGCGAACGGATCCAGGGTGCCGGTGTGGCCCACCGTCCGGGTGCCGAGGGCCCGGCGGGCCCGCGCCACGACGTCGTGGCTGGTGCTCCCGGCCGGCTTGTCCAGCAGCAGCGCGCCGGTCAGTCCCGCTTCTCCTCGCGCAGCTCGCCCAGGATCTGGTTGATCCGTGCCGCATGCTCCAGTCCGCGGTCCAGCTCGAAGCGCAGCTCCGGCACGATCCGGGTGGCGAGCGCCTGGCCCACCAGCTTCCGGAGGAACCCGGCGGCGCTGGTGAGGCCTTCCAGCGCCGCCTCGCGGTCGGTTTCCTCCCCCATCACGCTGAAGCGGACGGTGGCGGAGGAGAGATCGCCGGTCACCTCGACGTGGGTGATGGTGACGAACCCGATCCGGGGGTCGCGCAGCTGGGTGAGGAGGGCGTCGGCAATGATCTGCCGGACCGTCTCCGCCACCTGGTCGGGGCGGCGGCTCTTCCGCTTCACAGCGCCGTCACCACGGTGTCCATGATCCGCACCCCATCCGTCCCTTCGATCAGCCGGTCCGCCGCCCGCAGGGTCTCGTCCACCACCCTCCGGTCACTCCCCACCGTGGCGCAGGCGATCCCCGCCCGCTGCCACAGGTCCTGGTGCTCCACCTCCGCCACGGCCACGTTGAGCTTCTTGCGGAGCTCGGCCTTGAGCGACTGCAGGATGGCCCGCTTGTCCTTCAGCGAGTGACACCCCTCGAGATGCAGGTCCCAGCTCTGGATGGCGCCCAGCATGCCTGCGTCCGCCTCAGGCGGCGCCCGAATCCGACAGCGTCCGCTTCACTTCCTCGACCCGGTAGGACTCGATGACGTCCCCGACCTTGAGGTCGTTGAAGTTCTCGATCCCGATGCCGCACTCCTGGCCGTCCCGCACCTCGCGGACGTCGTCCTTGAAGCGCTTGAGGCTGGAGAGCGTGCCGTCGTAGATCTGCACGCCGTCGCGCAGCACCCGGGCCTTGGCGGTGCGGAGGATGGTGCCGTTCTTGACCATGCAGCCGGCGATGGTGCCCACCTTGCTGACCTTGAAGAGCTGCAGCACCTGGGCGTCGCCGATGACCGTTTCCTTGCTCTCCGGCTTGAGCAGCCCCTCGAGCGCGGCCCGGACCTCGTCCACCGCCTCGTAGATGATCCGGTAGGTGCGCACATCCACCTGCTCCCGCTCCGCCGCGGCGCGCGCGCCGGCGTCCGGCCGCACGTGGAAGCCGATGACGATCGCCCCGGACGCCTTGGCGAGCAGCACGTCGCTCTCGCTGATGGACCCCACGCCGCGGTGCACGATGTCGACCCGCACCTCGCCGGTGGAGAGCTGGCCCAGCGCGTCCGCCAGCGCCTCGGCGGGACCGCCCTGGTCGGCCTTGATGATGAGGCGGAGGGCGCCCATCTGCCCCTGTGCCAGCGCCCGGGAGATGTCCTCCAGGGAGCCGCCGCGCGCGGTGCGCCGGTTCTGCGCCTCCCGCTCGAGCCGCTGCCGCTTCTGGGCGATCTCCCGCGCCTCGACGGCGTCGGCGGTCACCAGGAAGTTGTCGCCCGGCGACGGCGTCCCCTCGAAGCCGAGGATCTGCACCGGGATGGAGGGGCCGGCCTCCTTGACGTTCTTGCCGCGCTCGTCGTAGAGCGCCCGCACGCGGCCGGAGAACTTGCCGCAGATGAAGTTGTCGCCGACGTGCAGCGTGCCCTTCTGCACCAGGATGGTCGCCACCGGGCCCTTGCCCGGGTCCAGCGTGGCTTCCACCACGGTGCCGGTCGCCGGCCGGTCCGGATTGGCCTTGAGATCGAGGATCTCGGCCTGCAGCAGGATCTGCTCCAGCAGCTTCTCGACGCCGGTGCCCTTCTTGGCGGAGATGGGCGTCGCGAGCACCTGCCCGCCGAACTCCTCCAGCACCACGTTGTGCGACAACAGGTCCTGCTTGACCTTCTGCACGTTGGCCGCCGGCAGGTCGATCTTGTTGATCGCCACGATCATCGGCACGCCGGCGTTCCTGGCGTGGCTGATCGCCTCCACCGTCTGCGGCATCACGGCGTCCTCGGCCGAGACCACCAGCACCACGATGTCGGTGACCTGGGCGCCGCGGGCCCGCATGGCGGTGAACGCCTGGTGACCCGGGGTGTCGAGGAAGGTGATCTTCCGGGCGTCCGGCAGCGTCACATGGTAGGCGCCGATGTGCTGGGTGATGCCACCCGACTCCCCGGCCACCACGTTGGCCTTCCGGACGTAGTCCAGCAGCGACGTCTTACCGTGGTCCACGTGGCCCATGATCGTGACCACCGGCGGCCGGGGCACGAGGGTGCCCTCCTCTTCCACCTCTTCGGTGGTCTCGCCGCCGGCGGCGTACTCCTCTTCCTTCATCGCCTGGTAGCCGAACTCGGACGCGATCAGCTCGATCTGGTCGAAGTCGAGGCGCTGGTTGACGGTCACCATCAGCCCCAGCTCCTTGAACGCGAGCTGAACGATCTGGGTGGCCGGCACCTTCATCAGGTCCGCGAGCTCGGAGACCGAGATGAACTCGTTGACCCGGATCCGGGTCTTCTCCCGCTCGCGCTCCTCCTTTTCCCGCGCCAGCTGTTCCCGGTAGCTGCCGTCATCGCGCCGGCCGGTCTTGCGCACCGTGCCCCGGTGCATCCCGGCGAGGGTCTTCTCGATGTTGGCCAGCACCGCATCCTGGTCCACGCCGGTCTTGCGGCCCTTCTTCTTCTTCCGGGCGCCACCCTTCTGCGCGTCGGGGCCGAAGTTCCGGGACCGGTCTCCGGTGACTGGCGCCCCGGGTGCGGCGGCGCCCGGTCGGGCGCCGCCTGGACCACCGGGACGGGGGCCGCCAGGACGCGCTCCGCCCGGTCCGCCGGGACGGGGACCACCCGGGCCACCGGGGCGGCTGGTGCCGGGACGGGTACCCTGCGCGCCCGGGTTGCTGGAGCTGAAGACCGGCTTGGGCCGCTGGAACCGCGGGACCTCACCGCCCGGAGGGGCGACGGGCCGGGGAATGCGGGTCGGGATGCGGGGGGTGATCCCGCCGCCGGTGGCGGCGGAGGGCAGCGACGGGCGCGGGGGCGGCGCCATGGGGGGGGCGCCCCCATCGGTCGCGGCCGTGGCGGCGGGTCGCACTGGCGGCTCGGTGGTGTCGGTCTCCGGGGCGGCCTCCGCTCCGGACTCCTCTTCCACCGGCAGCGGCGGCAGGTCCTTGAAGAGCGCGCGGGCCCGTTCCTCAATGGACGAGGGGAGGATCGGCTCTTCCCGCTTCTCGACCGGCCGGGCGAGTTCCAGCGCCTCCTGGCGCAGCGTCTCGGCGGCGCGCTCGGCCTCGAGGACCGCCTCGGCCTGCGCCACTTCGGCGGCGGTGCGGCGTCGCTTGGCCGGCTTGCCGGCTTCCGCGGGGGCCTCGGGCTCCGGGGCCTTGGCGGTCTTCACCGCCTTCTTAGCCCGCTTCTTCGGGGCCGGCTCCTCACTGGCCTGGGCCGCCTTCCGCTTCTCGCGCTCCCAGCGCACGCGGACGGCGGACACCTGCGCATCCTCGAGCGGAGACATGTGGCTCCGGACGAAGATGTGCATGTCCCGGAGCATGCCCATGAGCTGCTCTGCGGGCACGCTGAATTCGGCTGCCAAGTCGTGGACTCGCGTCTTTACCACTCACGCCTCCCTGTGGGCGCCGCCGGTCCCCGCATTCGCGAGGCCCCTGGCCAGTGCCCGGTCCAGCACGCCGGCGACCATGATGACGGGCCGTCCCAGCCGCGCCCCGATCACCTCAGCGGCGGGTCCGGGGAAAAGGGGAATCCCTTTCGCCCGGGCCAGCCGCACCACCTTGTCCATCGCCCGGGGACTCGCGTCCCCGGCGACCACCACCCCGCACAGCCGCCCCGCCTGCAGCGCGCTGCGGACCCCATCCACCCCGAGCACAACCGTCCCGGCCCGGAGCCCGAGGCCCAGCAGCCGCAGGAGCGGCTCAGCCGGCGGCTTCGTCTCCACCGTCCTCGGTCAGCTCCGCCAGGAAGGCGACCAGCTGGTCGCTCCGCTCGGCGGTCATGCCCGGGATCTTCTCGATGTCCTCGCGCTCCAGGTCCAGCACGTCGTTGAGCGTCTGGAAGCCCGCCCCATTCAG
This sequence comes from uncultured Gemmatimonadaceae bacterium, assembly GCA_964585655.1. Taxonomy (GTDB): domain Bacteria; phylum Gemmatimonadota; class Gemmatimonadetes; order Gemmatimonadales; family GWC2-71-9; genus JADJOM01. The sequence goes on along the minus strand of CAZPER010000007.1, from coordinate 34,011 downwards.
GATGGCGACCAGCTCCGGCGTCAGGCCCTTGAGCTCGGTCAGCGGCAGCTGCATGACCGCCTCGTCCTCCGGCGGCAGCGGGGCGAACAGGGGGCCCTCACCGCCCCGCTCCAGCCACTCGCGGCTGGAGTAGAGGTCGATCTTCCACCCGGTCAATTCCGACGCCAGCCGGACGTTCTGGCCGTTGCGGCCGATGGCCAGCGACAGCTGGTCCTCGTCCACCACCGCCTGGATCGTCTTGGAGGCCGGATCGGAGAACACCTTGGCCACCCGGGCCGGCGCCAGCGCCAGCCGCGCGAAGCGTTCCGGGTCCGGCGACCAGGGCACGATGTCGATCCGCTCGCCGCCCAGCTCGTTCACGACCGCCTGCACCCGCGAGCCCTTGAGCCCCACGCAGGCGCCCACCGGGTCGATGGCATCGTCGCGGGAAATGACCGCGATCTTGGTCCGGCTCCCCACCTCGCGGGCCCAGGCGCGGATCTCCACCACGGCCTGCTGGATCTCGGGGACCTCGAGCTTGAACAGCGCCTTCACGAACAGCGGGTCGGCGCGGGAGAGGATCAGCCGGGGGCCCTTCGGGGTCTCCTCCAGCCGCTTGAGCACCGCGCGGATGGTGTCCCCCTGGTGGAACTTCTCCCGGTGATTCTGCTCCCGGTACGGGATGATCGCCTCGGCCTCGCGGAACTTGTTCAGCATGATCACCAGCTTGCCGCGCTCGATCTGCTGCACCTCGCCGGAAAGCAGCTCGCCGACCTTGCTGGCGAACTCGTCCCGGATCCGGGTGCGCTCGCCCTCGCGGACCCGCTGGATGATCCGCTGCTTGGCGGCCTGCACCGCCAGCCGGCCGAACTCGGCGAAGGGCACCTCTTCCTCGAGCATGTCCCCCACGGCGAACTCGGGGTCCTCGTACTGGGCTTCCTCGAGCGCCACCTGCGCGCTGGCGTCTTCCACCACCTCCACCACCTGGCGGAGCCGCACCACCTTGATGGCGCCCTTCAGCTCGTCGAATTCCAGCTCGAAGCGCACGTTGGGGCCGTAGCGGCGCGCAAGCGCCGCGTGGATCCCGTCGCGCAACAGGTCCAGCAGCTCGGACCGATCGAGCTGCTTGGTGGTGGTGAGCTCCTTGATGGCGCTCAGGACTTCCGCAGAACCGGACATCCGTCTCTCCTGCCCTTATGGCTTCCGGCGGCCATCCGCCGGTTCCTGCTCCATGAGCAACGCTTCCTTGACCGCGTCCAGCGCCACGGTGACCTGCTGGCCGTCCGGCAATCCCAGCCGGACCGTGGCCTCGTCGGGCACCGCGAGAATCACCGCCAGCGGATGCCCCGCCAGCCCCTTGGCCGTCACCTTGACCGTCCGCCCCACATGCTGCCGCCAGTGCTCGGGAAACCGCACCGGCCGTTCGATCCCCGGCGAGGAGACCTGAAGCTGGTACTTGTCCCCAAGGCCGGTCTCCGCCGCCAGCCAGCCTTCGATGGCACGGCTGGCCCGGGCACAGTCGCCCGCGGTCACTCCGTGCCCCGGCCGACTATCCGGGCGGTCCATCCTCACCTGGATCAGGGGGCGGGCGGGCGGGCCGGACCGGCGGAAATCGATGAGCTCGAATCCGAGATCGGCGACAAGGCGGCGCACGGCCGGGAGCAGCGGGTCAGCGACCATGGGGACAGGCCAAAAAAAATGTGGGGGAACTCCCCCACAGCGGACGACGCATTGCGCTGGAGCTCCCCGTACAGCGCGGGAAGTATAGGGATGGTGCGGGGTTTCGTCAATCAGCCTGGGCCCGCCTGCCCCTGTCAGGCCGCGGGGTACCCGAGGTACGCCACCATGCGGCCGTCGGCCCCGCGGGAGGCGCGATGGCTGTAGAAATGGGTCCGGTCATGCGCCGAACACCATTGTGATGTGGAAATCGTTGTCAGCCCGAGACCCCGCCCCTGCTCCGTCAGCACCTGCCGCAGATCCGCGTGAAATGGCCCCGCGCCCCCCGCAGGCAACCCACAGCCCTCCATCACCTCACGTCCAACTTCATAGCATGTCGCGCAAATCCCTACTCCACAGTGCATTACGATCTCAGTCGGGGAGGCACCATGATGTTCGACCAGGGCCGCAACCCCACGCTCAAGGATCCGCCCCGCCGTCCCGCGCCAGCCGCTGTGGAGCAGCCCGATCGCACCGGCCTTCGGCGCCACCAGATAGACGGGAATGCAGTCGGCAACGGTCACCGTGAGCAGGATCCCGCGGGTCCCGGTGGCATGCCCATCAACGCCCTCGACCTGCACCCAGCCTTCGGCCCGCGCATGGTGCGCCACCCGCACGTCATGAACCTGGTTCCCGAGAATGACCGCCTCGAAACCCGGTTCGGCGCGCCGGAAGGCCCTCCAGCGGGTCATGACCTCGCCCACCGGCGCATCGGTCCAGAGTCCGAGATCGAAGCCCCGCCCCGGCGAGGTCCCCCGACCGGTGATGCCGGCCACCACGCCAAAGTGCTCCCGCCACCCCGGAATCTCGTATCGGGGCACCGGACCAGGGAGCGGGATCTCTCGTGGGGACGGCGTCACGCGAGGCGATGGCGGGCGCGGCTCACTCCGCCCGTTCGATCCGGGCGCCGAGGGCGCGGAGACGGCTGTCGATCTGCTCGTAGCCGCGCTCGATCTGGCCCACGTTGTGGATGGTGCTCTGCCCCTCCGCCGCGAGGGCCGCGAGGAGCATCGCCATGCCGGCGCGGATGTCCGGGGATTCGACCGTCCCGCCCCGGAGCTGGGCCGGGCCGGAGATGACGGCCCGGTGCGGGTCGCAGAGCACGATCCGCGCGCCCATCCCGATGAGCTTGTCCACGAAGAACAGCCGGGACTCGAACATCTTCTCGAAGATGAGCACCATCCCCTCGCACTGGGTGGCGGTCACCACGGCGATGGACATCGCATCCGCCGGGAAGGCGGGCCAGGGGCCATCCTCCAGCTTGGGCACGTGGCCGCCGAGGTCCGGCCGGACCCGGCGCTCCTGCCCCGCCGCCACGACCAGCCGGTCGCCATCCACGCGGGGGCGGACCCCGAGGCGCTCGAACCCGAGCAGCGTGCTCCGGAGATCGTCCGGCCGGACCCCTTCGATGGTGAGCGGGCTGTTGGTGACGGCGGCGAGCCCGATGAAGCTGGCGATCTCGATGTGGTCGGGGCCGATGGCGTACTGGCAGCCGTGCAGCGCCTTCCCGCCATGGACGGTATAGACGTTGGTGCCGATGCCCTCGATCTGAGCCCCCATCGCCACCAGCAGCCGGGCGACGTCCTGGACATGGGGCTCCGCCGCGGCATTCCGGAGCACGGTGCGGCCCTCCGCCATCACCGCGGCCATCAGGGCGTTCTCGGTGCCCGTGACGCTCGGCTCATCCAGGAAGATTTCGGCGCCCTTGAGGTGCTTCCCCTCGATCTCGTACTGCTCGCCGAGGTTGAGCGAGGCGCCGAGCTGCTCCAGGGCCAGGAAATGGGTATCGACCCGGCGCCGCCCGATCACGTCGCCCCCCGGCGGGGGCAGCTTGACGGTGCCGAAGCGGGCGAGCAGCGGCCCGGCCAGCAGGATCGAGGCGCGGATCTTCGCGCAGAGCCCCGGGTCCAGCGCCTTCGGCTTGGCGTCCGCCGCGTTGACCCGGACGGTATTGGGGCCGGTCCACTCGACGGTGGCGCCCAGGTCGGCGACCAGGGCCAGCATGGTCTCGACGTCCCGGATGCGGGGCATGTTGCCCAGCTCCACCGGGCCGTCCGCGAGGAGGGTCGCGGCGATGGCGGGGAGGGCGGCGTTCTTGTTTCCGGCGGGCCGGACCGTCCCGGCGAGGGGATGGCCCCCCTGCACGATATAGCGCGGAGGCATGGCGAAAGGTCTCGCGCCATGGTGCGAGCGTCAAGCGGCGCGTTATCTTGTTTCCATGCTCCTGCTGCAGGCTGCCGCCGTGCCCGGCTGGGTCGGACCCACCATGGCGATCTCCCTCGTCATCATCGCGCTCGCCTTCCTGGTGATTGCCGCCTCCACCGCGATGGCCGCCAAGAAGGCAGCCGGGGAGATGCAGCAGCTCTCCAAGGTGCTCGAATCGCTCCGCGCCGACCTGGGCCCCGCCCTGCACGCGGTGCAGCTGGTGTCCGGGGAGGGCCAGCGGCTGGCCGCCATGATCGGCACCGAGGCCGAAGAAGTCGTGCGGGCCAGCCGCCAGCTGCGGGAGGGGCTGCAGGAGCGGCTGGCCAACCTTGAGGCGGTGTACGAAGTGCTGGAAGAGGAGATCGAGGATACGGCCATCGACGTCGCCGTCACCCTTCGCACCTTCCGGAGCGGCGCCGGCTGGTTCGGGCGGATCCGGCGACTGCTCGGAGGCGGGCGGCGGCGTTGAACCGGCGGTCGCTGCTCTGCGGCCTGGGGGCCCTGCTGCTCCTGGCCGTCTGCCTTCCCGATCCCCTCGCGGCCTGGACGCCGGGGACCCACATCTACCTGGGCGAGTCGGTCCTCGCCAACCTTGGTCTCCTGCCCCACACCGTCGCCGACCTGCTGCGCGCCTTCCCCTTCGATTTCCTCTACGGCAACATCGCCGCCGACAGCTCCATCGCGAAGAAGTACGCCCCGGTGGGCCGGCACTGCCATGCGTGGCACGTGGGGCAGGAGATCCACGACCGGGCACGCAGTGACGCCCTGCGCGCCTTCGGGCTCGGCTACCTCTCGCACCTGGCCGCCGACGTCGTGGCCCACAACTACTTCGTGCCGCGCCAGCTGGTCCTGACCAGCACCACCACCGGCTTTGGCCATTCGTACTGGGAGAGCCGGTTCGAGACCCCGCTGGGGGATCGCTTCGCCCGTACCGCCAAGGAAGTGATCCTGCTGGATCACTCCCACGCCGACGGCCATCTCGACCAGATCATCTCCCCCACGATCTTCAGCGTGCGTACCAACCGGCGCCTGTTCCGCGGCATGGTGCACCTGACCGAGAGCCAGGGGTGGCAGCGGGCCTTCCGGGTGGCGGACAAGCGCAGTCGCTGGGACCTGCCGGTGGGCGACGTGGAACGGCACCTCGCGCTCTCATTCGAATTCGTGGTCGGCCTGCTGGCGGATCCCGACTCCGAGGCCCGGCGCTTCGATCCTTCGGGCGACGAGCCACTCCGCACCGCCAAGCGGATGCGGCGGGAGGCGCTCCTCAAGGGGGGCTGGCGGGATGATGCCCGGGTGCAGGCGACGGCCGAACGGCACTTCGGACTACCGGCCCGGCTGTACGATGTCTGGACCGGCGCCACCATCCGCCGGCCATGGCAGAGCTAGACCCGCTCTTCCTTGCGCTGCAGGAAGCCGTAGCGGGCCGCTACTCGCTGGAGCGCGAGCTGGGCCGGGGGGGGATGGGCGTGGTGTACCTCGCCCGTGACGTCTCGCTGGACCGGCTGGTTGCCATCAAGCTGCTGCCCCCCGAGCTCGCCGCCCGCGCCAGCTTCCGGGACCGGTTCCTCCGCGAGGCGCGACTCGCCGCCCGCCTCTCCCATCCCAACATCGTCCCGATCCACTCCGTCGAGGAGCACGACGGGCTGGTCTGGTTCGTCATGGCCTTTGTGCCGGGCGAGAGCCTCGGCGCGCGTCTCCGGGCGCGGGGGAGCCTCCCCCCCGGAGAAGCGGGCCGCCTGCTCCGCGACGTGGCGTGGGCGCTGGGCCATGCCCATGCCCACGGCGTGGTGCACCGGGACGTCAAGCCGGACAACATCCTGCTCGAATCGGGGGGACGACGGGCGCTGATCGCCGACTTCGGCATCGCGGCCCCGGTGGAACAGGGGGGCGAGATCGTCGGCACCGTGGCGTACCTCAGTCCGGAGCAGGCCACCGGGGAGCGGGTGGATGGCCGGAGCGACATCTACGCGCTCGGGGTCGTCGCCTACTACGCCCTCTCCGGGCGGCTCCCCTACCCCGTCACCACCCTCGACGCCCTGATCGAGCGCCAGCTGGCCGGCGCCCCGCCCCCGCTGGCGAGCGTTGCCGCCCACATCCCGCGGGCCCTGTCCTGGCAGATTGACCGCTGCCTGTCGCCGCTCCCGACGGCGCGGTTTCAGACCGGCGAGGAGCTGGCGGGGGCCCTGGACGAGGTCTCGGTGGCGCCGAGCGAATTGCCCGCCCCACTGAGGGTCTGGCTCACCAAGGGCAACCAGTCCCGGGGGGCGCTCGGGCTCTGGTCGCTGCTGGCGGGGCTTCCCGCGGGCGCGACGATCGTGGCGATGCTGGCGAGCAGCATGCCGGAAATCACCGGGGCGGTGATCAGCACGGTGATCCTGCTGGGCGGGCCCTGGGTCGTCTACCTGGGCGCCCGCCTGCTGCATACCCGAAAGGTGCTGGCGGCGGGCTACTCCCCGGGGGACCTGTTGCTCGCCATCCGCGAACATGCCGAGCGGCGGCGGGAGGAGCTGGCCTTCGAGATCGGAAAGCCGCCGTCCACCCTCGGCCGCCTGTTGCGGCGCCTGACGTGGGGGGCCTTCATCGGCGCCATCGGATCCGTGATGCTCCTGCCCCTGGTCGGTTCCCGGCTCCCGTCGATCCTCTATTTCTGGCTTACGCTGGCGGGGGTGGCGGTTGGCGGAGGCATCCTCGGGTTATTCATCCCGGGCCGTGAGATCCCCGTCCGTGACCGGCTCTCCACCTGGCGCGAGCGCTTCTGGGCGGGCCCCATCGGTCGCACGATCACCGACATTGCGGGCTGGCGGCTCGGCCGTCGCAGCGCGCCGGAGCAGACCCTGCACCGGCCCACCGAGCTGGCCTTGGGGGATGCCGCGGAGGCGCTGTTCCGCGCCCTCCCCGCGGGGGAGCGGCGCGACCTGAAGCACCTCCCCGAGCAGATCAAGCTCCTCTCCGACCAGGCCCAGCACATGCGCCGGAAGCTCGAGGAGCTCGATGACCTGATCGCCCAGGCGGCACCGACCACGCTGTTCGAGGGGGAGAAGGCGGCCGGCGATGGCGGCGCGGGTGCCCTGGGGGAGGCCCGGGCGCTCTGGGCCGCGAGACTCAAGGAGACGGTGACGATGCTCGAATCGCTGCGGCTGGGGCTGCTCCGGCTGCACGCGGGAAGCGCCACCCCGGAAACGCTCACCGAGGACCTGGCCGCGGCCCGCGACCTCCGGGAACGGCTGGGGCTCCTCCTCGACGCCCATGGCGAGGCCGACGACCTGCTCCGCCGGCGGGACGGATGAGCGCCCGGCTGGCGCTCCTGGCGCTGCTGCACCTGTCCGCGGGTGCCGGGGCCCAGGTCACCATCGCTACCGACCCCGCGCGGCCGGTACGCGGAGCGCTCTTCCGCCTCACGGTCGCTCCCACCCTGCCGGCGCCCGTGCAGTGGATCGAAGGCAGCATCGCCGCCGAGCCGCTCCACCTCGAGACCGGCGACGGCGCCTTCTGGCGGGGGCTGGCGGCCGCCCCGGTCGAGGGCGGCGATTCGCTGGAGGTCGTCCTGGTGCTGGTGGCGGGGGAGCGTCGGGACACGGTGCGGACCAGCATCGCGGTGCAACCCGGCGCCTATCCCCGCGAGCGGCTACGGGTGGCGCCGTCGATGGCACAGCCGGACAGTGCTGCCCGGGTGCGGATTGCGCAGGAGATTGCGCGGGCCCGGGAGGTGAGCCGCGCAGCCCACCAGACGCCGCGCCTCTGGGAGGCGCCGTTCGTGCGGCCACGCCCCACCCGGATCACCAGTCCCTTCGGGACGGCGCGGGAGTACAACGGCACGGTCACCAGCCGCCACCTCGGCACCGACTTCGCCGGCGCGGTCGGTACGCCGGTCCTCGCCACCAATCGTGCCCGGGTGGCGCTGGTCGCGGATTTCTACCTGGCCGGCAAGGTGGTCTACCTGGACCATGGCGAGGGGGTCATCTCCGCCTATTTCCACCTGAGCCAGGCGCTGGTGAAGGCGGGAGACTACGTCGAGCGGGGCCAGCGCATCGGCGGCGTCGGCCAGAGCGGCCGGGTGACGGGCCCGCACCTCCACTGGGTCATGCGCTACGGCGGAGTGACGGTGGATCCAATGAGCGTGCTGGCCCTGCTGGGGACGGAGTAGCCGCGCCCCCCCGCGCCTACCCGTTGCCCAGCTTCTCCTGCAGCAGCGGGGCGATCTTCTTCGGATCCGCCTTGCCGCCACTCCTCTTCATGACCTGCCCGGTGAAGAAGCCGATGAGCTTGGCTTCCCCGCCCCGATAGCGCTCCACCTCCTTGGGGTTCGCGGCCAGCACCTCGTCCACCCACTGGCCCAGCGCGTCGGCGTCTCCCACCTGCACCAGGCCGAGCCGTTCGGCAATGGCCCGGGGGGCCTCGGTTCCCTGCTCCAGTTCGCCAAAGATCCGCTTGGCCGCCTGGTTGCTCACCGTTCCATCCTTGACCAGCGCCACCAGCGCCGCCAGCCGTTCCGGCGCCACGCCGAACCGCCCCGCCTCGTTGTACCCCCGGAGGGCGTCGTTGATCACCCAGTTGGAGGCGGTCTTCGCCTCCACGCCCTGGGCCACGACCGCCTCGAAGTAGTCGGCGACGGTGCGATCCGCGGCGAGGACCCCCGCGTCGTACGGCGGGAGTCCCAGCACCCCCATGAAGCGCTTCTGCTTGTCCTCCGGCAGTTCCGGCAGCGCGGCGTGTTGCCGCTCGATCCAGAGTCGGGTGAGCGCCAGGGGCGGCAGGTCGGGATCGGGGAAGTAGCGGTAGTCGTGGCTCTCTTCCTTCGAGCGCATGGGCCGGACCTCGGCGGTCGCGGCGTTGAAGAGCATGGTGACCTGCTCCACCCGGCCGCCGGACTCCACCAGCGCGATCTGCCGCTCCCGCTCCACCTGCAGCGCCCGCTCCACGTTGGCGAAGCTGTTCATGTTCTTCACTTCGGTCTTGGTGCCGAGGCGGGTGTCGCCGGCCTGGCGGATGGAGATGTTGGCGTCCACCCGGAGGCTCCCTTCCTCCATGTTGCAGTCGCTCACCTCGCAGTAGAGCAGGATCTGCTTGAGCGTGGTGAGGTAGGCCCGCGCCTCCGCCGGGCTCCGCATGTCGGGCTCGCTCACGATCTCCGCGAGGGGGGTGCCCGCGCGGTTGAGGTCCACGGCGGTGCGGCCCGGGAGCCGGTCGTGCAGCGACTTGCCGGCGTCCTCTTCCACGTGAAGCCGGGTGACCCCGATGGCCAGCCGCCCGCGCTCCGGCGACTCGATCGTAATTGTTCCCTTCGTGGCCAGCGGCTGGTCGAACTGGGAGATCTGGTAGCCCTTGGGCAGGTCGGGATAGAAGTAGTTCTTCCGCGCGAAGATGCTGGTCTCGTGCACGTGGCAGCCGAGCGCCAGCGCCGCGCGCGTGGCAAGGGCGATGGCCCGCTCGTTGGGCACCGGCAGCGCGCCGGGAAGCCCGAGGCAGACCGGGCAGACATTGCTGTTCGGCGCGGCGCCGAAACTGGTGGCGCAGCCGCAGAACATCTTCGAGCGGGTGAGGAGCTGGACGTGAACCTCGAGCCCGATGACGGTTTCCCAGGTCATCAGCGCACCTCCCGCTTGGCATCCAGGGCGGCTTCGAGCGCGCCGGCCACGGCCAGCATCGGTCCCTCGGAGAACATCGGGCCCACCAGCTGGGCCCCGATGGGAAGGCCTTCGGACCGGCCCACCGGCAGGCTCAGCGCCGGCAGCGCCGCCAGATTGATGGAACAGGTGAAGATGTCCGCCAGGTACATCGCGACCGGATCCGCGGTCTTTGCCCCGGCCTTGAAGGCCGGCGTCGGGGTGGTCGGCGTGAGCAGGTAGTCCACGCCGCCGTCGAACACCCGGCGGAAATCGTCGGCCAGGAGGGCGCGGACCTGCTGCGCCTTCCGGTAGTAGGCGTCGTAGTACCCGGACGAAAGCACGTACGTGCCGATCAGGATCCGCCGCTGTACCTCGGCCCCGAATCCCTTGCCCCGCGTGGCGCGGTACAGGGCGCGGACATCCCCCTCGGGCCCCACGTGCCGGGGCCCGTAGCGCACACCATCGAAGCGGGCCAGATTGGCCGCCGCCTCGGCGGGCGCCACGATGTAGTAGGTCGGCACCGCGTACCTGGTGTGCGGCAGCGACACTTCCTTGATGCTCCCGCCGAGCTGCTGGATAACGTGCGCGGTATGGTCCAGGGCCGCACGGACCGAGCCATCCAGGTCCGCCGGGAAATACTCCCGCGGCATGCCGAAGGTGAGCCCAGTGAGGTCGCGCCGGACCGGCTCCAGCGCCGGGGGCGGCTCGGGGGCGCTGGTGGCGTCGAAGCGATCCTCTCCGCTGATCACCGCGAGCACCCGGGCCGCATCATCCACCGTCTGCCCGAAGACGCTGATCTGGTCCAGCGAGGAGCCGAAGGCCACGAGGCCGTAGCGGCTCACCCGGCCGTAGGTCGGCTTGACACCGACGACGCCGCAGAAACTGGCCGGCTGGCGCACCGAGCCGCCGGTCTCGGAGCCGAGCGCGGCGGGGACCACGCCGGCGGCGACCAGCGCCGCCGAGCCGCCCGAGGAGCCGCCCGGCACCCGGCTGTGGTCCAGCGGGTTGAGCACCCGGCCCCAGGCCGAGTGCTCGGTGGACGAGCCCATGGCGAATTCATCGAGATTGGTCTTGGCCGCGATGATCGCGCCTGCGGCGTGCAGCCGATGCACTACCGTGGCATCGAATGGGGAGACGTACCCCTCGAGGACCCGCGAGGCGCAGGTCGTGGGCTGGTCGGTGGTGACGATGTTGTCCTTGAGGGCGATCGGGACCCCGGCGAGCGGCAGCGCTCCCCCGCCCTGCCGCAGGGCGTCCACCCGCGCCGCCTCGCGGTCCAGCACCGCCTGCGACCAGTGCAGCGTGGCGTTGAGCGGCGCGGCCTTCTCCAGCCGGGCGCCGACCTCGCGGGCCACCGTCGCGGCGCTGGCCTTCCCGCGGCCGACGGCGTCGGCCACGAACGCGACCCCGCTCATTCCCCACCGTCCATGGCCCCGAGCCTGGGCACGGCGAAGAACCCCTGCGGAAACTCGGGGGCGATCCGGTCGGCCCCATGGACCAGCCGGTCCGGGGCGACCTCATCAGGGCGCAGGCGCACCGCCGCCGGCCCCGCCAGGAACGCAGGCGCCCGTTCCGACGCCGGCACCTCGTTCAGCTGGGCGACGAATTCCACGATCCGCCCCATCTGCTCCACCAGCCGGGGCAGGTCTCCCTCCGCCACCTCCAGCTCCGCCAGCCGGGCCACGTGCAGTACATCCTCCCGCCGAATGCTCATGCGCTCTCCCATTCCCGTTCGAGGCCAGCGTAGGCCACCAGCAGCTGCTTCACTCCATGTTCTTCGTCATCGAACTTGACCGTGACCTTGAGATCCCGCCCGGTCCCGTTGAGCCCCTGGATAGTGCCGCCCCCGAAGCGGCGGTGCCGTACCCGCTCGCCCTTGACGTAGCGGGGAGCGTCCTGGGACGCTTCGGGCTCCTCGGCCGCCCGGGGGCCCGGCGGCTCGTCATCGTCGAAGAACGAACGCCGCACCGGGATCGCGCCGCTGCCGACGCCGCCCGGTCGTCGCGGCGCGGAGGCCGCGCCCCAGTCGGGCGCCCACATCGAGCTGGTGCGCTTCTCCTCCACCACCCCCGGCGGGAGCGAGGCCAGGAACCGCGACGGACGGCCAGGCATCAGCTGCCCACCACGACGGCGGGCGCGAGCCCAGCTCAGGTACAGCTTGTCCTTGGCGCGGGTGATACCAACGTAGCAGAGCCGGCGCTCTTCTTCGAGCCCGTTCTCCTGTTCCTCGGCACGCGCCAGGGGGAAGAGTCCATCCTCCATTCCCGCCAGCACCACGACCGGCCATTCCAGCCCCTTGGCGGTGTGCAGGGTCATCAGGGTGACCCCTTCGTTCGGCCCCTGGATGCTGTCGTGCGAGGAGAGCAGCGCGGCCTCGGAGAGGAATCGCTCCAGCGGGGTCGTGGTGTCCTCGTCCCCCGGCTCCACCACCTCCGACCACTCCGCCGCGCTGGCCACGAGTTCGCGCACGTTCTCCCACCGGTCGGCGCCTTCGGGGCCCTCGGCGATGAGCATCTGCTCGTAGGCCACCGCCTGGATGACCTGCTCCAGCACCTGGGCCGGCGGCCAGGTCAGGGCCCGCTCGCGGAGCTCCCCGATCAGGGTGGCGAAGTCGCGCAGCGCGCTCCGCACGTTCGGGCGGAGCCCCTGGACCATCTCCGCCGCGCCGGCGGCGGAGAGGAGCGGCTTCCCCCACTGGCGCGCCGCCTCCGCGAGAATCGCCAGGCTCGATTCCCCGAGCCCGCGGCGCGGGACGGCGATCGCGCGCAGGAAGGCCTCGTCATCCGCCGGATTCGCGACCAGCCGCAGGTAGGCCAGCAGGTCCTTCACCTCGCGCCGGTCGTAGAAGCTGATGGCCCCGATGATCCGGTAGGGGATCCCCGCCCGGCGGAACGCTTCCTCCAGCGCCCGCGACTGCGAGTTGGTCCGGTAGAGGATGGCCATCTCCGGCCAGGTCCAGTCCCCCTTGGCGCTCCGGGCCCGGAGCTCCCCGACGATCCACTCGGCCTCGTCCCGTTCGTCCGCCGCTGCGACCACGGTGACCTTCTCCCCGCCCTTCCGCCGGGTGCGCAGGGTCTTCCCGATGCGGCCCTTGTTCTCCTCGATCACGGCGTTGGCGGCGTCGAGGACCACCTGGGTGGAGCGGTAGTTGTCCTCCAGCCGGACCACCTGGCTGCCGCCGAAGTCCTGCAGGAACGACTGCATGTTGCGCACGTCGGCACCGCGCCAGCCGTAGATGGACTGGTCGTCGTCCCCGACGGCGCAGACGTTGCCGTGCGCCCCAAGCAGCCGGACCAGCTGGTACTGCGCGCTGTTGGTGTCCTGGAACTCGTCCACCAGCAGGAAGGCGAAGCGCTCCTGGTAGTAGCGCAGCCGGTCGGGCCGCTCCCGGAAGAGGGTCAGCGGGTGCAGCATCAGGTCGTCGAAGTCCATCGCGTTCTGGGCCTTGAGCGCGCCGCCCAGGGCGCGATACACATCCGCCGCCACCTGCGCCGGCCGGTCGAAGGGTGACGCGGCGAGGTCGTCGGGGCTCGTCATCCGGTTCTTCGCCGCCGAGATGAGCGACTGGATCATCTTGGGCGGGAAGAGCTTGGTGGAGTGGCCGCGGGCGTCCATCAGCCGGCGGATGAGCGAGAGCCGGTCGTCCTCGTCGTAGATGGTGAACTGCCGGGTGAAGCCGAGCGCTTCCGCCTCCCGCCGCAGCAGCCGCGCGGAGAGGGAGTGGAAGGTCCCGATCCAGAGGCCCGAGGGGTCCTGCCCCAGCAGCCGGCCCACGCGCTCCTTCATTTCTCCGGCGGCCTTGTTGGTGAAGGTCACCGCGAAGATCCGCGCGGGGGAAACGCCGGCATGCTCGATCAGGCGGGCGATCCGCATGGTGAGCACACGGGTCTTGCCGGAGCCCGCGCCGGCGACCACCAGGAGCGGCCCATGCACGTGCTCGACCGCCTCCCGCTGGGGCGGGTTCAGGCTGTCGAGGCCGATGAGGGAGGACCGGTCAGGCGGCATGCGTCGGTATCCGGATGAGGAAGGTGGCGCCGGGCTCGCTGGATTCGAGGATCAATTCCCCGCCATGCGAGTCCTCAACGACGCGGCGCGCCAGCGCCAGGCCGATGCCCCAGCCGCTCGACTTGGTCGTGATGCCTGGCTCGAAGATGCGCCGCCGCAGTTCCCCCGGGATGCCCGGGCCGTCGTCCATGACCCGGATGGTCGCGGCGTCCGCCTCCTGGTCCACGTGCAGGGTGATGGTCCCTTCCCGCCCCTGCAGCGCATCGATCGCATTCTTGACCAGCGATTCCAGCGCCCATTCGATCAGGATCGGGTCGCCCAGCACCGTGGGGCCGGCGTCCGGCGCGTCCACGACCATGGCGATCCGGTTGGCCCGGGTCGGCAGCCTGGGGCGGAAGTAGTCCGCCACCTTCCGCGCCAGCCCGCCGGTATCCACCGGCTCCCGGCGCACCTGGCGCCCGATCCGCTCGAACCGCTGCGCCACCCGCTCCAGCCGCTCGGCATCCGCCTCCAGGTGCTCGGCCAGCCGCGGCGGCGGGGTGGCGCGGGAGCGGAGCTGCTCGATCCACCCCTGCAGGCTCATGAGCGGGGTGCCCATCTGGTGGGCGGCCTCACGCGCCATGGCCACCCACAGCCGGTCGCGCTGCGCGGCCATGGCATTGCGCCAGGCGGCGACGCCGACGCCGACGATCGAGACCAGGAGGCAGGCCTGCAGGATGGTGAGGGCGGTGAGCTGGCGCTTGGCGGAGACCGGGCCGTAGTGCAGTGTGCCCATGGCCGGATCGGTGATCGGCGGGTTCTCGCGGTCGAGCTGCGCTGCATAGGCTCGGACCCGGGGATCGTCCAGCGCCGCCTCGAATGGCAGGTTGGCCGCGGCCGTGACCCGGCCGGCGGTATCGGTGACGATCAGGGGGATCCCGGCCTGGCGCACTTCCTCGCCGAGGGCGAGGAGCGCGTCCACCGCGCCCCCTTCCCGGGGATCGTTCAGTCCGGCAAAGACGCCGGCGTACAGCCGGCTGATGGCGGTGGCGTCGTTCCGGAAGTGCCGCACCACGATCCAGCCCGAGCCGGCCGAGAGCCCCACCAGGAGCAGCACCAGCAGCACCACCAGCACCGGCGCGAACCGGCGCAGGCCGCGCCTACGCACGCGGCACGAGGCGCTCGCTGCCGAAGTAGGGCACGAGCGCGGGCGGGAGCACCACCGAGCCGTCGGCCTGCTGGTTGTTCTCGAGCAGCGCGATGATCGTCCGCGGGAAGGCCACGCCGGAGGCGTTCAGCGTGTGCACGAACTCCGGCTTGGCCCCCGGCTCGCGCCGGAAGCGGATCCCGGCGCGCCGGGCCTGGAAATCCGTGAAGGTGCTCGCGCTCGAGGCCTCGAGCCAGGTGCCCACCCCCGCGGCCCACACCTCGAGGTCGTAGGTGCAGGCGCTGGCGAAGCCGAGGTCCCCCGCCGCCAGCGCCAGCCGGCGGTACGGGATGCCGAGCCGCTCGAGGGCGGTCTCCGCGTGGCGGGTCATCGCCTCGTGCTGTGCCGGGCTCTCCTCCGGGCGGCAGAACCGGACCAGCTCCACCTTGTCGAACTGGTGCACCCGGATCAGGCCGCGGGTGTCCTTTCCCGCCGCGCCGGCCTCCCGCCGGAAGCAGGGAGTGAAGGCGCAGAGCCCCTTCGGGAGCTCCCCGGCATCGAGGATCTCGTCCCGGTGAATGTTGGTCACCGGCACTTCGGCGGTGGGAATGAGGAACAGGTCGTCCGCGGCCGTGAAGTACAGCTCCTCCTCGAACTTGGGGAGCTGGCCGGTGCCGGTCATCGAGGCGCGGTTCACCAGGAAGGGAGGCGCGATCTCGGTGTACCCATGCTCCAGGGTGTGCAGGTCGAGCAGGAAGTTCTTGAGGGCCCGCACCAGGCGGGCGCCGGGGCCGGTGAAGAGCGGAAAGCCCGAGCCCGTGATCTTGGCGCCGCGGGGGAGGTCGAACAGCCCCAACGCGGTCCCCAGGTCCCAGTGGGCCTTCGGGGTAAAGGGGAATGCCGGACGGACGCCGACTTCCTTCACCACCATGTTGCCGCTCGCGTCGCCGTCGGGCACCGAGGGGAGCGGCAGGTTGGGGATGGTGAACAGCAGCCCGTCGAGGGCGGCCTCCACCTCCCGCACCTCCTGGTCCAGGGCTTTCCCCTCCTCGGCCGAGCGCTTGAGGCGCTCCAGCAGCTCGTCCGCGGGCTCGTTCGCCTTCTTGCGCAGCGCCACCTCTCCCGAGGCGGTGTTGCGCTCCGCCTTGAGGGTCTCCGCCCGGGTGAGGACTTCGCGTCGCCGGCGCTCCAGCTCGGCCAGCCGCTCCAGCTGGGCATCGAGGGCCGGGTCCCGCCGGCGCGCAAGCTGGGCGCGCACCGCGGTGGCGTCCTGGCGGAGCAGCTTGATGTCAATCACGGCGGGTCAGTCCTTCGGGATGCCGAGGTCCAGGTCGCGGTAGGCGCAATTCTGGTTGGCGACGACGCGGAGGCTGAGGGTATCGGCGACCGTGTCCACGTAGAGGATCTCGAGCTTGCCGTAGAGCGGCACGCCGTAGGAGGCGCAGCTGTTGACGCCGGTGCGGATGAAGTACTTGGCGCCCGAGTCCGCGGGGAGGGTGTCGGTGGTGACGTACCCGTTGAGCGGTGCGCGCTTCATCCCGTCGAAGGTCAGCGCCGACGGCTTGAGCCCCGGCTTGAGCGACCCGCTGCTGGTAAGGCCCAGGACCTCGAGTGGGAGCAGCACGGGCCGGCCCGCCGGATCCACCGTGAAGGCGAACTCGAAGTTGGTGCCCACGTCCCAGGTCCGGACCCCGCTCCGCGCGTTCAGCGAATAGGCGGTGGGCCGGGTGAGCGGCCCACCGTCCAGTGCCCAGAGCGTGAGGGTGTCCACCTCGTTGGTGAGGCTCGCGTCAGGAATGGCGTTGGGGTCGCTGCAGGCGACGGCGACGGCGAATCCCGCCACGCCGAGCCAAAGATGCGCACGGGTCATGGCCGCATTCTAGGGCCCTGACAGAGCAGGGTCAACCCACAGTCATTCCTTGACTTCGCCCCACTCGCCTGCCTACAATCCCCTTCCATCTGCCCCCCCGATCCCGGAGACGCACCCATGGCTGGCTTGCGCGAAGTCGTTCAGGACCTCGCCGCCCGCGCGGACGTGGACGCGGTCGTCGTGCTGAGCAGTGATGGGCTCCCGATCGACTCCGCCGGCCGCGAGCCGGTGGATGTCGAAGCGGTCGCGGCGCTGGCCGCCTCGTTCGTGAACGGCGCCCGCCGCCTGGGCCAGGCGGCCGAGTGTGACGGCTTCACCGCCGGGGTGCTGGAGTTCGATGGGCGGCTCGCGCTGCTCCGTCCGCTCGGCACGGAAGGCCACCTGTTCATTCTGGGCGCGGCCCGCAGCAACGCCGGCCCCCTGCTCTACGACCTCCGGCAGCGCGCGCCGGAACTCGCCGCCCTCCTCTGATCCGAACCGACTGACATGCGCTGGGCCGTGATCCTGGCGGGGGGCTCGGGCAGCCGTTTCTGGCCGCTCAGCACCCCAACCATGCCGAAGCAGCTCCTGCCCCTCACCGGGCCGCTGTCCACTGCGGAGCAGGCGCTGGTCCGCCTGGAGGGGCTGGTCCCCCGCGAACGGGTGCTGGTGGTGACCGGCCCCGCCCTGGCCCCGCGGCTCGAGCAGGTGCTCGGCTTGCCGCACGAGAACATCCTGGTGGAGCCGCGGGCCGCCTCCACCGGCCCGGCCCTCGTCTGGGCCACCTTCGAGGCCCGGCAGCGCGATCCCGAGGCGGAGGTGCTCTCGCTCCACGCCGACTGGTCCATCCGCGAGGATGCCGCCTTCCGGCACACCGCCGAACAGGCGCTCACCACCGCGGTCCGGTACCGCCGGCTGGTGACGGTGGGCATCGTCCCCTCGCGACCGGACACCGGCTTCGGGTACATCGTGCCGGGGACCTCGCTGGATGACGTGGCGCGAACCGTCGCCCGATTCGCCGAGAAGCCCAGCGCGGCGACCGCGCTCGACCTGATGGCCTCCGGGGCCTGGTGGAACAGCGGCCTCTTTGCCTGGACCGCGGAGGTGCTGCTGGATGAGGTTTCCCGGAACACGCCGGAGATCGCCCCGAGCCTCCCGCGGCTCGACGCGGGCGACGTCCCCGGGTTCTTCAGCGGCGTGACGCCGGTCTCGATCGACGTCGGGGTGCTGGAACGGAGCCGCGCGGTGGCGGTCGTGCCCGGCCGGTTCACCTGGGATGATGTCGGCACCTGGGATGCCCTGGCCAGGATCCGCCGCCGGGACAGCCGCGGCAACGTGACCCAGGGCCCGGTGCACCTGATCGACTGCGATGACTGCGTGGTCTGGTCGAGCGGCGACCCGATCGTCCTGGCCGACCTCAAGGACAAGGTCGTGGTGCACGCCAACGGGCGTTTGCTGGTGATTCCCCGTGCCCGCGCTGCCGACCTCAAGACCATCCTCGACCAGCTTCCCCCCGAGATCCGCGACCTGCCGTGAGCCTGGTTCTCCTCGAGCCCGCCGACCCCGGCCCCGAGTGGCAGCCGTTCCGCGGGGTGCGCCCGGTGGCGGAACTCCGGGCCGGCGTCTGGAAGATCCGCGAACGGTGGGAAGCGGCGCTCGACCGCGAAACCACCGCCATCGTGGGTCCCCACGTCGCCGGCTTCCACGAACTGGATGAGCCGGTGGTCCAGGCCGAGCTGCAGGCCCCCGGCCCCGTTGTGGTGGCGGCGGCGTGGTTCGCGCCGACCGGCGCGCCGATCGTCCTTGCCCCCGACACCCGTCGCCTTACCCACCAGGGGCGGACGGTTGCCTGGGTGGTCCCGGCCGGCTCGCGGTGGAGCGGGCCCACGGATCAGGGGTCGGCGCTCGAGGTGGACGGGCTCCTCCTCCGGGGCTGCCACGACCTCGTCACCGCGCTGGAGCGCTACCTCCCCGCCGATTGCCTGGGCTTCGCGGCCGGCCCCGTGGATCCGGTCCCGGCGGGGAGCATCGTGCTCGGCGACCCCGCGCTGGTCCTGAGCCGCGGGGCGAACGTCGAGCCGGGGGTCGTCTTCGATACCCGCGCCGGGGGCATCGTGCTGGAGGCCGGCGTGGAAGTCCGGCATGGCAGCCGGCTGGAGGGTCCGCTCTACGCCGGGGAGAAGTGCCGCCTGCTCGGTGGCCACCTGCGCGCCAGCGTCTTCGGGCCCCGCTGCAGCGTGAAGGGGGAGGTGAGCAACAGCCTCTTCCTGGGCTACGCCAACAAGAGCCATGACGGGTTCGTGGGCCACAGCGTTCTGGGGCACTGGGTGAACCTGGGCGCGCTCACCACGACCTCAAACCTCAAGAACACCTACGGCGAAGTGCAGCTCACGGTGGACGGGCGCCGGATCGAGACCGGACGCCAGTTCCTTGGCAGCCTGATCGGGGATCACGCCAAGACCGCGATCGGCACCATGCTGGCGACCGGCACCGTCATCGGCGCCGGGGCCAATGTGTTCGGCGCCACCACGCCACCCCGGGAGGTCCCGCCGATGGCGTGGGGGGTGACGGGGAGCGAGCGGATGACGGAAGAGGGATTCCTCACGGTGGCCGGCCGGGTGCTCCCGCGACGCGAGGTGGCCTGGACCGCGGAGCGCCGGGCGGCGCTGGAGCGCACCTATCGCCGCGTGACCGGGCGGTGACCACCCTCTACGTCCTCGGCTCCGGATCCTCGGGCAACGCCTTCGCCATCGGCTCGGGGGACGAGGTGCTGCTAGTGGACGCCGGCTTCAGCGCCCGGGAGACGGAGCGTCGGGCCGCCGCGGTTGGCCTCGATCTCCGCCGCGCGGTCGGCCTTCTGCTCACCCACGAGCACGGGGATCACACCGCCGGCGCCGCCCGGCTGGCCCAGACCCTCCGGGTGCCGGTACTCACCGCCACCGGCACCTGGGACCGCCTCCGCCCCCGGATGCCCAACGCCCGCTTCCTGCCCCTCACGATGCTCGGACCGACTACCCACGGCCGGTTTGTCGTGGACGCCTGCCCCACCAGCCATGACGCCGCCGAACCGGTGGCACTCGCCATTCGCACCGCGGCCGGCCACCGGATCGCGGTGGCCTACGACCTCGGCCGCCCAACCGTCGCCGTCCGCTACCTGCTGCGGCAGGCGCACGCGATCGTGCTCGAGGCGAACCATGACGAGGTGCTGCTGCGCACCTCGAGCTACCCTCCGGTGGTGCAGGAACGGATCGCCGGCTCGGGGGGGCATCTCTCCAACCGCGCGGCGGCGGAGCTGCTGGCCGAGGTGGCACATCCGGGGCTCGAGGTCGTGGTGCTGGCGCACCTGAGCGAGCGCTGCAACAGCGCCGAGCACGCGCGGGCCGAAGTGGCGCCGGTGCTCGCGGCGCACGGGACCGCGCTGCATGTGGCCCTGCAGGACCAGCCGCTGGCCCAGATCGTCCTCACCGCCTTCGCGACCGCTGGATAGCACCGAGGGCGGGCCACCCGGCCCGCCCTCGTCCGCCAGCTCTGGTCCCGCCCGGCCCCGCGGCTACGGCGCTTCGGGATCCGGCGGAACCGGAGTGCCCTCGGGCCGCGGCGTGGGGGGGCCGGCTTTCGAAAGGGTCACCGGCTTTGCCAGGTCCCCGCCGGACAGGGTGAGCTTGCCGCCCTTCACCTGCAGCTTGTACGTCACCCATTCCCCGCCCAGCGCGATCATGACGCTGTCCGCCTTGAGCCGCCAGCGGACCGTCTCCTTGCCCCAGCTGGCGCTCGAATCGGGGCGGACGATGACTTCCCGCGGCGCATCCCGCCGCTCCTGGTCCCGCAGCTCCGCCTTCCAGGTTCCGACGATCGGCGCCTCCGCCTGGGCGGCCGCCGGGGCGGCGGCCAGGGACGCGCACAGGGCCAGCAGGCACAGTTGCTTCAGCACGATGTTCCCTCCGGTGGACACTTTCGGACTCCAAACCCCATCTGCGGGCATACAGGGCAGGAACCGCGCCAATCTAATCCGGTGATCCGGCTCACCAAACCGAGCGCCCCGGGCCGTGAAGGCCCGGGGCGCTGGTGGGTCCCGCCGCGGAGGCGCCAAGGCCAGCCCTGGCGCTCCCGTCGTGGGATGCCCTAGTACATCCCGCCCATGCCACCGCCGCCGGGCGCGGCCGGGGCGGGCTTGTCTTCCTTCCGCTCCACCACCACACACTCGGTGGTGAGCAGCAGGCCGGCAATCGAGGCGGCGTTCTGCAGCGCCGTCCGGGTCACCTTGGTCGGGTCGATGACGCCCGCCTTCACCAGGTCCTCGTAGGTGTCGGTGGCGGCATTGTAGCCGAAGGACTTGTCCTTCGACTCCCGGACCTTGGCCACGATGATCGAGCCTTCGGCGCCCGCGTTCTGGGCGATCATCCGGATCGGCTCCTCGAGGGCCCGGCGCACGATATCCACGCCGATCTTCTCGTCCTCGGTGCCCTTGACCTTCTCCAGCACCGACTGGGCCCGCAGCAGGGCGACGCCGCCGCCCGGCACGATGCCTTCCTCGACCGCCGCGCGCGTGGCGTGCAGCGCGTCCTCGACGCGGGCCTTCTTCTCCTTCATCTCGGTCTCGGTCGCGGCGCCGACGTTGATCACGGCCACGCCGCCGGCGAGCTTGGCCAGACGCTCCTGCAGCTTCTCGCGGTCGTAGTCGCTGGTGCTCTTGTCGATCGCGACCTTGATCTCCGAGATGCGGCCCTGGATGTCGTCATCCTTGCCCTTGCCATCGACCACGGTGGTGTTGTCCTTGTCCACCACGATGCGCTTGGCGCGGCCCAGATCGGCCAGCACGGCGTTCTCGAGCTTGAAGCCGACTTCCTCCGAGATCACCTTGCCGCCGGTGAGCTTGGCGATGTCCACCAGCATCTCCTTGCGGCGGTCGCCGAAGCCCGGCGCCTTCACGGCGCAGACCTTCAGGGTGCCACGGAGCTTGTTCACCACCAGGGTGGCCAGGGCCTCGCCCTCGACATCCTCGGCGATGATCAGGAGCGGCTTGCCGGTCTGGGCGATCTTCTCGAGGACTGGGAGCAGCTCCTTCATGGCGCTGATCTTCTTGTCGTGGATCAGCATGTAGGCGTCTTCGAGCACCGCTTCCATCTTCTCGGGATCGGTGACGAAGTAGGGCGAGAGGTAGCCGCGGTCGAACTGCATGCCGTCCACGGTCTCCAGGGTGGTCTCGAGGCCCTTGGCCTCCTCGACCGTGATGACGCCGTCCTTGCCGACCTTCTCCATCGCGTCGGCGATCAGCTTGCCGATCTCGTGGTCGTTGTTGGCCGAGATGGTGCCGACCTGCGCGATCTCCTTCTTGCCCGCGGACGGGGTGGAGATCCGCTTGAGCTCCTCGATGATGGCCTCGACCGCGCGGTCGATTCCCCGCTTGAGCTCCATCGGGTTGGCCCCGGCGGTGACGTTCTTGAGCCCCTCGCGATAGATGGCCTGGGCCAGCACGGTCGCGGTGGTGGTGCCGTCGCCGGCGAGGTCGGAGGTCTTGGTGGCCACCTCCTTCACCATCTGGGCGCCCATGTTCTCGATGGGATCGGCGAGCTCGATCTCCTTGGCCACCGTGACGCCGTCCTTGGTGACGGTCGGCGAGCCGAACTTCTTGTCGATCACCACGTTCCGGCCCTTGGGGCCGAGGGTGACCTTGACCGCGTCCGCGAGGGCGTCAACGCCCTTCTTGAGCCGCGCGCGGGCCTCGCTGTTGAACAGCAGTTCCTTTGCAGCCATTGCGATAGTCTCCTGAGTCAGTAGCCCGACCGGTTCAGCTGATCCGGGCGAGGATGTCGGACGCCTTCACGATCACGACTTCTTCGCCGTCCACCGTGATGTTGGTCCCGCTGTACTTCCCGTAGAGCACCTTGTCCCCGACCTTCACTTCCATCGGGATCCGCTCGCCCTTTTCCACCCGGCCCGGGCCCACGGCGACGACTTCGCCCTGGGTGGGCTTTTCCTTGGCGGTGTCCGGGATATAGAGCCCGCCGCGCATGCTCTCGCCTTCCTCGTCCGGCCAGATCACCACGCGATCCTCGAGGGGCTGAATCTTGAGCTTCGGCCTGGCCTTCGTGGTTGCCATCTGTCCTCCCACGTCGGTGTATAAGGTATTGAGAAACAATGAGTTAGCAGTAGCAGTCAGGGACTGCTAGAACTGGGAGAGGAAGATACACCACGGCTGGCACTTGTCAACGGGGAGTGCCAAGGGAACCACCCCACCCCACTCGCGCGTAGACACAGAGCCAAAGGCCCACCACGCGACTCGGGTTTCGCTCCCGGGCGCGGGCCTGACAGCCGACGGCCCATTGCCTATTTTCTTCGGCGCGCGGCCGCCGTGACCAGCGGGCGGACCGCCCGACCAGGGAGACACTCCGATGCTGCTCGCCACAGTTGCGCTGCTGACCGCCCTGCGGCCGGTCCCCGCCCCGCATGCGCCCGCCCGTCCCGACGACGTGACCGTCGCGGTCACCGTGGACTCCGCCCGGCGCGAGATTCACATCAAGGCGGGGCCCTACACCCTGCCCGACATGGGCCAGATGGACCACCACGCCATGGACCTGGGCGCCGCGCACAGCACCCCGGTCTATCGCTTCCAGTGGCCGGTCGAAGGCTGGTTCCGCGGATTCCGGACCGCCGTGGTCAGCGCCGACGGCAAGGCCCTGCCCAAGCGGCTGATGCACCACATGATCGTGGTCAATTTCAGCCGGCGGCAGGCGCTCTACCCCGCGGCGGAGCGGCTCTTCGGGACCGGCACCGAGACCGATGACGCGATGCTGCCGGCGACCATTGGCGTGCCAATGGCTCCCGGCATGGACCTGGGGTTCTATATCGCCTGGCATAACGATACCGGCGCGGACCTGGATGGGGTCTACCTCGAGATGACCCTCATCTACTCGCCGAAGAACCAGAATCCGCGGCCGGTGGATGTCCTGCCCTTCTACATGGACGTGAACCTGACGATCGGTGGCTCGAATGTGTACGACGTGCCGCCCGGCCGGTCCGAGAAGGCCTGGGAGTTCACCCAGCCCGTCGGCGGCCGGCTCCTGGGGTACGGCGGGCACATGCACGACTACGGGGTGCAGGTCCGGCTGGAGGACGTCGAGACCGGCAAGGTGATCGCGCGGGTGAACGCGGAGCGGGAACCGGATGGCAAGGTGAGTGGAGTGAGCCGGAGCCTGCCGGGGGTGCGCGGTTCCGGGGTCCGGCTCAGAGCCGGGCAGCGGTACCGGGTCGTGGGGGTGTACGACAACCCCACCGGCGACACGCTCAAGAACGGCGCGATGGCGCATATCGCCGCCATCTTCGCACCGGACCGCGACGCGCGCTGGCCCGGCATCGATGAGTCCAATCCCGACTACCAGCGGGACCTCGCCTCGCTCGAGCTTCTCGGTATGACCGAGGGCGAGGAACACGACCACGGCGGACAGGACCACAACCAGTAGGCCGGGCCCGGAAACAGGACGGGGGAGCGAGAGCCGGCGTCGGCTCCCGCTCCCCCGTGAAGCGTTCCCGGCGGCCTAGCCGATGATGCGCCGGGCCCCGATCCACCGCCGGAACCACCAGCGGCCCGACACATCCTCGTCGCTCAGCACGCTGATCTGCACCCCGCCGCGGGCGCTGTGAATGAAACGCCCGTTCCCGAGGTACAGCCCCACATGCGTGATCCGGGTGCCGCTGTTCGCGAAGGTGAGGACGTCACCGGCCCGCAGTGAGGCGAGGTCCCGCGACACCGGGCTCCCCGTCCTGGCCTGGTCCGCGCTCCGGCGCGGCAGCGTGATCCCGTGGCGGCCGAAGGCGTACTGGATGAGCCCCGAGCAGTCGAAGCCCTCCTCTCCCTCGTCTCCCCACCGGTAGGGCATCCCCATCACGTCGAGCGCGGTCTGGACCACGTCGCCGAGGACCCGACCGTCCGCCTCGGTGACGCCGGCGCGGCCCAGATCCTCCCGGATCGCCTCGGCCTCGGGTGCGGCGTTGGTGGCCGGTACGGAGAGCGGGGCGGCGGCCGACGGTGTGGCGCGGCGCGACGAGCGGCTGCCGCGGTCGAGGCCGAGGCGCACGCCGAGTTCCACCCCGTCGTACCGGCCGTTGATCTCGCGGTAGCGGCCCTCGGCCGCGAGCGAGAGTCCCCGGAAGGGAAAGAACTCGTAGCCGAGGCCGGCGGCCCAGCCGGTCCAGAACGTCTCGTCCCCTCGGGTGATGAAGCCCCCTTCCACGCCGCCCACGAGGTAGGCCCCGGCGGTCCCGCTCCGGAAGAGCGACAGATCCACGCCCATCCCCCACAGGTTGCCGAGGGAACCCCGGCCATCCACCACCGCGCCATGCACCGCGGCCCCGATTGGCGGGGTCAGGGTGAAACTCGAACCCAGGCGGTAGCTGGTGGCGCTTGGATCGGTGAAGAGATGCCCGAGCTGGAACCCCGGGCCCTGCGCCGAGAGCGGAGCGGCCGCGAGGCAGGCCGCGAGCCAGCAGCGGAGCCTCAACGGACCCGCACCGGCAACCCGGTCCGGAGGTTCACCTGATAGAGGTTCCCGGGCCGGCAATGCAGCCAGATGGCCGCCTCGATGGTCGAGTCGTTCACCAGGATCGGCGGGGCACCGGTGTAGAGCAGCGGGATGTTCACCCGGGTGGTGTCGTGACGGATCTGCATGGTCCGTTCGACGCACACCTGGCCGTTATCGTCGCGAGCGGGCCGGCTGCCGCTGAACCAGACCTCATATCCGTCCCGGGTGCGGAGGATCAGGGAGTCGGTCAGTTTCGACGAGACCATCCCCTCCTCCTCGGGCGGTGCGTCCGCGGTGTCGGCGTCCGACCGGCCACCGCCGCAGGCGAGCATGGCGGCAACCAGGGCCAGGGAGGCGAGGGGGGTGCGAGTCATGGCTTGGCCTCCGGCGTGGAGGATGGCGGTGGAGCGGCCTCCTCGAGCACCGGGAGACCTTCGCGATCGACGTGGAGCGAGTGCCGCAGGCGGGGGGACCGGCGCAGCAACTCAAGCCAGGCCAGCATGGCGAGGACGGCCAGGAAGAGCCCCGCGCCCAGGGCGGCGTACAGCGCATGCCTCGGGTTGTCGAAGCTGGCGACCCGGCGCAGCATGATCCAGGCTCCCCAAAGCGAAGCTGCCCACGCGACGAGGGGCGTGAGCAGCCAGCCAACTATCCGGATCAGCAGGCCGGACCAGCGCATCCACCGCTACTTCCGGCGCACGCCGAGCCCGGAGACCGCCGTCGCCACCGCCAGGCCCGGCAGGAAGGAGACGCCAAACGTCGGGACGTTCCAGCCGGCGCCGGGCACGTGGAACAGGACGCCCAGGACCATGCAGACGGCGCTGGCGGCGATGGCGAGCACCGCCCCGCCGGCCAGGCTGGGCTGGCCGTTCTTCGCGGACTGGTTGGCGAGGATCCAGGCCCCGAGCCAGGGGAGGTAGGTACCGACCATCCACAGGATCGGGTGATACCACCAGTTGCTGCCGCCACCGATCTCGCGCCAGCGGTTGGTGTACAACCCGAAGGGCTGGAAGGCCACCACGTCCACGACCAGGAAAACGACCGTCGCGGCGAGGCCGATCCCCGCGGCGCCCGCGATCCCTTCGATGGTGGCCGCGCGGGTCCAGAGCCCTGGCAGGAAGGTCACCGCGAGGATTGCGGCCGTCACCAGGACGCCGAGCAGCGCCATCTCGGCGACACCCTCGAGAGAGCGGGAAGCGAGACCGATCACCAGGACCGCGACGGCCTCGAGCACGCCAAGCTTCACGGCGGCACGGAGGACGTAGGGCAGATCGGTGTGGTCGGCGCCACTCTGGGCGTGGACCGCGGCACTCATGAAAGCTCCAGGGGCTGGGAGTGAAGTCGGGGGAAGTATAAGGGCGGAGTGGGCAGATCTCCACCGCCGCCCTACCAGCGGACCCCGAGGTGACCGGCGGCAATCCGGAGGCCGTGCAGGGTCAGGTCGGGATCGACCAGGTCGATTGTGGTGGTGAGGGGGACGATGGTGGTGGCGAGCCCGCCGGTGGCCACGATGCGCGGCCGTGTCGGCGTGGGCCATTCGGCCACGATGCGGCGGACCAGTCCGTCCACCGCGTCGGCGGCGCCGAGGAGGACGCCGGCGCGGATGCACTCCTCGGTGCGCCGCCCGATCACCCGCTCCGGGGGCCGGAGCTCGGTGGCGGGGAGCTTCGCCGCACGCCGGGTCAGGTGGTCGGCGGAGGTCCGGAGGCCCGGCATGATCACCCCGCCGATGAAGCGGCCGTCCGCGGTGATGCAGTCGAAGGTGGTGGCGGTACCGAAATCCACCACGACGGTGTCCGCCCGGTACCGTTCCACCGCGGCGAGGGTATTGATGATCCGGTCGGCGCCGACGCTGAGCGGTTCGTCCACATCCAGCCGGATGGGCAGCGGCGAGGTGGCATCCACCACCGTGACCGGGGACCCGGTCAGGGCCTGCACCGCCTCCACCAGGCTCTGGGTCACCCCCGGGGCGACCGACCCGATCACGCCGGCGCGGATCTCATTGGGCGAGTGCCCGGCGTGCAGGAGGAAGACCCCGAGTGCCGTGCCCCATTCATCGGGGGTGCGGTCGGGATTGGTCGTCAGCCGCCAGTGGCCGGAGAGGTCCGTGCCCTGGAACAGCCCGACCGTGATCTCGGTGTTGCCCACGTCCAGCGTCAGCAGCATGGCTCACCAAGGTAGCGGGAGTCGGGCCGGGCTCAAGGCATCACGTCGGCGGGGCGACGCGTCCGGGGCGGGCGGCGCCATCGGCCAGTTCGACCGAGCCGGAGCGCACCGGTTCGGTCCGGCCATCGTGCCTGCGGACCAGCAGGGAGCCGTCGGGCGCGAGGCCGGCGGCGATGCCGGCGAGCGGCATCCGCAACGCGCGCCCCAGCAGCCAGTCTCGGGCGGAGTACTCCGCCAGCTCCATCCGGGTGAGTCCTCCACCCGCCGAGCCGGCGGCCCGGACGGCCGCCAGGACGCCGGCCTCGATGGCCCCGGGCACGATCTCCGGAACCACCTCGCCGAGCGCAATGGCCGCCAGGCCGAGCTCCAGCGGGAGCCGGTTGGCGACGTTGATCCCGATCCCGACCGCGACCCAGGCCGGGGCCCCGCCCTGCCACCGCGCCTCGCACAGCACGCCGCCCAGCTTGCGGTCGGCCAGCAGGAGGTCATTGGGCCACTTGAGCCGCACCTGTACCCCGGGACGGTCCTGCTCCAGCACTGCGGCGACGGCCAACCCCACCCTGAGGCTGAGCACGGCGATCGCGGCCTCTCCCTCCGGCCGGCAGAGCACGCTCAGCCAGAGCCCTCCCACCGGCGCGCTCCACTGGCGCCCTCGGCTGCCGCGGCCGCCAGTCTGGCTCCGAGCCACGACGGCGGTGCCGGCGGGAGCGCCGCCCTCGGCGAGCTCATGAATCACGTCCTGGGTGGTCGGGACGCTCTCGAGGCGCATCGGCGGCAGCAAGGGCATCGGTCAGAGGACCGCGGGGCCGTGCCGGGCCGCCAGCCACAGGAGGAACGCGCCGAAACCGATCCGGTACCAGGCGAAGACCACGAAACTGTGGTGGGCGACGTAGCGCAGGAAGGCCTTCACCACGATGAACGCCGAGACGAAGGCCACCAGGAAGCCGGCGGCGAAGAAGGCGGTGTCTGCCCGGGTCAGGACGTCCAGGCTCTTGAGCAGGTCATACCCCGCCGCCGCGGCGATGACCGGGACCGCCAGGAAGAAGGAGAACTCGGTCGCGGCGGTGCGCGAGAGCCCGAGCGCGTAGCCTCCCATGATCGTGGCGCCGGAGCGGGAGACCCCGGGCACCAGCGCCAGCATCTGGGCCAGGCCGACGCCGAACGCGATCCCCGGCGTGATGTCCGCGGCGTCCGCGATGCGCGTGGGGGGCTTCCAGCGCTCGATGACCAGCATCACCAGCCCGCCGGCGATGAACGCCCAGGCCACCACGCCGGGGGTGAACAGGTGCTGCTTGATCCACCCGTGGATCAGGAACCCGACCGCCGCCGCCGGCAGGAACCCGAGGGCCAGGTTGGTCACGAAGCGTCGGCTCGCCGGCTCCCGCCCGAGGCTCCGGGCCGCTCCGAGAAAGCGGTCGCGGTAGATCAGGGCGATGGCGCAGATGGCGCCGAGCTGGATGAAGATCTCGAAGGTCTTGGCGCGGGGCCCGGTGAAGCCGAGCCAGTCGCCGGCGACGATGAGGTGGCCGGTGGAGGAGACGGGGAGGAATTCGGTGACGCCTTCAACCAGGCCGAGGACGCCGGCCGCGAGCCATTCCGCGGGCGTCACCCCATTCCCTCCGCGTACAGCGCCTCGTACATGGGGACGACGCGGTCGGCGGAGAAGGTCCCCGCCTTGGCGATGGCCGCCTCCCGCATGGCCGCGAGCCGGGCGGGGTCGAGCAGCAGGTCGATGGTGCGGCGGCCCATCGCCTCCACTGAGCCGGGCGGCTCGAGGATGCCGGAGACGCCGTCGTCGATCACCTCGGGAAGGCCCCCTGCCCGGCTCGCGACCGCGGGCGCCCCGCAGGCCATCGCCTCCAGCGCCGCGAGCCCGAAGGACTCGGTCTGGGAGGGGAGCAGGAAGAGATCGCTGGCCTGGAGGATGGTGGCGACGCGGTCCAGCCGCCCGAGGAACCGGACGTCCTCCGCCACCCCGAGCTGCTCGGCTTCGCGCTCGGCGTCCCCGCGATCGGGGCCATCGCCGACCATCACGAGGGTGGCGCCCATCGCCTTCCGGATCCGGGCGAAGATCCGGACCACGTCCCGCACCCGCTTCACCTCGCGGAAGTTGGAGATGTGCGCGATCACCTTGTGGCCGGCGGGGGCGAGGGCGTTCCGCCGGGCCGCGGGGTCGGGGCGGTACTCCTCGAGATTCACGAAGTTGGGGATCGTCACCACGTTGCAGCTGACGCAGCCGAAGGTGCGATAGGTCTCATCCCGGAGGAAGTTGGAGACCGCGGTCACCTGGTCGGAGCGCTCGATCGAGAACTTGGTGATCTGGTAGAAGCTCGACTCCTGCCCCACCAGCGTGATGTCGGTGCCGTGCAGCGTGGTGACCACCCGGACCCGGCGTTCGCCGGCCAGCATCTCGCGCGCCATCCACGCCGTAGTGGCGTGGGGGATGGCGTAGTGCACGTGGAGGATGTCCAGCTCTTCCCGCCGCGCCACCTCGTACTGCTTGGAGGCCAGGGCCAGGGTGTAGGGGAAGTGATCGAAGAGCGGGTAGTGCGAGATCGAGGTGTCCACCTCGTGGAAGAACACCCGCTCGGCGAAGCCGCGCAGCCGGAAGGGCGAGGCGTAGGAGATGAAATGGACCTCGTGCCCCCGGCGCGCGAGCGCGAGCCCAAGCTCGGTGGCCAGCGCGCCGGAGCCGCCGTAGGTCGGGTAGCAGGTGATGCCGATACGCAAGGGACGGAGCTCAGGCATCGACGCCTCGCGCCTGGAGCAGCGCGGTCACCTCGGCGTGGCCGCGCTCGCGCGCCAGCGCGAGCGGCGTGGCGCCGGAATAGCTCCGCCGCGCGGGCGCTGCGCCACGCTCCAGCAGCAGCCGCACCACCGCGGCGTGGCCCTTTTCCGCCGCGCCGTGGAGCGCGGTCCACTGGCCGCTCTGCTCCGCGTTCGGATCGGCGCCGGCATCGAGCAGCAGTTCCACGATGGCCGCGTGGCCCGCGGTGGCGGCGGCGTGGAGCGGCTGGTTGCGCAGGGGGTCCATCGAGATCGCGGCAACGTCCGCCTTGATGGAGAGCAGGTAGCGCGCGGCGTCGAGGTGCCCGAACCAGGCGGTGTAGTGCAGCGGGGTACAGCCCGCCAGGTCCGGCATGGTCGCGAAGTCGCGGTTGTGATCCAGCAGTTCCTGGAGCCGGGCGGTATTCCCGGTCTGGGCCGCGTCGGCGAGTTCGGCTCGGAGGTCCATGGCGGGGGAAGGTAATGTCACCCCGGGCGCTCCGCCCAGCGGGCCGCGATCTCCGCCGCGAGCTCCTCCGGCGGGCGGGTGGCGTCGAGGGTGAGGACCGGCCCCTCCAGCTGGTGCCGGAACCAGGTCTCCTGGCGCTTGGCGTACTGGCGGCTGGCGATGGCCACCGCACCGGCGACGCTGTCACGCGGCCGCTGGCCATGCAGGTACTCCACGGCCTCGCGGGGCCCGATGGCGTCGAGCCCCGGCGCGCCGGCGGGGAGTCCCTCGGCGAGCACCGCCGCCACTTCCTCGATCATGCCGCGGCGGACCATTTCTTCCGCCCGCACCAGGATCCGCTGGTGCAGCACCGGGCGGGGTGCCGTCAGCACCACGTACCAGGGCGCAATCACCCCCTGGGCCCGGGCGTGGGCCTGCCAGTGGCTGAGCGGCTGGCCGGTGAGCAACGCCACCTCGATGGCGCGTACCGCGCGCTGCCGGCCGCCGCCCCGGAAGCCGGGATCGAGCCGGGCGGCCCAGCGCACCAGGTCGATCGGCTCGAGGGCGCGGGTCCAGCGCTCGAGGTCGCGGCGCCGGAGCGCATCGAGCGGCGGCTCGGCGAAGAGCCCATCCGCCAGCGCCCGCACGTAGAGGCCGGTGCCGCCCACCACCACCGGCAACCGGTCGCGCGCGCGCACGGCGGCGATCCACCCCGGGGCATCCGCGGCGAATCGGCCGGCGCTGTAGCGTTCGCCGGGCCGGACGAGATCGATTCCATGATGGGGCAGCCGGGCGAGCCAACGGGCGGGGGGCTTGGCGGTGCCGATGTCGAGGCCGCGGTAGACCTGGCGGGAGTCGGCCGAGATGACTTCCAGCGGCCAGTGCGCCTGCAGGGCATAGGCGACGGCCGTCTTGCCGATGCCGGTGGGGCCGAGGAGGACGGGGGTGCTAGCGCCGGCCAAACCGGCGCTCCAGCTCCTCCCGGGGCAGCTGCACGATCGTCGCGCGGCCGTGCACGTCGTGGGGTGAGAGGGCGCAGGCGAAGAGCCGGGCCAGCAATTCCCGGCGCTCCCGCTCCTCGAGGGCATCGCCGCCCTTCACCGCCGCGCGACAGGCGTAGGTGGCGGCGAACCGCTCCAGCCGGTTGGCCCAGCCGCCGAAGCGGCCGCGGGCCAGGTCCGCCACCAGTTCCTGGAAACAGCGGGTGGCGTCGAACCTGGGGTGCGGGGTCGGCACCGCGTGCAGCGCCACCGTCCGCCCCCCGAACGGCTCCACCTCGTAGCCAACGCGACCCAGGACCTCACCATACTGCTCCACCACTTCCAGCTCCTCGTCGGTGAGGTCCAGGGTTGTGGGGAGGAGGAGCCGCTGGCCCGGGAGCCCACCGCTGGTAAGCCGGTCCAGCACCTGCTCGTACAGCACCCGCTCATGCGCGGAGTGCTGGTCCACAAACACCAGTCCGTCCGTCGTCTCATAGACCAGGTAGGTGTTGAAGAGCTGGGTCACTGGCCCAAGCTCCCATGCCGCGCCGGCGGGACCGCCCGGGGTTCCTTCGTCCTCCTCGCCGACGTCCGCTGGTTCAGCGGGTGCGAAGAGCTCCGGGGCGTCCAGCAGCGCTGCGCCGTCCCCGCCGACCGGCGCCGGGGCCCACTCGCGGCGCCCGGGGGCGCTCACCACCGCGGCGGCCTCGAGCCGGCCGAGGGCATCCCGCACCGATTCTTCCATGGCGCGCTCCGCGCCGATGCGGTCGCGGAAGCGGACCTCGAGCTTGGCGGGATGGACATTCACGTCCACGTCCGCGTTGTCGGTCTCGATCTCGAGGAAAAGGGACGGGCGATCGCCAGGGTGGATGGCGGAGCGATAGCCTGCCTCCGCGGCGCGGACCAGGAAGTTGTCGCGGAAGGGGCGCCCGTTGATGAAGAGCTGGGTGCGGCGTCCGGTGGGCTGGGCATCGGCGGGCCGCTGGATGAATCCGCGCACCTGGAAGCCGCCGACGGCGTAGCGCACCGGCACCAGGGTCCGGGCCAGGTCCGGCCCCCAGACCGCCTCCAGCCGCTCCTGCGCCGACTGGCCGGGGGTCACGAGCAGGCGGGGGCGGCCGTCGAACAGCAGCTCGAAGCCCACCTCCGGGTGCGCCAGCGCGAGCGTCGCCACGGCATCCCAGCAGGCTCGCGACTCGCTCGAGGCCGAGCGGAGAAACTTGCGCCGGGCGGGGGTGTTGTAGAACAGGCTCCGCACCGTCACGGTGGTGCCCCGCTGGCGCGCCGCCACGCCGACCTGGTCCACCCGGCCGCCA
Organism: uncultured Gemmatimonadaceae bacterium; assembly: GCA_964585655.1. Classification (GTDB taxonomy): domain Bacteria; phylum Gemmatimonadota; class Gemmatimonadetes; order Gemmatimonadales; family GWC2-71-9; genus JADJOM01. The sequence goes on along the minus strand of CAZPER010000007.1, from coordinate 1,330 downwards.
TTCACCTCGATCTCGGTCGCGTCGCCATCCTCCTCCGACGTGACGAGGCGGAGCCGCGCAACCGAGGCGATCGCCGGCAGCGCCTCGCCCCGGAAGCCGAAGCTGCGGACGCCCACCAGGTCGGCGGCGCTCCGGATCTTGGAGGTGGCGTGGCGGTCGAGGGCGAGGACCGCGTCCTCTCGCCCCATCCCGTGGCCGTCGTCGCTCACCTCGATCAGGGTCTTGCCGCCCTGCTCCAGTTCGATGCGCACCCGGGTAGCCCCGGCATCGATGGCGTTCTCGACCAGCTCCTTCACGGCGGAGGCGGGACGCTCCACGACCTCGCCGGCGGCGATCTGGTCTGCGACGGTGTCCGGCAGGATGGCGATGCGGCGGGGCATGCTGGAAGATAAGCCCGGATCGTCGGGCGATCAGGGGACCTGCGGCCCGGCCAGGGGTGCCAGCGAGCGGGCGTCGAGCCAGCCGCGCGGTCCCCCGGTGACGACGACCCGGACCCAGTCACCCCGCCGGTCCTCCAGCGCCACGGTGCCGAGGGCGGGCACCTCTCCCACGGCGGGGGCCAGCTCGTGGGGGGAGAGACGGAGCTGCTGGTTATCGACCGCGATCGCAATCGGCGCCGCGTAGTGCCGCTGGAGCAGGGCGCCGGTACCGGCCAGCACCGCGGCCGCGCCCAGCAGCACCAACCAGCGCCCCTTCCATTGCCGGGTCCACAGGACTCCGCCCCACCCCGCAAGCCAGATGATGAGCGCCAGGAGCGTCAGTTCCTCCGGCGTTACCGGCGCGAGCCAGAGCGCCTCCGCCGCGCGGGAGTCGGCGGGCGGGACCAGGAGCAATGCGCGGCGGACCCCTCCGTCCCGCGGACTCAGCCGGCCCGCGCGCACCCAGGCGGCCAGCGCGACCGCATCGTCCCCGGCGCGGAAGGCGGCGTCTCCCAGGTTGAACCAGTGGGTGGTGACCTCGGGGGCGAGCAGCGCGCGGCGCAGGAAACCCGACGCCGCGGCGCGATACGCGCCGGCCTCGTACAACTGCTCCGGCCCGGACTGCGCCGGCACCGGCTGCGCGCTCAGCAGCGCGAGGAGGAGACCGAACCCCGCGCGCTGCCGCCACCGCGGGCCGCCCCGGCCACCCCCCTCTCCCGCCGCGGCGAGTGCCGCCTCCACCCGCGCCAGGAGCGCCCGCTCGGGCCCGGCGCCTCCGGGCGCGAAGCGGGCGGCTTCGACCTCGGCCTTGAGTGCCTGCAACGGCCCCGCGTCCTCGCCCCGTTCCCCGAACCGCCGGAGCGCGCGGCCGAGCCGACGCTCGGCCTCGGCGAGCGTGGCGGACGGAAGCG
>CAZPER010000006.1:0-76255 GCA_964585655.1 uncultured Gemmatimonadaceae bacterium | reverse complement strand
GCCGGGCGGCGCGGCACGCGGCGCGCAGCGCCCCGGTGCTGGCCCGCGCCGCCACGCGGCTGGTGCCCGGCGGCCTCGGCCGGTCCCTGGGAGCGGGGGCGGCGGTGCGGGCCGCCCGGCGTTTCCTGGCGCTGGAGCTGGAAGTGGGAGAGAGCGGCGGGGTCGCGGAGGTCACCAAGCCGCTGTCGGCGATCGCCCTGCCGGACGGCGGGGCCTGCCCGTTCTATGGCGCGGCGCTGGCGGAGCTGCTGCGGCTGCTTACCGGGTTCGAGGGCGCGATGGTTCATGAACGCTGCCGCGGCAAGGGCGATGACCGCTGCCGCTGGCGCGCGACCGCTGTGGGAGGATACGACTGATGCTGCTCGATGGACTGGACCTCAAGCAGGTTCGCGCCAGCCTCACGGCGCTCGGCCTCGATGGCTGGCTGCTCTTCGACTTCCGCGGCATCAACCCCATCCCGACCCGGCTGCTGGGCCCGATCGGGTTCTCCAGCCGGCGGCTCTTCCTGCTGATCCCGCGGGAAGGGGAGCCGGTGGCCCTGGTGCACAAGATCGAGCTGGCCCCGTTCGAAGGGGGGCAGTTCCCGGGACGGGTCATTCCCTATGCCCGGTGGGAGGAGCTGCATGCCGGGCTCGCCTCCCTGGTGCAGGGGAAGGCCGTGGCCATGGAGATCTCCCCCGACGATGCCGTGCCCTACCTCGACCGCGTGCCCTACGGCGTGGTGGAACTGGTGCGGCGGCTGGGCGGGCGGGTGACCGGCTCCGGCCAGCTGGTGACGACCTTCGCCAGCGCCTGGAGCGTGAGGGAGCTCGAGGATCACCTCTTTGCGGCGGAGGCGCTGGCCACCATCGCCAATGAGGCGCTGCGGTTCGCGGTGATGCAGGGCGGGGCGGGGCTCACCGAGAGCGCGCTGCAGCAGCGGGTGATCGCCGCCATTCACGCCCAGGGGCTGGAGTTCGATCATCCGCCCATCGTGGGCTTCGGGCCCAACGCCGCCAATCCGCACTACGAGCCGGTGCCGGGGCGGGACCGCACGCTCAGCCCGGACGAGGTGGTGCTGCTCGACCTCTGGGCCGGGCGGCGGCTGGGCACCGTCTTCGCCGACCAGACGTGGATGGGGTTCTCGGGCACCTCCGTGCCACCAAAGGTGCAGGAGGTGTGGCGGACGGTGCGGGATGCCCGAGACGCCGCCATCGCGGTGGTGCGGCGGAAGGCGGGGAAGGAGCCGTTGCTGGGATTCGAGGGGGATGCGGCGGCGCGGGGGGTGATTGAGGCGGCGGGGTACGGCGCCTACTTCGTGCACCGGACCGGGCATTCGATCGACCGGGACCTGCACGGCTCGGGGCCGCATCTCGACAACTACGAGACCCATGACGACCGCGAGATCCTGCCGGGCGCCGGGTTCTCGGTGGAGCCGGGGATCTACCTGCCCGGTGAGTTCGGGGTGCGGAGCGAGGTGAACATGGTGTGGGCGCCGGGCGGCCCGATCGTGACCCCGAAGACGCCGCAGGTGGAGCTCGTCACCCGCTAACGACTCCCGTCCGGGCGGGCGCGGGCTGAGGACCCGACCGGCAAGGAATTCCGCCTGACAAGTGACCGGGAACCCGCCCCCGGGGCCAGGTCGGGGAGCCCTGGCGGGGGCCGGAGGGGCCGGGCCGGTTCGCGCCCGGTTTGTGAAAATCGGGTGATTCGGGGGTTCGCGGCGGTCGGGGTGCCAGGCCCCCACGTTTCACGAATGTCCAATTGTTCCAAGAGGTTACGGGCTGTTACCTGGCCGAAACCCGCCATATTTCGCTTCCTTGACACGTGATTTGGCTCACTCCATATTCATCCCTCCGATCAGGCCGTGATCGGCGACTTTTCGTACCCCCAGCGTATCTCGTCCGCAGTTCTTCCATCTGGTAGGGCAGGCGCATCTCGTTTCCCACCCGGGTCGAGGACGGCCAATTGGCCGCCGCGCCTATGCGGTTTTCGCGCAGTTGTCCGTCAGTGTATCACGCCATTGGAGGACGTCTCCATGAAAGAAAGCTGTGTCGGCGCCTTCGCTCGCGCTGCGCGGTGGATCGCGCTCGCGGCAGTCGCCCTGGTCGTGGGAGCGGGCTCGCTCCACGCGCAGGCGACTGGTAAGCTCGAAGGCCGCATTCGGGACCAGGCCGGTGCACCGGTGCCCGGCGCCCAGGTCCGGATCGAGGGGACGGCGTTCGGCGCCGTCGCCAACAATCAGGGCTATTACTTCCTCAACAACGTGCCGGCCGGGTCGGTGGACCTGACGGCGACGTTCGTTGGGTACAAGCCGGTCCGGGTCACGGGCCTCCGGGTGCTGTCCGGTCAGACGGTGACCCAGGACTTCGCGCTGGAGCAGCAGGCGGTGGATATCGGCGTGATCGAGGTGACCGCGGCGGTGAACGCCCTGGTCCCCCGGGACGCGGTGACCACCAAGCAGAACATCGACGGCGAGTACACCGAGAAGCTGCCGGTGGACCGGATCGCGAATGTCATCGCGCTGCAGCCGGGTGTGGTCATCAACCGGAACGGCGGGATCAACATCCGCGGTGGCCGTGACGACGAGGCGGCGGTGTACATCGACGGCGTGCCGGTAAGCCCGGGCGGCCGTGGCGGCCAGTTCGTCGGCACCAGCGCGGGCCGAGCGGACGTGTCGACCGGCGGGTTCGAGCAGGCGTCGGTGACCACCGGCGGCAGCTCGGCTGAGTTCGGCAACGCCCAGTCGGGGGTGATCGCCATCCAGACCAAGAGCGGCGGCGCCCGGTGGGGCGGCAGCTTCGGGTACGAGAATGACGAGATCGGCGGGTCCAACCACAGTCTCGGACTCAACCGGGTCCAGGCCTCGCTCGGTGGCCCCATCACCAACAACCTGACCTTCCACTTCAGTGGCGACCTGGAAGGCATCAAGTCGGCGGGGCAGGGGCTGGACGGGGAGAAGTACCCGGTCTTCGTGCCGGTGGGGGTGGATACCACCGTGGCGGTGCTCTCCAACGGCGGGCTGGACACGACCTTGGTGGACGTCGCGAAGTTCGCGATGTACACCGGCGAGTGTGACGCCTTCAAGGGCAGCAACAACAACGGCATCGCGAACAACTACGGCTTCGACTGCCGCGGCGCCCAGCTTCCGGCGAGCGCCCAGTCGAGCTACCGGATGAACAGCAAGCTGCAGTACACCTTCGGGACCGGCAGCCGGGTCGCCCTGACCGCCGTCCGGACCCAGGCGAACACCCGCAACTTCAATTACGGCAACCAGACCGCCACGGAGAACCTGACCGGCGGCTGGACCGTCAACAACGTGCTCTCGCTGAACTGGACCCAGAACCTGTCCAAGTCGGCCGAGCGGGCGCTGGCGCTGGACATGTACGCCTCGTACCAGTGGGATCGGGCCATCAACGGCCCCCTCACCCGGTCCGGGGAGCAGGACACCCGCGATCCGTTTGGCGGCTTCATGATCAAGCCGCTCGACTTCCTGTTCGACTTCGACAACTTCCCGATCTCGGACATCGCCGGGAACTTCCAGACCAACACGGGGCGGCTCGGCCCCTTCGACTACGGCAACCCGACCCAGTATCAGGCCGTCGACGAGTACCGGAACAACCCCTACGGCCTGGGCAGCAGCACCAACGTCACGGTCTTCGCCGACCGGGGCGGGCCGGCTGGCCGGATCTCGCTGTACAAGGAAGACCGCGCGCTCGGCAAGGTGAACCTGGACTGGCAGCTGGACCGCTACAACCGGGTGAAGATCGGCGGCGAGTACACCAAGTACTTCATGAATGCCTATTCGTCCGGGCTCACCAGCCAGGCCTTCTCGGACGGCTACCATGAGAAGCCGACCCGCTGGAACGCCTTCATCGAGGACCGGCTGGACCTCGGCGACGTGGTACTGGTCGGCGGGCTGCGGTACGACCGGTACAAGAGCGGGGCGGAGCGGCCGTACTTCTTCGCCAGCACCGCTGGCGACCTGACCTGGTTCCCGCGGCTGTCGTCGATGGCGGGTGCGGGCGGGTTCGATCCGGGCGCCCCGGGCGCCCCCGCCGCCGGCTGCGCGCGGGGCGGGCCGGTGGCCGCAACCTGCGTCGGCAAGTACGCCGGCCTGGTGGCGGACAAGAGCCACGACTACCTGAGCCCCCACGTGCAGGTGTCGTTCCCGGTGACGGAGCGGACCAACTTCCGGCTCTCCTACGCCCACCAGGTGCAGGCGCCGGACTTCCAGCTCATCCTCGGTGGCGTCAATACCGACCTGAGCGTGACCAACACCAACCACGTGTATGGCAGCGACCTCGACTTCGGCCGCACCATCACCTTCGAGTTCGGCATCCGGCACTCGTTCAATGACGACATGGTGCTGGACATCTCGGCCTACAACAAGGACAAGCTCTCGGACGCGGCCGGCCGGCTGGTGAGCTACTTCGACCCGCTCAAGCTGGCGAACGTGGACGTCCGGGTCGTCACCAACGCCGACTTCGGCAATGCGCGCGGGATCGACATCCGCTTCGACCGCCGCATCGGGGAGCTGTTCAACGGCAACATCGCGTACACCTTCGAGGAAGCCAAGAACACCGGCTCCGATCCGTTCACCTACATCAACTTCGGCTCGCGGATCCTGAACTCGCTGGGTGGCGGCAACAACCCGCCCCCGCAGGCGATCCTGCCCACGAACCAGAGCCGGCCGCACAACCTGGCCGGGCAGCTGGCGCTCAACTTCCCGAACAACTGGAAGCAGGGCTCGGCGGCGGGGTCGGTGCTCGAGAACGTCGGGGTGTACGCCATCTTCCGGTTCTCCAGCGGCACACCGTTCAGCCGCTGCCCCAGCAACGTCCAGGCGGATGACAATGTCTTCGCCGGCGGCGTCTGCAGCCGGAACCTCGCGGGCGACTACAACGGAGCGCGGCTGCCGAGCACCAAGCAGTTCGACCTCCGGGTCACCAAGGGCTTCAGCGTGGGCGGGCTCGACCTGCAGGCCTATTCCGAGGTCCGGAACCTGTTCAACTTCCGGAACATCGCCACGGTCTACGCCCAGACCAACGACATCAAGAACAACAAGGAACGGGACCGCATCCGGGCCGACGAACTGGAGTCGTTCTCCGATGAAGCGTCGCGGAATGGCGTGCTGGGCACCGACGGCACGATTGACCTGACGTTCGGCGGCGCCTCCACGGGCGGCTGCGGCGCCTGGGTCAAGGACGACGGCACTTCAGCCCCGCCCAACTGCGTGTACATGATCCGGGCCGAGCAGCGCTACGGCGACGGCGACGGCCTCTTCACCGAGGCGGAGCAGGTCCGCGCCTCGGATGCGCTGTACAATGTGTTCCGCGGGCTGTCCAGCTTCACCGGGGCGCCGCGGCGGATCCGGCTGGGCTTCGAAGTCAACTTCTAGGGCCTCACGGCGGGCCCGGGCCGGGGGCAACCCCGGCCCGGGCACCCCGCATATCCAAAGAGCGAGGGGAGAATGCACTCACGATTCCGTATGAAGGGCGTCCTGCTGGCTGCGCTCGTCGCCATCGTGGCGAGCGTGGCACTGCCGGACGCCGCGTCCGCTGAGCCCCAGCCCGGAGCAAAGAAGAAGGGCTTCCGGCTCTTCGCCCGCGCCCTGGGCGCCATGACCGTCAACCGGGTCTACTGCGGCCTCGCCGCCGACGGCCGGGTGTGCGTGGACTCGACCAACTCGTCGACCATCGGCGGCGGTTTCTGGCCCAAGGGCACGGCCGACCAGTATGTCTTCAACTCCGGCCTGCAGGTGGCCGGCATCGTCAGCAACCCCGGTGGGGTCTGGGACGGGGACACGGTGGGCGGGTTCTTCTTCGACCCGAAGGGCACGACGGAACACGGCGAGCAGGTGCAGCCGCTGTTCAACTCGGCCCAGCTGGACCGCACCGGCGCCGACCCGGATGGAAACATCTGGCCCGAGGCGGCCTGCGTGCCCAGCGGAACCGACGCGGACGCGGGGCTCTTCTTCCCGCTGCTGCAGAACGGCACCGACAGCATCATCGCCCCCGGCTGCCGCATCCGGGCTTCGCAGGGCGACGTCTGGTTCATGTCGTGGGAAGGCAACCCGAACCTGACCGCCGGCCGGCGCCATCCCCTCGGCGTCGCCGTCGAAACCCGCGGCATGGGCTGGAACTATCCGAGCGGCAACGAAGACATCCTGTACTTCATCTACTCGTTCTACAACATCACCTCCAAGAACCGCGCCGACTACAACGCCATCCGTCCGGCGCTGGCGGACATCCTCTACGCCAAGGCGCTGGACTTCCACGCGGCCAACCTGGCGCGTGGGGTGGACCTGCCGGACGGCGGTTACACCATCACCAACCTGTTCGCCGCCTTCTCCGCGGACATGGACGTGGCGGAGGCTGGTTCCAACTTCTCCGGCGTCAACCTGCCGTTCGCGCTGGGCAACACCTACGACCACACCTTCTCGCAGCCCGACGGGTGGACCTTCGATCCCTCGATCTTCTCCGCGCCCTTCTTCAACGGCGCGGGCTTCGTCGGGGTGAAGTACCTCAAGAGCCCCACCGGGGCCGGCGCCATCCAGCTGTTCGGCAACACCGAGAACGGCGGGGCCTTCGGCGATGCCCGGGACGTGGTGCAGCTGTATCGCTACCTCTCCGGGTCGGTGAGCACCGCCGCCGGCGACCAGGCCTGCAACACCGGCAACCCGGCCGTCACCCGGATCTGCTACGTGAAGAACACCTCACCGGGCGACATGCGGTTCTTCCAGTCCTCCACCCCGCTGACCCTCGCCCCGGGCGGGCGCGGCTCCATCGTGGTGGCGTACATCTTTGCGGCGCCGGTCACGACGGCCATCTGCCCCGGCCCGGGCTGCGATCTTCCGCCGGGCGATGGGCGGCTCCTGGTTGATCCGGTGGGCCTGGCCAACGGGGTAGTCAACTCGGTGGACTCGGTCACCGGGTTCCTGAGCTACACCGACCTGAACGCGGACGGTGTGGTGCAGCAGGGCGAGTTCACGGTGGTCGCGGGCTCCCTGCTCGGCAAGGCGCTCACCGCGCAGGCGGTGTTCGACGCCAAGTTCCTGCTCCCGTTCGCCCCGGATGCCCCGGAGTTCTTCCTGATCCCGGGCAACAACCAGGTGACGGTGCTCTGGAAGCCGAGTCCGTCGGAAGGCTCAGGGGATCCGTACTTCTCCGTGGCCAATGCCGCCCAGGTCCCGAATCCCGTGACCAGCGTGCTGGAGCCGAATCCGCTGTATGACCCGAACTATCGTCAGTTCGACGTCGAAGGCTACCGGGTGTATCGCGGTCGGGTGGACGCGCCCAACGAACTGACCCTGCTGGCGCAGTTCGACTACGCCGGCACGTTCATCAGTGACTTCACCGGCATCGTGAATGCCGCCACGGATTGCGCTCCGGAATACAATATCGGCGTCGGCAGCACCTGCCCGGCCGCCTTCCCGGTGGGTGGCAACCTGAAGGACGGCACCACCCTCACCGCGCACACGGACTACGAGCTGGTCGGGAACGTGGTCCAGGTGCAGGCCGGCAAGGGCCGCATCCCGCTGGCCAACGGAACCGCGTTCAACGTCAAGGCCGACACCGCGGTCAGCGGGCTCGGGAACCGGGGTGAGTGCCGGCCGAAGTCGGTCTGCCCGGTCCTCGACAACACCGGCGTGCCCTTCTCCTACGTCGATCGCACGCCGCGGAACAACTTCCGCTACTTCTACTCGGTGACGGCGTTCGACGTCAACTCGATTGAATCGGGCCCCAGCAGCCTGGAGTCGCCGCGCAATACCAAGCCGGTGACCCCGGTGCGGCCCGCGCCGAACTACGTGAACAGCGCCAACATCGTGTCCCACGTGGTGGGGCGCGGTGTGGCCATGGACACGATCATCTCCGCCAATCCCACGATCAATCCCACCACGGGCGTCTTCAGCGGCCCGCAACGGCCCGCCGACGGTCTGGTCGCGGCCTTCGTGGGCGAGCTGGCCAAGCAGGTGCTGGCCGCCCCCGGATCCTTCCAGGTGACTCTGGACTCGATTGATCCGGTCGGCGAAGGCGATGAGTCCGGGTGCTGCGGCGGCGTCCAGCCCGGTTCGCCGACGATCTACTACTTCACCGCCCAGTCCGGCTCGCTGGTCACCCAGCTGCAGGTGCCGATCCAACTGGACGGCAACGACGGCTCCAGCCGTCCGGGCGGCGAGGCCTTCTTCAGCGCCGTCGCGGTGGACGACAGCCTGGCCAGCCGGTACGGGGGCAACAACACCTTCGAACTGAAGGGCACGGCGGCCGATACCATCCCGAGCTTCTATCTCGGCGCGGCGCAGTTGCTGGGCTGCCGCATCAAGGGTGGGCCCATCACCGGCGGCACCAACGACTGCATCTACAACGGTCCGCGGTGGTTCGACTCGCCGAGCACGCCGACCTCGAGCCCGCTTCCCTCGGCCCGTCTCGGGACCGAGAGCTTCGCGGACCCGATCAGCGGCAACTGCCGGCACAACGGCGGCAACAATCCGGTGTGCGCGGCGGTCAGCTTCAACAACGCCGGGGCGCTGACGGGGGTCACGACGGCCCAGTCGCCCGCCTCGTACGGCGTGCTGATCCGGCGGTGGCGCAACATGGAGTCCTCCATGGCGCCGTTCTGGCGCGCCGCGGACATGAACGTGTACTGGGGCACCAACGGCCGGATTGACTCGGTCATTGACGTGACCCACAACGTGCCGGTTCCCGACGCCTTCATCCGTGATGGTGCGGGTGCCGTGGTCGGGGTGCGGCCGCTGGCGGCCAACTGGGGCATCGTCAACCCCGCGGCGACCAACTTTGCTTCGACGTCGGCGGACGGGCGGCCCGCGGTCCTCACCGTGACCGACCTGCCCTGCTTCGAGCCGTACCGCTCGATTCACGCGAGCCCCCAGACGGCGAACGCCGACGGGTTCCCGTGCGCCGTCACCGGTGCCACGCCGTACGCGCCGGGCCAGCCGTTCACGCCCGACACGATCGCGGTGCCTGGTCCGGTCGCGTTCTTCGTGAATACCAGGGCCAATGCGGCCGCGGCGCCGGTTGCCGCGGGTGCCGGGTTCGGGCTCTACATCACCGGCACCTACACCCAGTTCGAGCTGGCGGGTGGGGCGCTGCCGGCGGCGGGGACCGTGTGGACGCTCCGCACCTACGCCGGGATGGTCTACGGCGGCCAGGGTGTCGGCGGCGGTTCGCTCGGCCTGCCCTACAGCTACACCCCCGCCACGAGGCCGTTTACCGCCGTCGGCGCCAGCGTCCAGGTGGCGTTCGACGTGGTCAACACGGTCCGGGGCGTCAGCAGCGCCGATCTCAAGCAGGTGCACACGGTGCCGGACCCGTACTACGTGACCAACGGCTACGAGCAGTCCACGGACAACAAGGTGATCAAGTTCGTGAACCTGCCGCGGTCGGCCATCGTGCGGATCTACTCCTCCAGCGGGGTGCTGGTCAACGTGCTGGAGCACAGCAGCACCACCTTCGGCGGCGAACTGAGCTGGAATGTCCGCAACCGGAACAACCAGGTGGTGGCGAGTGGCGTGTACTTCTATCACATCGAGTCCAACGACGGCGGGAGTTCGGCCAAGCGCACCGGCCGGATGACCATCGTCAACTTTGCCCAGTAGTTCCCCAGGGGGCGGGCCCGTCCGGGTCCGCCCCACAGCCAGGAGAATGGAACAGATGAAGCACACTCTTTCCTCGCGGCTGGTGCTGCTGGTGGCCCTGCTGGGCGGGACCGGATCCGGGCTCGTGGCCCAGGCCGGAACCCAGCAGGACAACACCGCCTACGGCACCACCGCCGCAGAATTCCTGCTCCTCGGGGCGGGGGCCCGCGGCACCGCGCTCGGCGGCGCCTACGCCGCCATCGCCAACGACGCCAGCGCGCTGTACTACAACCCCGCCGGCGCCGCGCTGATGACCCGTCCGGGGATGGTGATCGGGACCTATGATTACATCGCCGACACCCGCTATACCTGGGGTGGCGTCGCCTTTCCCTTCGACGGCGGCTCCAAGACGGTCGGCTTCCAGCTCGGCACCTTCGGGTTCAAGGACCAGCCGGTGTACACGGTCGAGGATCCTGAGGGGGATGGCTCCACCTACGACGTGAGCCAGACGTTCATCGGGGCCACCTACGCCCAGAACTTCTCGGATCGCTTCTCGGCGGGCCTCACCGCCAAGTTCATCAGCGACAACCTGGGCGACGCCAGCGGCAAGGCGTTCGCCGTGGATTTCGGCACCAACTTCCACGCGGCGCTGAACGGGCATCCGGTGAAGTTCTCGTTCGTGCTCGCCAACCTCGGTACCAACATCTCGTACAATGGCAACGCCCTGAACAGCGACACCCCGCGCAATCCGCTCCCGGGCGAAGACGAGGTGCCGACCCTGCCCCAGCCGTCGCGCTTCCGGACGAAGGGGTTCCCGCTCCCGACCACCTTCCGTGTCGGGCTGGCCTATGACCTGATCACCGGCAGCAACAACCGGCTCACCTTCCTGAGCGACTTCAACCAGCCGAACAACAACCGGGCCGGGTTCTCCGCCGGCGCGGAGTGGATGAGCCGCAACCTCGGGGGGTCGGGCTTCTCGGCGGCGGTGCGCGGCAGCTACACCCACGCGTCCGCCAACAACCTGAGCCCGTCGAACCTCTCGACCAGCCTTGATGACGAGGAGAACCTGCAGGGGCTCGCCGCAGGCGGCGGGCTCATGTACGGCACCGGGAACTTCAACCTGTCGGTGGACTACTCGTTCAAGTACATGGGTATTCTCGGCCCGACGCACTTCGTCAGCTTCGGGCTCGGCTGGTAAGAGCCGTGTGGGACGGAGCCTCGGCTCCGTCTCCGGGGTGGGTCACATGGCCCACCCCACGAAACAAGGATCAGAATGCGACGTTGCAATATCGCCATGGGGCTCCTCGCCCTCGTGGCCGCGGGCTCCGCAGGCGTGGGGGCCCAAACCGCCCCGGCGGTGGATGTGCGGGCCTACCGGTTCTACCGGGCGGAAAACAGGCAGACGCTGGTACAGGCCTTCGTGGATGTTCCGTATGAGCTCCTCGAGGCGTCAACCACCGGGCCGGAAGCACAGCTCCGCTACGGCGTCGTGGTCGAACTGACGGATCAGGCCGGTCTGCAGATCAATCAGGCTTCCTGGTCTGGCCGGGCCAGGGCCGACTTGCGGTCCAAAGGGGCGTCGAAGCTCGAGATCCTCGATTTCGGCGTGCTACCGGGGCGCTACCGGGTAGGGGTGACCGTCACGGATTCCGTGTCCGGCCGCAGTTTCCGGAGCAGTACCGAGGTGGAGGCGTGGAGCGAGGCGCCGCGGGTATCGGACCTCATGCTTTCACCGAGCATGCGGCTGGCGACCGGCGAGGACAGCCTGCCCCGCCTGGGGGAGATTCGGCGCGGGAACACGATGGTCACGCCGGCCACCCGACTCCGGCTGACGCCGGTTCGCTCGAAGGCGTACTACCTGGTTGAAGCGTACGCAGCCACCCCCGACTCGGGTTCGATGGTGGTGCGCGTGCTGGATACGGCGGGGAACAGCCTGGTGAGCAGCCGCCCCACCCGGGTGCGGATCGCCGCGGGCGGATCGGTTCTCAAGGGTCAGCTGGACCTCGCCGGGCTGCCAGCCGGCCGCTATCGCTTCTCCGTGGTGATCGAAGTGGCCGGCCAGCGGGAAGAGCGCACGGATGAGCTGGTGATGGCGGACTTTCAGGAGACGATGCAGCGGGAAGAAGCCCGCCTGGCCGCCGAGAAGGAGACGGACGAGGGCTACTTCGGGACCATGAATGCCGAGCAGCTCGAGGATGCCGCCGAGCCGCTGGTGTACCTCACGACCGCCGACTCGCTCCGGGCCTTCAGTCGGGACCTGTCCCTGAGCGCCAAGCGGCAGTTCCTGACGCGCTTCTGGCAGGCCCGCGATCCCTCGCCGGGCACGCCGCGCAATGAAAGCCGGGTGCAGTTCTACAACCTGATCGCCACCGCGAACCGGCAGTACCAGGAAGGCGGAGGCAGCAAGATCCCAGGCTGGAAGACCGATCGGGGCCGGGTGTTCGTGAAGTACGGTGAACCGCTGGACCGCCTGGACCGGCGCAGCTCCACCGGGAGCGCCCCGCCGTACGAAGTGTGGCGGTACCAGCGCGGCAAGGAGCTGTACTACATCTTCGCGGACCGGACCGGCTTCGGCGGCTATAAGCTGATGGCCACCAACGATCTCAAGGAAACCCAGCGTCCGGGCTACCGCGAGATCCTCGGCCGGGAAGCGCTGCAGGATATCAGCCGGTGGCTCGGTATTGACCTGTTCCGCGATGAATCCGGCCGCGGCGGGTCGCCGGATTCCTGACCGATGGATGCACGTTGAAAGCACACCCCGTTCCAGGGCGAGCGGAGTACAAGTTTCCGACTTCTGAATGAGGTACACCGTCATGAACCGTGTGACACGTGGTACGGCCGTGCTCGCTGTCGCGCTGACTGCGCTCTCCTGCAAGGGCGATCCGACCGATTCGCTCCGGAACGGCGTGGATCACCTGGTTGCCACCCCTAGCGCCCTCTTCCTGGCCCCGGGCGAGACCTCCAGCATCCTGATCGAAGCGGTGGACGAGCAGGGGAATCGCCTCGGGGCCAGCTTCAACCTCGGCACCGTCGGCGCCGGGATCGCGGTGGCGGAGGACGATTCCTTCAACCTCGTCTTCGACAAGAACGGGAACCAGGTCAAGCCGAAGAACTGGCCCCGTGCGCTGTACAACGTCACCATGAACGCGAATTCGACCAACAGTGCATTCGTGGTGAGTGCCGGTGGCAAGAGCCTCACGGTTGCGGTGCGGGCGATCCCCGACACGACCACGCCAGTCACCCTCAACTCGGCCGCGCCGAACCTGGGTGACACCTCGATCGCCACCGCGCCGGCCAACTTCAAGTTCACCCCGGCGAGCGTGGTTTCGATCAGCGGCGCCAGCGTGGTGACCCTGGGGATCTCGGCTGACAGCTCCACGATCTCGTTCCTGGTGGGGCCGAGCGCCAACAACACCGTCTCGGTTTCCAACCTGGTCGTGGCCTACGCCCCGAGCCTGGGTGGATACAGCGCCACCAGCGGCGGGGTGGCCTTGAGCACCCCCGCGGTGACCAGCTTCGTCGCGACCTATTCTTCGTCCACGCCGGCGCTGAACGACACGGTGACGCTCTCCAGCACCGGTTTCAAGTTCCTGCCGACGGCAGCGGTGACCGTGGGCGGCCGCACCGCGACCGTCGTGTCGGTTGCCGCCGACAGCCTGAGCCTCGGCTTCGTGCCGGTACCGGGGACCGCCGGCGCCGTGTCGGTGAATGGCATCGTGCTCAGCTTCCTCACCGCGGTGCCGCTCAACCTGCCGGCAACCGTCGGCATCACCGTGCCGGGTGGGCTGGCGGGCACCGACGCGTTCGCCACGGCGCCGACGATTCCGGTGCCCGGCGTGGGTGCGACGGTGGTCTTCCTGGACGCGGGCGGCTACTTCCCGGTCACCGAATGCAATAACGACCTTGGCGGCGACTGCCGGTTGTACAAGATCGTCGTTCCGGCGGGCCAGACCATCGGCATGACCATTACCTGGCAGGGCACGACGGACATCGGAGTCTACACCTACGACAACGCCCAGAGCCTGGATCCGACCCTGATCCTGTGCGACTCGAAGGGCGCCGGTGCCGCCGGCCAGCCTGAGACCTGCTCGGCCGCCTTCACTGCGGGCACCTACTTCCTGGCCGTGGATTCGTTCTCTCCGTTCTACGCGCCGCCGAACAATGTTGATCCGACCGACATCAAGATCGTGCTCACCGGGTCGTGATCCGCTGAATGCCAGCAAGGAAGAGCCCCCCGGTCCGCGAGGACCGGGGGGCTTTTCCTTGCTGGCCGCTGACCCGACCAGCTAGGGGGCCGGGTCACCCTCCCGGAACTGCTGCTGGTAGAGGCGGGCGTAGAGCCCTCCCTGGGCCAGCAGGTCCGCGTGCCGCCCCTGTTCCACGATGCGCCCATGGTCCAGCACCACCAGCCGGTCGGCCCGGCGCACCGTGGACAGCCGGTGGGCGATAATCAGCGTGGAGCGGCCCACCAGGAGCCGTTCCAGGGCATCCTCGATCAGCCGCTCGCTCTCGGTGTCGAGGCTGCTGGTGGCCTCGTCCAGGACCAGGACCCGGGGGTCCTTGAGGATCGCCCGGGCAATGGCGATTCGCTGCCGCTGGCCTCCGGAGAGCTTGATTCCCCGCTCCCCGACCACGGTCTCGTACCCCTCAGCCAGCCGCTCCACGAACTCATGGGCGTGGGCCGCCCGGGCTGCCGCCTCGATCTCGGCCAGGCTGGCCTCCGGCCGGGCATAGGCGATGTTCTCCCGGATGCTGCCGCTGAACAGGGCGGGCTCCTGCGGCACCAGCCCGATGCTCCGCCGGAGCTCCCCCAGCCGGAGCGTCCGGATATCCCGGCCGTCGAGGGTGATCCGGCCCTCCGAGACATCCCAGAAGCGGGGCAGCAGGGAAACCAGGGTGGTCTTCCCGGCTCCCGAAGGCCCCACCAGCGCGACAACCTCCCCGGGAGCCACGGTCAGCGACACGTCGCGGAGCGCCCAGGGCTGGTCGGCGCCGGCGCGGTACTGAAAGGAGACCCCCTCGAGCGTCACCTCCCCCCGGACCGGTGCGGACAGGGGAACGGCCCCCGGCGGGTCGGTGATGGCGCTCGGCATCTCCAGCAGCTCGAAGACCCGCTCCACCGCCCCGACCGACTCCTGGTACCCGCTCACGAACGACACCAGCGACGCCACCGACCCGGCGATCATGATGGTGTAGATCATGAAGGTGAACAGGGTGCCGGGGGTGAGCGCGCCGTCGAGCACCAGCCGTCCCCCCTGCCACAGCACCACGACGATCGCCGAGAAGGTGGCGAAGGTGATCACCCCGAAGAACATCCCGCGCACCCGCGCCCGGATCAGGGCCGTCGCCACCGCCTGCTGGATCCTGGCGCCGTAGCGCCCCCGCTCGTGGTTCTCCTGCACGAAGCTCTGCACCGTGCGGATCTGGCCAATCGCTTCCTCCGCGACGGCGGTCGCTTCGGCGACGCGATCCTGCACCCCGGTGGAGATCCGCCGCAACCGGCGGCCAAAGAAGAAGATGGCTCCCACCGCCACCGGCACCGCTCCCAGGGCGGTCAGGGTGAGCCGCGGCTGCACGATCACCAGCATCGTCACCCCGCCGGCGAGCGTCAGTATCTGGCGGGACGCCTCCGCGATCTGGTGGCTCAGCGTGCCCTGCAGCAGGGTGATGTCGCTGGTCAGCCGGCTCACCAGCTCCCCGGTCCGGCGCTCGGCGAAAAAGCCGACGGGGAACTCCAGCAGCCGGTCGAACAGCGTGGTGCGGAGCCGGTTGACGGCGCGCTCACCGGTGGCGGTGAGGAGATAGGCCTGGGCGTAATTGAGGCCGGCCTGCAGCAGCACCACCGCCATGAGCTGGGCGGCGCGCACGTCGAGCTGCTCCCTGCCGCCCTGGAGGAAGGCGGTGTCCAGCAGCCAGCCGGTCAGGCGGGGGAAGGCGAGGCTCGCGGCGGTGCTCAAGACCAGGCAGACCACCGCCAGCGCCAGCGCCCACCGATAGGGCTGAATCAGCGGCAGCAGCCGCTTGAGGGCGGTGGGGGAGGGCAGCAGGCGTTTCGGTGCGGGGTTGACCATTCCAGAAAATCAACCGCGAAGATCACGAAGGGCACGAAGGCAGCGGCGAGGC
Source organism: uncultured Gemmatimonadaceae bacterium (assembly GCA_964585655.1). Lineage (GTDB taxonomy): Bacteria > Gemmatimonadota > Gemmatimonadetes > Gemmatimonadales > GWC2-71-9 > JADJOM01. Next base: position 60,555 of record CAZPER010000006.1, on the reverse strand, counting down.
AGCACCCCCTTCGTGCTCTTCGTGTCCTTTGTGGTTGAATACACTCCGGGCAGCTACGGGATCGGGGCGGGAAAGGAGTCGTCCGGCCGGTCGAGGATCAGCACGTCCCCCCGCTCATACCGGTGCCCGAACGGCATGGCGCGGTCCACACCCATGGCCACGAAGAGGAGCGCGAGGTAGAGCAGGGAGAACTTGTACATCTTCCAGGTGGTCGGGGTGATGCCCTGCTCCCGCAACACCTGGATGTTGAGCCAGAGGAGCCGTCCGCCGAGCGCCAGCGCCGCGGCGGCGTAGAACAGCCCCAGGGCGCCGAAGACCGATGGCATCACGGTGAGCGGGATCAGCATCAGGGTGTAGGCGAGCATCTGGACCTTGGTCCAGTGATCGCCCGAGATCACGGGCATCATCGGGACGCCGGCCTTGGCGTATTCCTGCCGCTTGATCAGCGCCAGGGCCCAGAAGTGGGGCGGGGTCCAGAAGAAGATGATGGCGAAGAGATAGAGCGCCGCCAGGTCCAGGCTGCCGGTCATGGCCGTCCACCCCACCAGCGGCGGGAAGGCGCCGGCGGCACCGCCGATCACGATGTTCTGGGTGGTGAGCCGCTTGAGCCAGGCGGTGTAGATCAGCACGTAGAACAGGTAGCCGCTGAAGGCCATCCAGGCGGAGAGCGGGTTCACCTGGGTCCAGAAGATCCAGAACGCCAGCGCCCCCTGCGCCAGCCCGAAGGCCAGCGCTGCCCCGGCCGGGATGCGGCCGGAGGGAATCGGGCGGAGCTTCGTCCGCGACATCAGGGTGTCGATGTCCCGGTCGAACCACATGTTGACGGTGTTTGCGCCGCCGGCCATCAGGTAGCCGCCGAGCAGCACCCAGAGCACCAGCGCCGGGGACGGCAGGCCCTTGCCCGTGATGAACATCGGCGCCACGGTCGTGAGCAGGAGCAGCGAGATGATCCGCGGCTTGGTGAGGGTGATGAGGTCGGCCAGAATGCCCTTGAGGGAGGTTCGGCGGTCGGCCGGGTGGTCATCCGGCAGCGCCGAGGCGAGCTCGCCGGCGGGTGCACGATCTGAAGCGGAGTCCTCCAAACGCCCGACCGCCCTATCGCCTGACCGCGCCACCGTCACCGCCACCCTCCGCCCCCGGAACCCCAGCACCACCGCTGCCACCCAGAGCAGCGACCCCACCAGCAGGTGGGCCGCCCGGAGGCTGGTGGGCAACATCTGGAGCATCATGGCCGCGCCGACCCCGACCTGCAGCGCCGCGAGGCCTGCCAGCCATGCCGCCGCCCGGCGGTACTCCACCGCCCCCTCCCCATCGAGCCGGCGGGCCGACAGCAGCACCGCGGCCGTGTACCCGAGGAAGAGGAAGGCGAGGATGCGATGCACGTAATGCAGCCGCCCCAGCGCTTCGGCGGGCGGGGCCAGGGTGCCGGCGCAGAGCGGGAAGCCGAGACAGTACACCCCGGCGTCGTAGTTGGCGACGAAGGCGCCGAAGGTGATGACCACGAACGCGAACCCGGTGGCGATCGCCGCGGCGGGGAGCGGGGCGCCCGGCGCCGCCGGCTCTCCCCGGAGCTGCTCTCCGGAGCGGAGCACCGCCACTACCAGCACCGCGAGCAGCAGCATCGCGTTGGTCAGGTGAATGACCACGGTAGGCGCGGCGTTGAAGAACTTGACCGTGACCGCTCCCAGGATCACCTGCAGCACCAGCACCGCCAGCGCGGCGTACGCCGGGCCGCGGAGGAACCGGTCCTCCCGGTGGCGCTTGAAGGTGAGCGCGGCCAGGCAGAGCACCATCGCGGAGAGCAGGGCCGCCACCCAGCGGTGGCTCCATTCGATCAGTTCGAGGGTGTTGGAGAGATCGGGGAAGACCCGGCCGTTGCAGAGCGGCCAGTCCGGGCCGCAGCCCATGCCGGCGCCCATGATGCGAGTGACGCCGCCAAGCGTGATCAAGCCGACCGTGAGGCCGGTTGCCGTCATGGCTACGCGGCGGTACCCCTGGGCACCGCCAGCGGCCTGTGAACTCATCTGGAGCACTCCGTCATGCAGGATCCGGCCCCGGAGGGCTCCGGGGCAGGGGGGGAAAGAACGGCGAGGGACGTGGGTTGTCAAGTCGTCCAACTCAAGGCAATTTCATACTTTAGGGCCACTTCCCGGGCCCCTTCCAGTCCCGTCTTCCTCCGGTCATTCCTGATGAATATTCCCGCCGCCGATCCCTGGGGCGAACGCCTCTCCCGCCGCCTGGGTCTCTGGAGTGCCGTGGCCGTCCTGGTCGGCTCGACCATCGGCAGCGGCATCTTCCGCACCCCGGCCTCGGTGGCCCAGCGGATCGACGATGTCCCCCTCTTCCTGCTGGCCTGGGTGGTGGGCGGGGTGGTGGCGGTCTGCGGCGCCCTGACCTACGCCGAGCTGGCCGCCGCCTTCCCCCGGAGCGGGGGGATGTATGTCTTTCTCCGGGAGGCGTTCGGTCCGGTGCCCGCGTTCCTCTTTGGCTGGGCCGAGCTGCTGATCATCCGACCGGGGGCGTATGGGGCCATCGGGATCACCGCTTCCGCCTATACGCTGCGCACCATGGGTCTGGACCCCGCCGCCGAACTCCTGGGCCTCCCGGTTCGGGGGGACCAGGCGCTGGGGGCGGTGTTCATCATCCTGGTGGCGGTGGTCAACTACTTCGGGATCCGGCGCGGCGCGGTCATCCAGAACATCAGCACCGCGTTCAAGGTGGGGGCGCTGGCGGCGCTGATCCTGATGGGCTTCGCCCTGGGCGACGGCATGGGCGTCGGCGCCCTGGTGGAGCAGCGCGCCGTGGTGGCCGCCTCTCCCTTCCTGCTGGCCATGGTCTCGATCCTCTGGGCCTACGACGGCTGGGCGGACCTGGCCTTCGTGGGCGGCGAGGTGAAGGATCCGCAGCGGACCCTGCCGCGCGCCCTGATCATCGGCACCTCGGTGGTGGTGGCGCTCTACATCGGCGCCAACCTGGTCTACCTGTACCTGATCCCAATCCAGCAGATGAAGCAGGCGGAACTGGTCGCGGCCGACGTGGCCAGCCTGCTCATCGGTCCGGCCGGCATCATCGCCATCTCCGCGGCGGTGGCGGTGAGCACCTTCGGCACTCTCAACGGGTCCATGATGACGGCGCCGCGGATCTTCTTCGCCATGGCGGAAGACGGCCTCTTTCCCAAGGCCATCTCGAAGGTGGACGCGAGGACCGGCGCCCCCACCGCCGCCATCATCCTGGCCGCCGTGCTCGGCGTGATCTTCATCCTGATCCGGACCTTCACCGAGCTGGCGGACCAGTTCGTGATCGGCATCTGGCCGTTCTACGCCCTGGCCGTGGCCGCGGTGTTCGTGCTGCGGCGCACCCAGCCCGACCTGCCCCGGCCCTACCGCACCGCCGGGTACCCGGTGGTGCCGCTGCTCTTTCTGGCGGGCTCGCTCTTCCTGCTCGGCAACTACCTGGTGTCCGAGACGAAGGCGTTCGTGATCGACGTGGCGGTGATCCTGAGCGGGGTGCCGGTGTACTTCGGGTGGAAGCGGTGGGGGGGAGGGCGCTAGGGCGGGGATGGGGCTCGCCGAGTCGACCGGGATTCCGCGCGCTGCAGTTCGCGCGCCGGTTGAGGGCGCAATCCACCCAACCGCTCACTGACGCGCGCTCCACCCCGGCCGCCTCGGCTCGCGCCAGCTTCTGACCGCCCTACCGCCCTACCGCCTTATCGCCCGATCTCCAGCGAGACATCCGCGGCAATGACGCTGTGGGTCAGCGCCCCGATCGAGATGTAGTCCGCCTCCGCCTCGGCGAAGGCCCGGATGTTCTCCAGCGTGATGCCGCCGGTGGCTTCGATCTCGATCCCGGGCGCCAGGGACCGCGCCAGCCGGCCCCATTCGAGCACCGTGGCGGGGGACTGGTTGTCCACCAGCAGCCGGGTGGCGCCGGCGGCGCACGCCTGCTCCAGCTGGGCTCGGCTCTCCACCTCCACGAAGCAGTCCACCACCTCGCTGGCGCGGGCCTGTTCCAGCGCCTGCGCCAGTGTCCGCCCGCCGCGTTCCAGCGCCCGCCAGTGGTTGTCCTTCACCATCACCGTCGTGGCCAGCCCCAGCCGGTGCAGGTGCCCGCCGCCGGCGATCACCGAGGTGACGTCCAGCAGCCGGAGCCCCGGGGCGGTCTTCCGGGTGTGGAGGATCCGGGTGTGAGTGCCGCGCACCGCGTCCACGTAGCGCCGGGTCAGGTTGGCGATTCCGGTGGCCCGCTGCAGCAGGTTGAGGATCGGCCGCTCGGCGCGGAGGATGCGGCCCAGGTCTCCCCGCAGCAGGCCGAGGGTGCTGCCAGCCGGGACCACCGCGCCGGAGGCGTGATACCAGGTGACCGGCGGCAGATCACAGGCGCTCGCCACCGCGTCGGCGTAGGGCATGCCGGCCACCACGCCGCCGGTCCGGAACTCCAGGACCCCAGTGGCCACCTGGTCCGCGGTGACGGACACCTCGGTCGTGATATCCCGTTCGCCATCCTCGGCGAGTGCGGTGCGCGCCACCCGGCGCGCATCGGCGCCGACCAGGGCCCGCAGGTCGCGCTCGATCAGCATCGGCTCAGTCCCCCGGCTTCCGGGCCACGCCCGGTCCCAGCGCCACCATCCGGTCGAGGGACAACCGGGCGCGGTCGGCGATCGCCGTCGGCACGCTCACGTGGTAGCGGTCCAGCGCCAGCGCATCCCGGGTGCCTTCGAGCGTGATGGTCTTCATGAAGGCGCAGACCGCGGCGCGGTCGGCGGCGAAGAACTGCTTCTCCGGCGCGAGCTGCTCCATCCGGTGCATGATCCCCGTCTCGGTGGCGATGATGAACTCGCTCGCCGGCCGCTCCTTCACCAGCTGGATCATCCGCTCGGTGGACGCGACGTGGATCCCCTCGCTCGGGATGTCTCCATTGCCCATGGCGTAGATGAGCTGGCCGGCGCAGCCGCATTCGGGGTGCACCAGCACCTCGGCCGCCGGGTGTTCGTGCCGCATCCGCTCGAGGGTGTGCGGATTTATGTCCTTGTGCACGTGACACTCCCCCAGCCACACCTCCACCTTCCGGTGGGGCCGCAGGCGGCGCACATGAGCCCCGAGGAAGAAGTCGGGGCAGAACAGGATGCCATGCTCCTCGGGGATCGCGTCGATCACCTCGATCACGTTGCCGCTGGTGCAGCAGTAGTCCAGTTCCGCCTTCACCTCGGCGGTGGTGTTCACGTAGCCCACCGCGATGTAGCCGGGGAACGTCCGCTTCCACTGCCGCACATCCTCCGCGGTGATCGTCGCGGCGAGCGAGCAGCCGGCCCGCAGGTCCGGCAGCAGCACCCGCTTGCCGGGCGCCAGGATGGCCGCCGTCTCCGCCATGAAATGCACTCCGCAGAAGACGATCACGTCGGCGTCGGTCGCGGCCGCCTTGCGGGAGAGGCCGAGCGAGTCGCCCACGAAGTCGGCCACGTCCTGCACCTCGGCCCGCTGGTAGTTGTGGGCCAGGATGACCGCGTTCCGCGCCTTGGCCAGGGTGCGGATCTCCGCCTGCAGCGCGAGGATCGCGGCCCGGTCCAGGGTGGTCGGCTCGATGACGGGAAGCGCCAGCGTCATGCACGGCTCCGGCTGGTGACGGGCGCGGCACCGGGGGCCGGCACCGGCGGGTAGTCGAGCCGCCGGTGGCCGCCGCGGCTCTCGCGGCGGCGCAGGGCGGCATGGGTGATCAGGCGGGCCACCAGCAGCAGGTTCCGGGTGCGCCACGCCTCGGGGTGGATCCGTCCCTTGAGCGCGGTGAGGGTGCGGCGGGCGCGGCGCAGCCCCTGTTCGGTCCGCACCATACCCACGTCCGCGGTCATGATGGCGCGGATCTCGTCGGCGATTGGCGTGGCGGCGGCGTCCGCGGCCCGGGCGGCCACCGAGCGGTCGGTCGTGGGCGGAAAGGCGGGGACCGACCGCGGCCCGCTCGGCGCCGTGCTCCACCGGGCGATGAGCGGCTCCGCGCGGTGCGCCGGCACCGGGCGGGGGCGATGGCCCTCCATCCAGTCGTCCGGTCCGGTCCGCGCCGTCAGGGCGCGCGCCACCCGGTCGGCGAACACCATCCCTTCCAGCAGGGAGTTGGAGGCCAGGCGATTGGCGCCGTGCACCCCGGTGCACGCCACCTCGCCGACCGCCCAGAGCCCCTCCCGGGTGGTGCGGCCATGCATGTCGGTCAGGATGCCGCCCATGGCGTAGTGCAGCGCCGGCGCCACCCGGAGCAGGTCGCGGGCCGGGTCGAGGCCGTGATCGGCCAGGATCTTGGTGACGCCGGGGAAGCGAACCGGGAAGTCGGTGATCTCCCGGGCATCGAGCCAGGCGCCGCCGGTGGCGTCGGCGGCCGTCACCGCGCGGGCCACCACGTCCCGCGGGGCGAGTTCCCCCCGGGGATCGGCGTCAAAGGCAAAGCGCCGTCCATCGGTGTCCACCAGGATGCCGCCCGCGCCGCGTACCGCCTCGGTGATGAGCGGGGCGGGGTTCACGCCGGGGAGCTTGAGCGCGGTGGGATGGAACTGCAGGAACTCGATGTCGCGGAGCTCGGCGCCGACGCGCCAGGCCAGGGCCCAGCCGTCGCCGGTGGCCACCAGCGGATTGGTGGTCACCTGGTAGAGCTGGCCCACCCCGCCGGTGGCGAGCACCACGTCGCCGGCGTCCAGCGCCACCGGCTCCCCGTCCCGGAGGGCGATGACCCCGGTGATCCGCTGGCCGTCGTGCCGGAGCGCGGCCACCTCGGTGTAGCGCAGGATCTCCACCAGCGGGTGGCGGCGGATGATGTCGGTGAGGAAGGCGACGATCGCGGCGCCGGTCCGGTCCCCCCCCGCATGGATGATCCGCGGCTGGGTGTGCGCCGCCTCGAGCCCGAAGCGGAGCGAGCCGTCGGGGCCGCGGTCAAACACCGCGCCGGCGCGGAGCAGCTCACGGATCCGGTCGGGACCTTCCTTGGTGAGGATGCGGACGGCTTCAGGATCGGAGAGGCCGTCGCCGGCGGCGAGGGTGTCGGCGGCGTGCTGGCTGGGGCTGTCGCCGGGGCCCAGCGCCACCGCCACGCCGCCCTGGGCCCAGGCGCTGGCGCTGTCGGCCAGCAGCCCCTTGGTGAGGAGCACCGAGGCGCGCCCCTCATTGGCCAGCCGCCAGGCGGTCCACAGCCCAGCGATGCCGGTGCCCACAATGATGGGCCGGGAGGATGATGCCATGCTCCAAGATACAGCGCGGGCGACCCTTGTGGTCGCCCGGCAGCCCAATCGCCTGACCGCCCTACGACCGCACCCGGCTGATCAGCCAGAGCGCCGCGGCCAGGAAGATCGCGTTGGGGGCCCACGCCGCCGCCACCGGGTTTACCACGCCGGTCACCCCCACCGCCTTGGACAGCTGAATGAAGGACAGGAACACCACCGTGGTCCCCAGGCTGATCGCGATCCCGATGGCGGTGCCCTGGCGGGGGGAGGTGATGGCGAGCGGCGCCCCAAAGAGCGCGATGACCAGGCAGGTGGCCGGCAGCGCGATCTTGAGCGCCCGGTCCACCTCGATCTTGCTGGTGTCGTTGCCCGAGCGCTGCAGCGCCTCGATGTACCGCGTCAGCTCCCGATAGCGCATCTCCTCCGGCGCCTTCGGCTCGGCCAGCAGGTCCACCGGCTCCTGCGACAGCGCCCGGAGCCGGGCCGACGCGAAGCGGTACGTCACCTGGGTGCCGTTCTCCAGCAGCCGCCGGCTGGTGCCGTTCCAGAGCTGCCAGGTGCGCAGGGTGTCGTTGTAGGTGGCGCTGTCCGCGGTGATGGCCAGGTTGGGGTAGTCGGGGCCCTTCCCCTGCCGCTCGAACACCAGCTGCCGCAGCATCCGGTGCTGCACGTCGAGCGAGCGGATCGTGTACACCCATCCCTGGTCGGCCCGGAAGACGAAGTTGTACCGGGCGGTGCGCGGCTTCGCCACCTTGGCCTTCTGCAGTTCCAGCTGCTTGCTGGTGGCCTCGGGCGCCAGTTCCCCGACCACGAACGAGAGCCCGGCCGCGCCGATCGCGGCGAGGTAGATCGGCAGCGCCAGCCGGTGAAAGCTCCACCCCCCGGCCTTGGCAGCGGTCAGCTCCGAGTGGCGCCCCAGGTTGCCGATGGTAAACACCGTGGCGAACAGCACCGCCGCCGGCATCACCAGGAAGATGTTCTCCGGCAGGGCGTACATGTAGCTCTCGACGATCTCCGGCAGCTTGAGCCCCCGGTCCAGCAGCCGCTCCAGGTTGTCGGTCATGTTGATCATGATGGACACCACCGGAAAGCCGATCGCGGTGAGTCCGAAGATCAGTACCCAGGAGCGCAGGACGTAGCGGTCGAGCAGGCGCACTCAGTCCGCCGCCTTCTGCCGGCGGAACCGGCCGGTGAGGTTCTCCCACAGCTCGGTCAGGTCGCCGCCGCGGGTGGAGCCCGACTCGCGGCCCACCCGGATGATCCCGATGATCGCCACGGTCACGAAGATCAGGTTCGGCGCCCACATCGCGAGCCAGGGCGGGACGATGTTCTTGTTGCCCAGCCCCTCGCCGGCAATGAGGCCCACGTAGTAGATGGCGAAGACGCCGAGCCCGCCGCCGATCACCAGGCCCATGCCGCCGCGGGGAAAGCGGAGTGCCATGGGGATCCCCACCAGGGCGAAGACCAGGCAGGCCACGCTGATCGCCCACTTCTTGTGGACTTCCACCAGGTACTGGTTGGCCCGCCCGCCCGAAGTCTTGACCTCGTCCCGCGCGGCGGAGACCTCGGCCCAGGAGGTGAGGTTGGTCGGGAGCCGCATTCCCGGCTGCCGGGCCGGGGGGAGCACCACCCCGGCGAGCGGCATCTGGGGGATGTTGTCCGTCTCCCCATAGATCGGCACGACCGGCTCCGCCGGCTGTGTGCCCGAGTCCCCGGGCGCCGTCCCCACCCTCTGGCCAAGGGCGGCGAACGCCCGGCAGTAGGCCGGCGGCGGGGGCCGGTCGGCGCGGGCCGGCCCGCCCGTCTGGGGCAGCACCAGCAGCGCCCGGAGGTCGCGGTCAGCCGAGACCCGGCGGCGTGCCTCCGCCAGGCGGACCTCGTACCGCGCGCCGCCCACCACTTCCATCATCTCGCAGGTGGTCATCTCCCGGTCGCCCCGGACCCCGTCATTGGCCTCGAGGTCCAGCCGGTTGGAGACGTCCCGGACCCGGATCGTGTTGGTGGTGAAATCGGTGATCTGCATGAGCGACGGATCGCTCTGGCGGAAGGCGTGGACCGAGCCGTCGAACAGCTTGAGCTGCAGGTCGGTCCCCACCTCGGTGAAGCCCATGACGCCGCTGTCGGCGTAGATCACCCGCCGGCCGTCGGTGCCGGCCATGTCGTAGATGGTGACGCTGCGGAGCCGCCCCGAGGTCGGATCGATCCGGCTAGCGCGGAGGAAGAGCCCGGAAGGGGGGATCTCGTTGATCACCTGCTCCCGCAGCTCCAGCGTCGGCTTCTTGCGCTGGATATTGATCAGCAGGTTGCGCAGCCGGGCGTTCGACTCGGGGAGCACCTGGTCGGTGAACCAGAAGTTGACCGCCGTGATGAGCACCCCCACGAGCACCATGGGGCGGACCAGCTGGCCGACGCTCAGCCCGCTGGCGCGCATCGCGGTGATCTCGCTGTCGGCGGCCAGGTGGCTGAAGGTGTAGAGCATCGCCACCAGCACCGCCATCGGCAGGGTCATCGCGATGATGAACGGCAGGCAGAGCAGGAACACCTCGCCGATGACCGACCAGGGCAGCCCCTTTCCCACCAGGGCCCCGAACCGCCGGGCCACCTGATTGAGCAGCATGATGCTCGTCATCGCCAGGAAGGCAAAGACGAGGGGGGAAATGAACTGGCGGACGAGGTACCGGTCGAGCAGGCGCACGAGTGCCGAAGTCTCCGTGTGGTAACGAGTTGTATGCCTTCTACCTGGCCAGTATATTCCCGGTGTCCCGCAGCTTCAAGTCTGATACTCCCGTTTCAGTCCGAGTCCCAGCTCCCCTCGTGCGATTTCTCGCCTCGGTGGCGCTCCTCCTCGCCGCGCCCGCCGCGCTGGCCGCCCAGGGGGATACCACCTTCACCGCCTGGCTTCGCTTCCGGTCCCCGCCGGGGCTCGAATTGCGTACCCCAGCGGTGTTCCGGAGCCCCTGGGATGGCGGCGTCCGCCGGCCCGCCACCCTCGCCCGGGCGGCGTGGGACAGCGCGCTCCAGTCCTCCCTGGATTCGGCCCGGGCCCGCCGGACCACCGCCTTCCGCCTCCGCCGCCTCTATGGCGCCCGCGCGGTGTCCCCGGAGGATAGTCAACCTGGCCGCCGGGGGCTCCTGGGTCTCTCGCGGCGCTACGCCGACCTGAGCCTCGACGGCAACGCCCGGCTCGAAATCCGCACCGAACGGCTCAAGAACCTGCGCTGCACCTCGGCCCAGTACCTGGACCTCAACTCCGGCTGCCGCGGCACCTGGAAGGCGCCCCGGCTCGATTCCTACCTGGCCGTGCGCTCCGGGGGGCTCATCGGCCAGCGGCTGCACGTGGACGTGGACTACGATACCGAGCGGGACTTCAGCGCGCGGAACAACCTCCAGCTCTACTACGAGGGGCTGGACGACGAAATCGTGCGCCGGGTGGAGCTCGGGACCGTGGTCTTCCGGCCACCCAACTCCCGATTCATCACCGCCGCCATCCCCGCCAACAACTTCGGCGTCAACGCCACCTTCGAGGTGGGCCCCCTCACCCTGCAGGGCATCGCGGCAACCCAGGAGGGGAGCGTCGTCGTCGAACGGAGCTACACCGTCGGGACCACCACGGTGCAGCCTCAGGACCGTGAGGCCCGCGACCTCGATTTCGAAGCCAGCCGCTTCTTCTGGACGGTGGATCCCCAGCTCGTCCCCGCCTACCCGGCGGTGGACATCCTCGGCATCGACCGCAGCGGCCTGCCCGCCGCCGCCGTCATCAGCGGGGACATCCGGGTCTACCGCTACCGCCCGCCGTCCCGCACCGGTGTCAATCCGAACCTTGGCGGCATCAACGCCATCGCCCTCGGCGCCGATACGACCCAGCGGGTGAACGCCCAGTGGCAGCTGCTGCAGCGCGACCTCGACTACTACGTCGACCCCAGCGGGCTCTGGTTTGCGCTTGCCGCGCGGCTGGATCTCAACGACTACCTCGCGGTGAGCTACCTGAGTGCCGCCGGGCCGGTGGGCACCTTCCCCGCCGCGGATACCCCGGTTCCGCCAGGTCAGCCGCCGAGGGATACGCTGCGCCTGGTGGTCCAGCCCCGGGTGGACGCGACTCGGCCCACCTTCCGGCACGAGATGCGTCACATCTACCGGGTGGCGGGGGCGGACCTCGACCTGAACTCGGTGAAGGTGGGGCTGAGCCTGAACCGCTCGGAGCGCCCGCTCCGGCCCGGGGCCCAGCCGACCTACCTCGCCGAACTGGGCCTGGCCACCGCCGCCGATCCTGGCGACTTCAACCTGCAGGACCGGCTGTTCCCGCGGTTGCGGGACCCCGCCGCCGCCGGGACGATCCGGGAGTCGTACATCGTTCCGCCCCACCTGGAGCCGTTTGCCGATCCGACCCGGCTCCTCGCCACCGAACGCAACGATTCGCTCTACCGCACCCCGGACTATCTCCTTCTCACCGAAGGGCCCTCGGCCAAGTTCGTCTTCCGGCTGCGCTACAACGCCAGTTCCACCAGCGACCCTTCCACCCTGGATCTCGGCGCCCTGCAGATCCGCGATGGCAGCGAGGCGCTGTTCCTGAACGGGCGCCGCCTGGAGAAGGGGGTGGACTACTCCATCAACTACGACCTGGGACAGGTCTCCTTCACCGACCCTCAGGGGCTCTTCGGGAGCGGGGGCGCCGGCATCCAGGCCCGATTCGAGGAACGCGGGGTCTTTGCCGTCGCTCCCACCCAGATCTTCGGGGTCTCCACCCGGTACAGCTTTGGGGAAGTGGGCGGCGTCAACCTCCTCGGGATCTACCAGACCGAGAAGAGCGCCTTCAACCGGCCACAGCTCGGCTTCGAGGCTCAGGCCCACATGGTGGGCGGGATCAGCACCGACCTTCGATTCCGGCCCGGTGCCGTGACCCGGTTCATGAACCGCCTGACGTCCACCCCGGCGACCGCCCCGTCGCGGCTCGACCTCGACGCGGAGCTGGCCTTCACCCGCCCCGACCCGAACCGCTCGGGCCAGGCCTACCTCGAGGAGTTCGAGGGGGATCCCGGGGTCCAGCTCTCCCTGCGCGAGACGCTGTGGGAAACCGGCAGCCGGCCCCAGTCCGCGCTGGGGGTGGAGACCATCGTGGGCCAGGTATTCGACACCGCCGACGTGGCCCAGCTCAGCTGGCAGAACCTGGTCGCCACCGGCAGCGGACAGGCGTTGCAGCTGCGGGCCCGGGACATCGATCCCCGGATCCAGGTGGCGGGCCAGCAGGACCAGCTCGAGACCGCCCTCTTCATGACGCTGGCGGCCGACACCGCGGGCGGACTCGTCAACCGCCAGAGCCGGCTCCAGTGGGTGCTCCCGACCCGCCCCAATGCCCCCCGCTGGCGCTCCCTGGTCACCTCGCTCAGCTCCACCGGCGTGGACCTCTCGAAGAATGAATTCCTGGAGTTCTGGGTCTTCCGGGACAGCTCGAACAGCACCGGGCGGGCGGGCCTGCAGCTCCTCGTGGATCTTGGCACGGTGAGCGAGGACGCCATCGCGATCGCCCCCGAGAGCGTCACCGTTGCCGGGAGCGATTCGGTGTTCACCGGGCGGCAGTTCGTCGGCCTCGGACGGCTCGACACCGAGCGCCAGCCCACCGGGGTCTTCAACGCCGAGCTCGATGATGTCGGCATCCTGGCAGATCGGCCGGACCAGATTGTCCGCGACGATGACCTGGTCGTGGAGCGGCCCCCGCTCTGCCGGCAGATCCTCTCCGGGGTGGTGGCGATCTATCCCTGGGGTGACCTGAGTGCGCGCTGCAGTAACGGGAACGGGGTGCTGGACGCCGAGGACCTGGACAACGACAACCAGCTCGACGCCGACGGCAGCAACGAGAATCTGCTCCGCTGGGTGGTGGATCTCGAATCGAGCCCGTACTTCGTGCGGCTGGGAAGCGTCTCCGCCGACTCGGGGGAGTGGCGGCTCTACCGCATCCCGCTGCGCACCCCGGAGCACGAGATCGGCTCCCCCAACATCCGCCTGGTGAAGCACCTCCGGCTGACGGCCGTGGCCGCGCCGGACCAGGGAGGACCGGACGTCCGGGCTTTCTGGGCCCTCGCCCGCATGCGATTCCTGGGCTCCCCGTGGGTCCGCCGCTCGGAACGGCCCGTAGCCAGCCTGGCCGGCGCCACCAGTGCCGCGACCGGCGAGGTGGTGTCCTCCACCGTCTCCACCGAAAACGTGGAGCTGGGCTACACTTCCCCGCCCGGGGTGCGCGGCGGGCTGGACAAGAAGGGGGGCAGCCAGGGGGAGTTCGGCAGCCAGGTCAACGAGCGTTCGTTGCGGGTCATCGCCCGCGGCATCCAGCCCGGGCAGCGAGCCGAGGCGTACTTCCGGTTTCCCAGCGGGCCGCAGAACCTGCTCCGCTACCGTGAACTGCGCGCCTGGGCCCGCGGTCGTGGACCGGGGTGGGACAGCCGGGATTTCGAGGTGTACGTGCGCGTGGGCAGCGACAGCCGGAACTTCTACCAGTTCCTGGCCAATGCCTCCACCGTCACCTGGGAGCCGGAGATCCGGGTGAGCCTCGACAAATGGCGCGCGCTACGGGCCCAGATCGAGTCCCGCCGGCTGCAGGGCCTCCCGGCGGACAGCGCCGCACGGGTCGCGTGCGGGGGCGACACCGTCTCGGTGGCGTACGTCCTGTGCGACGGGCCGTACCTCGCGCACGTCGAGGATCCGGCGGTGAATCCCCCCAACCTCTCGGAGGTCCAGGAGGTCGCGGCCGGCATCTTCCGCCGCGCGGCCGGCGACGCCACCGACAGCGCCGAGGTCTGGGTGGACGACATCCGGGTCGCGGAGCCGATCGCCCGGGTCGGGTCGGCGCTGGCCCTGGAGGGGCGGCTGGTGGCGTCGGATGTGGCCGAGCTGAGCGCGGGGTACGTCCGTCAGGACGGCCACTTCCAGCAGATCGGGCAGGACCCCTCCTATCGGACGACGGGTACCCTCCGGCTCGCGAGCAGCGTCCGGGTGGAGCGCTTCCTGCCGGCCGCGCTCGGCCTCGCGGTCCCGGTCCAGGTCAGTTACGCCCGGTCCACGGTGACACCCGAACTGCTCACCGGCAGCGATATCGAAGGTCGCGATCTCGCCCGGCTGCGCACCCCCGAGAGCTGGTCGGTCAACTACAGCTTCAGCATCCGCCGCACCCGGCGCGGGGCCTCCTGGCTGCTCCGGGGACTGGTGGATCCCCTCAGCGTCAGCGGCAGCTTCTCCGATTCCCGCAGCACCACCGAGCTCTCGGAAGCGAGCGCCGCCAGCCGGAATCTCCAGGCAACCTACCAACTGCAATCCCGGCCCCGAGGGCCGACGCTCGACCTCTCCGGGCTGGTCGCGAAGCTGCCGACCTTCCTGCGGGAGAGTGAAGGCGGCAAGGCGCTGGCCCGGCCGCTGCTCAGCCTCGTCCCCGCTTCGGTGCGTCTCAACACCGGGCTGGTGCGGAACGAGGGTGATCTCTTCGCGTACGCGGTGCCGGTCCGCCGGGCGCTCGACAGCGCGGTGCTTCCCTCGGTGTCGCTGCTCCACACCTGGCGCAACTCGGCCGGCCTCGGCTGGCAGCCGTTCGGCATGCTCAACCTGCGCGGCGACCTGGCCAGCACCCGCGACCTGCGCCGCTACCCCGACTCGACCAGCCTCGGGCGGGTGGCCGGCCAGGCCCGGCGCAGCCTGTTCGGCATGGACGTCGGCGTGGAACGGGACCGCCAGCTCTCGACCTCGCTCACCCTCGCGCCGCGACTCACGAGCTGGTTTCGTCCCCGCTACCTGACGACCAGCAACTTTGTCCTCTCCCGGAGCCTCACCAGCCGGCAGCCGATCCGGGAGGATGGGGACACCGCCGGGGCGTTCATCCTTCCCCAGACGCTCAACAACTCGCGGCTTCGGGAGGTGGGTGCCGCCTTCGAGGTCGGCCGCCTGGTCGCGCGGCTCGCCGGGGATTCCAGCCGCCTCGGGCAGGGGCTCCGGCGATTGCGGCCACTCGACATCAGCGACCGCCTTACCCGCAACGCCACCTTTGACCTCGCGGCCTTCGATCCGAGCCTCGGCTTCCAGCTCGCCCTGGGCGGACTCGATCGTTTCCTCCGGGCCCAGGGGGACACCGCCCTGGGGGCCTCGGAAGTGCGGAGTACCACCTTCCAGTCGGGCGCCGACCTGCCCTTCGGGCTGTCGTTCCAGCTCGGGTACAGCCGGCTCCGGACCAATCGGTTTCAGCGTTCCGGCGCGACCTTCCTCACGTCGGAGTCGCACCAGCGGGAGTGGCCCCGGGGCAACGTCCGGCTCCTGCGTCCGATCCGCGGCTTTCCCGTCTCGCTCATCGGCCTCGGCGCGACCTTCCGCAGCGCCACCGGCTCCACCCTGACCCCATCGACCGGCGGCGGCACGGCGGTGAGCCGGCAACGGCGCTCCAGCCTGACCCCGGACCTGCAGCTCACCTTCTCCAACGGCATCGTGGTGAGCGGCAGCTGGTCCATGCTGAACCAGCGGGACCTCTCCGGCGGGAACACGACCCGGGTGGAGCAGGACGACATCACCGCCGGCGTGAACCACGCGATCGCCCTGCCGCGGTCGCTGAGCCGCACCCGGCGCATCATCCGCTCCCAGCTGACCGGCATTCTCTCCAAGAGCACCAGCTGCCTCCAGCTCCGCTCGCAGGCGGCGTGCGGCGTCGTCTCCGACAACCGGCGCCGTGAGCTCCGCGCCACCCTGGACACCGACCTTGGCCGCATCATGTCCGGCGGGCTCCAGTTCAGTTACGCCTTGACCGAGGCCAAGCACGTCAACCGCGCCTTCTCCCAGATGACCGTGTCGGCGAGCTTCCAGTTGTCGCTCTATGCGGGGGACTATCGATAGGGCGGGGATCGGGCGGTCAAGGCGGTAGGTGCGGGAGGGGCCGTGGGTGAGGGGCGATGCTGCTGGGGGGGAGCGGCGGAGGGCGCGCCGCTCAGCGATTCTTCCTTTCCGGTGCGGCCGCCCTCCGACGCGACAACACGGCAGCATCGCATCGTCTCCCGTCGCCCCCTTCCCCCATCTCCCCCCTCCCCCCGATCTTCCTCCCCCATGCGCCGCTACCTCCCCGGTCTCCTGCTCCTCCTCGCCGCCTGTGGGGACGCCGCCCCGCCCGAACGAGAGTTCAACGGCAACGTCGCCTTCACCTACCTCGAACGGCAGGTCGGCTTCGGGTACCGCATTCCCGGGACCCCGGCCCATGCCGCCACCGCGGCCTGGCTCGACTCGCTGCTGCGCACCCGTGCCGATTCGGTCGTGGTCCAGGCCTGGGATCATGTCACCGGGAAGGGCGACACCCTTCCCATGCGGAACCTCCTCGCCCGCTTCAACCTCGGGGCGCGGGAGCGGATCCTCTTCCTGGCCCACTGGGATACCCGGCCGCTGTCGGACAATCCCGACTACAAGGGGCCGCAGACGCCCGTGCCCGGCGCCAACGACGGCGCCTCCGGGGTGGCCGTGCTCCTCGGCATGGCCGACGCACTCAAGCTGGCCCCCCCCGCCGTCGGGGTGGATCTGCTGTTCGTGGATGGCGAGGACTACGCCAACTTCCATACCGAGGCCGGCGACGTCCTCATCGGCTCCCGCTACTACGCGAAGCACCAGCCCGACGGCCCCAAGCCGCTCTACGCCGTCCTGTTCGATCTCGTCGGCGACGCCGACCTCAAGCTCCTCCCCGAGGGGCAATCGGTGCTGGGCGCGCCGGAAGTGGTGGACCTGGTGTGGACCGTGGCGAAGGAGATCGGCCATGCGTCGGTGTTCGTGAACGCCCCCGGGCAGGGACCCACCCTGATCGATGATCACGTCGAGCTGCAGAAGGTGGGCATCCGGGCCATCGACGTCGTGGACTTCAGCTACGGCCCGGGCAACAGCTACTGGCACACCCCAGCCGACTCCCTCGACAAGGTGCGCGCCGGGAGCCTCCAGGTGGTGGGCGACGTGGGCATGGCCCTGGTGCGCCGCCACACGCCGTGACCGAGTCCCCCATCCGACTCGGCGTCCTCACCGCGGCCGGCCAGGGGGTGCGGGCCTACCCGCGCACCGTCCACACCCCCAAGGTCCTGCTCGAGGTCGCCGGCAAGCCGCTCCTGGTCCGCAACCTCGAGACCCTGCGGGACCGCCTCGGCATCCGCGACCTCATCGTGATCGTCGGCCACATGGCCCAGCAAGTGCGCGCCTGCCTCGGGGACGGGAGCGCCCATGGCGTCACCGTGCGCTACGTGGATGTCCCCGACCCGAAGATCGGGCTGGCCCGCGGGCTCTACCTCGCCCGGCCGCACCTGGCCGAGCCCTTCGTCACCATCCTCGGGGACGAGCTGTACATCGAGTCGAACCACGAACGGCTGCTCCCCCTGGCCGAGCCGTGGGAAGCCGGCTGCGCGGTGCTGCGGACCGAGGACCTCACCCGCATCCGGAAGAACTACGCCCTCACCATCCGGGACGGGCTCATCACCAGCCTCGAGGAGAAGCCCGAGGCCATCGCCGAGCCCTGGCTCGGCTGCGGCACCTACGTCTTCCGGCCCTCGATCTTCGACGCCATCGATCGCACCCCGCCCAGCGCCCGGAGCGGGCGGGTGGAGCTGACCGACGCGATTCACACCCTGGTCCGGGAAGGGCGGCCGGTCCGCGCCTTTCCCCTCGAGGGCGACTACTACAACATCAACACCGTCGAGGACCAGAACTACGCCAATTACCTGGTGCGGAGCCGCGAGTTCCGGCGCTACAAGGTGAGCGTGATCATCCCGGCGTGGAACGAGGCGGGGTCCATCGGCACCGTGGTGCGGGACTTCCGACCCCACGTGGACGAGGTCGTGGTGGCCGACAACAACTCGACCGACGGCACGGCGGAGATCGCCCGGGCGGAAGGCGCCACGGTGCACTCCACGGCGCTGCGCGGCTACGGGGATGCGTTGCGCTTCGGGCTATCCAAGGCGTCGGGAGATATCCTGGTCCTCACCGAGGCCGACCACTCCTTCCGCGCCAAGGACCTGGGCAAGCTGCTCGAGTACATGAAGGACGCCGACCTGGTCATGGGCACCCGCACCACCCGGCAGATGGTGGAGCAGGGGACCAACATGCAGGGGCCGGTGCGCTGGGCCAACGTGGCGGTGGGGAAGCTGATCCAGTTCCTCTGGGTGCGGAACTACACCCGCTTCACCGATGTCGGGTGCACCTACCGCGCCATCTGGCGCGACGTGTATGAGAAGATCCGGCCCCGGCTCACCGGGATCGGACCCGAGTTCGCGCCGGAGGTGATGGTGGAGGTGCTGCGGCTGCACCGCCGGGTGATCGAGATCCCGGTGAGCTACTACCCGCGCATCGCCGGCGTGTCGAAGCACTCCACCGGGTATCCCCAGCTGGCGAAGACCGCGCTCCGGATGCTGCGGCTGATTCTCCAGCGGCGGTTCGGGGGGTAGGCGGCCACGAGGGCCGCCCGTTCGCTCGTTTCGGCACCCCGCGCTGCGTCCGCTGGTGCCTCGCCCCGAGCCCCTCCCTGCTAGGGTGTGGGCATGTCTCCCGAACGCCGCGCCGTCCTGCTGCTCCTGGGGCTCGCCGTGCTGGGGCAGGGGGTGCGGAGCTGGCTCGCCGTTCCCGGCGCGCCACCCGGGGAGGTGCGGCTCCTTGGCGCGGGGCCGGCGGGGGCGCCCGCCGCGCACCGGGACTCGAGCCTGACCCACAGTCGGCCCCTCGGAGCCGGGGAGACCATCGACCTGGATCGGGCGGGGGCGGCGGAGATCGCCCGGCTGCCGCGGGTGGGGGTGGGGCTCGCCCGGAGGATCGTGGCCGACCGGGAGGCGCGGGGCCCGTTCGGCGCCCTGGCCGGTCTGGACCGGGTGCCGGGGATCGGGCCGGGGCTGCTTGCCGCCATCGGGCCGCACGCGGCATTCTCGGGGAAGCCGGTCCCGCCGTCCGACGGTTCGCCCGCCGTGGCACCTGCGGCCCCGGTAGCCCCTGCGGCTGGCGGGAGCGCCAGCGAACCGGCCCCCCCCCGAACCACCGAGCCGCTCGACCTCAACACCGCCACGGCAGCCGAGCTGGAGGAGCTCCCGTTCGTGGGCCCGTACATGGCGCAGCAGATCGTGGCCCACCGGGCACGGCATGGCCCCTTCACCGCGGTGGACAGCCTGGTCCGGGTGCCGGGGATCGGCCCGGCGACCCTGGCCCGAATCCGGGCCCGCGTGCGGGTTGGCACCTGAGCCGGGACTGGCTCCCCTCGCGAAGCCGTCGAGCCCGCCTGCCGCTTGACACCCCACCCCGACAGCCTAGCTTGGATGAATAGGCGTAAACCGTTGTCACACTTCACAATCCAGCATCAGCGGGGCGATGGCAACAGCAGCGGCCGGAGGAAACGACCGGCTTGGCGACATTCTTATTCGCGAGGGGCTCATCACCCGGGATCAGCTCGGGTCGGCCCTCGCGGAGCAGAAGTCTTCGGGCCACCGCCTGGGTTACGTCCTGGTCAAGCTGGGACTGGTCCAGGAGCTGGAGATCACCAAGGTGCTGGCCCGGCAGTACCGGATGCCGGCGGTGGATCTCACGCGGTTTGAAGTCGATCCCAAGATGGTCAAGCTGATTCCGGCGGACTTCGCGCTCAAGCACGTGGTGCTCCCGCTCAAGCGGGAGGGCCGCACGCTGACGATCGCGATGGCCGACCCGACCCAGACCGGGGTCCTCGACGACCTCAAGTTCATCACCCGCTACGACCTCTTCCCGGTGATCGCCGGGGAGTACACCCTCCGCAACCTGATCGAGAAGCACTACGAGTCCTCCGATCAGCAGCTCCAGACCCTGCTCAAGGACATGGAGGAGCTGGGCGAGAGCGACGTGGAGGTGGTGGAGGAGCACGAGGACGAGGCGGCGAGCCAGGCGCAGATCAACGACGCGCCGGTGGTGAAGCTGATCAACGGCCTGCTCACCGACGCGGTGAAGCGGGGCGCCTCCGACATCCACATCGAGCCGTTCGAGCACGAGATCCGGGTGCGGTACCGGATCGACGGCGCCCTGCTCGAGGTCATGAAGCCGCCGGTCAAGATGAAGGCCGCGCTCACCTCCCGCATCAAGATCCTCTCCCAGCTCAACATCGCCGAGCGGCGGGTGCCGCAGGACGGCCGGCTCAAGCTCAAGATGGGGAGCCGGGTCATCGATTTCCGGGTCTCGACCCTGCCGGTGATCTACGGCGAGAAGATCGTGATGCGGATCCTGGACAAGGGCAACCTGACGCTGGACCTGTCCAAGTTCGGGTTCGAGCAGAAGGCCGAAGACGACCTGATGCGGAACATCCTGAACCCCTACGGCATGGTGCTCGTGACCGGGCCGACCGGGTCGGGGAAGACCACCACGCTCTACTCCGCCCTGTCCCGGGTCAACACGATCGAGACCAACATCATGACGGCGGAGGACCCGGTCGAGTACAACCTGATGGGGATCAACCAGGTCCTGGTCCGGAACGAGATCGGGCTGACCTTCGCGGCGGCGCTCAAGGCGTTCCTGCGGCAGGATCCCAACATCATCATGATCGGCGAGATCCGGGACCTCGAGACCGGCGGCATCGCCATCAAGGCCGCCCTCACCGGCCACCTGGTGCTCTCCACCCTGCACACCAATGACGCCCCCTCGACCATCACCCGCATGATCGACATGGGTATCGAGGCCTTCAACGTGGCCTCGGCGGTCAACCTGGTGGTGGCCCAGCGACTCGTGCGACGTATCTGCAAGGACTGCAAGGCGCCTCATACCTACTCCGACGTGGAGCTCAAGGCGCTGGGGGGTAACCCCGAGCAGTACAAGGAGATCCCCTTCATGAAGGGGCGCGGGTGCGACACTTGCGGAGGGACCGGGTACAAGGGCCGCGCCGGCATCTACGAAGTCATGGCCATGACACCCGAACTCCGCCGGCTGATCCTCCGGGGGGGCTCGGTCGCGGAGCTTCGGGACCAGGCCGTCTCGGACGGCATGCTGACCCTCCGCATGGACGGCATGAAGAAGATCGAAAAGGGCGTGACCAGCCTCGAAGAGGTCATCAAGGAGACCGCTGGATGACGATCAACCTGCGCGCCCTGCTCGAGGAGATGATCGAGAAGGACGCCTCCGACCTGCACATCACGGCCGGGGAACGCGCCAAGCTCCGCATCGACGGCGACATCACCAATGCCTCCGCGGCGGACGTGCTCACGCCCAAGGACACCCTGGCCCTCGCCTACTCGGTGCTCACCGAGAACCAGAAGAAGCGCTTCGAGACCGAGGACGAGCTCGACTTTTCGTTCGGCATCCAGAACCTGGCCCGGTTCCGCGGCAACGTCTTCAAGCAGCGGGGCTGCGTGGCCATGGTGGTCCGGATGATCCCGTTCAACGTCCGCACCTTCCAGGACCTGGGCCTCCCCCCGGTCATGGCCAAGCTGGCGGAGCGGCCCCGCGGGCTCATCCTGGTGACCGGCCCCACCGGCTCGGGCAAGTCCACCACCCTGGCCGCGGTGCTCGACAAGATCAACAAGGAACGCAAGGGCCACATCATCACGGTGGAAGACCCGATCGAGTTCATCCACCGGCACCAGCAGTGCATCATCAACCAGCGCGAGGTCGGGACCGACACCAAGAGCTTCGCCAGCGCGCTCAAGTACGCCCTGCGCGAGGACCCCGACGTCATCCTGGTGGGCGAGTTGCGCGACCTCGAGACCATGTCCGCCTGCCTCACCATCGCCGAGACGGGCCACCTGGCGCTCGCCACGCTGCACACCAATTCCGCGGCGGAGTCGATCAACCGGATGATCGACGTCTTCCCGTCCAACCAGCAGCAGCAGGTGCGGGCCCAGCTCGCCTTCGTGCTGGAGGGGGTGGTGACCCAGACGCTGCTGCAGAAGGCCAAGGGCCGGGGCCGGGCCATGGCCTGCGAGATCATGGTCTGCACCCCCGCCATCCGGGCGCTGATCCGGGACGACAAGGTGCACCAGATCTACTCCGCCCTGCAGTCCGGCAAGAAGCACGGCATGCAGACCATGAACGATTCGCTCTTCCAGCTCTACATGAGCCGCGAGGTGACGCTGGAGGAATGCCTGCGGGCCTCCGGCGACCCCAACGAGCTGATGCGCATGTGCGGGGAGACCCCGCTCGAGGAGCAGGAGATGGGCGAGGTTCACAAGGGCCCCGCCAAGCCGGCGGGACGCCGCTAAGCCGACCAGGAGACCCGGATGCCAGTCTTCGAGTACACCGCGCGGAACGCCGCCTCGGGCCAGATCATGAAGGGCACGCTGGACGTGCCCAGCCGGGACGACGTCCTGAAGCACATCAAGCAGCAGAAGATGATCGTGGTGAACGTCCGGGAGCAGCCGAAGCAGATCTCCTTCAGCTTCGGCAAGAAGGGCATCCGCACCCGCGACATCGTCATCTTCACCCGGCAGTTCGCCACGATGATCAACTCGGGCCTGCCGCTGGTGCAGTCGCTGGACATCCTGGCCCGCCAGACCGAGAACCCCTCGCTGGCGGAGGTCACCAAGCAGGTGGTGTTCGACGTCGAGAGCGGGCACACCCTCGCCGACGCCTTCAGCAAGCACCCCAAGGCGTTCACCGAGCTGTACGTGAACATGGTCGCCGCCGGCGAGGCCGGCGGCATCCTGGACACCATCCTGCTGCGGCTGGCCACCTTCCTGGAAAAGAGCGACGCCCTCATCCGCAAGGTGAAGGGCGCCATGGTCTACCCGGGCGTCATCATGTCGGTCGCCGCCATCGCGGTGGCGGTGCTGCTGATCTTCGTCATCCCGACCTTCCAGAAGATGTTCGCCAGCGTCGGGATGGAGCTGCCGCTCCCCACCCGCATCGTGATCGCGATGTCGGACTTCCTGATCAACTACTGGTGGGCGCTGATCCTCATCATCGCGGGCGCGATCTACGCCGTTCGCTCCTACTACAAGACGCCCAACGGCCGCAAGCAGATCGACCAGATGCTGCTCAATGCCCCGGTCCTGGGCGACCTGCTCCGCAAGTCCGCCGTCTCCCGCTTCACCCGGACCCTCGGCACCCTGATCAGCTCCGGCGTGTCGATCCTGGACGGGCTCGAGATCACCGCCAAGACCGCCGGCAACCGCGTCATCCACGACGCGGTGATGGAGTCCCGCAATTCCATCGCCGGCGGCGAGACCATCGCCGGCCCGCTGGAGAAGTCCAAGGTCTTCCCCCCGATGGTGATCTCGATGATCGCCGTCGGCGAGCAGACCGGCGGCCTGGACGAGATGCTCTCCAAGATCGCCGACTTCTACGACGAAGAGGTGGACGTCGCGGTGAGCGCGCTCCTCTCCCTGATGGAGCCGATGATGATCGTCATCCTCGGCGTCATCGTCGGCGGCATGGTCGTGGCCATGTACCTCCCGATCTTCGACATGATGAACGCGGTGCAGTAGCCCGGCCGGGGCCCGCCCCCCGAACGCCGACCGCCCCCGCCCCGGGATGCTCCGGGACGGGGGCGGTCCGTTCTGGCGGCCCGGCGGCGGTCAGCGCCGCCCGCGGATCCGGGCGGCGTCGCGCCGCAGCTCGGCCCGGGCATCCGGGTGCGCAATGGCGATCAGCGCCTCGGCCCGCTCGCGCAGCGTCTTCCCGTGCAGGAAGGCCGCGCCGAACTCGGTGACGATCCAGTGGACGTGGCCGCGGGTCGTGACCACCCCGGCCCCGGGGGAGAGCTCCGGAACGATGCGGGAGATCGTGCCCCCGGCGGCCATCGCCGGCAGCGCAATGATGGGCTTCCCCCCGGGCGACAGCGCCGCCCCCCGGATGAAATCCATCTGTCCGCCGATCCCCGAGTAGATCCGGTGTCCCAGGGAGTCGGCGCAGACCTGTCCCGTCAGGTCCACCTGCAGCGCCGAGTTCACCGCCACCACCCTCGGGTTCCGCCGGATGAGGGAGGTGTCGTTGGTGCGGTCGGCGGGGTGGAACTCCACCAGCGGATTGTCGTGCACGTAGTCGAACAGGCGCCGGGTCCCCGCGATGAAGCTGGTGACCGTCCGTCCCGGGTGCACCACCTTGAGCCGGTTCGTGACCGCCCCCGCCTCGATCAGGTCCAGCAGCCGGTCCGAGAACATCTCGGTATGCACGCCGAGATCCCGCTTGCCGTGCAGCCGGGCCAGCACCGCCCCGGGAATGCCGCCGATCCCCATCTGGAGCGTGCTCCCGTCCTCCACCAGCGACGCCACGAGGTCGCCGATGCGGGCCTCGATCTCCGTTTCGGGCGCCGTCGGGTGCTGGTGCAGCGGGCGGTCGGTCAGGGTGAAGGCGGCGACCCGCTCGAGCGGGACGACGGTGTTGCCGAGGGTGCGCGGCACCTGGGCGTTGATCTCCGCGAGCACCAGTCCGGCGCTCTCGACCGCCGCCTTGGCGGCGTCCACCGAGGTCCCGAGGGTGCACAGGCCGTGCGCGTCGGGGGGGGAGAGCTGCACCAGCGCCACGTCCAGGGGAATGGACCGGGTGGTGAAGAGGCCCGGGATATCCGACAGGAACACCGGGATGAAGTCGGCGTCGTCGTCGGCGATCGGCTGCCGGAGCGCCGCCCCCGTAAAGAACGACACGGAGCGGAGGCGTTCGCTGAGCCCGGGGCGGGCGAACGGCACCGGCCCCTCGAGGTGCAGGTGATAGAGCCGGACGCCCCGGAGCTCGGTACGGGCGACCAGGGCGTCGAGGAGCGGCGTGGGGGTCATTGCCGCCCCGTGGACGAAGACGCGCATCCCGGACTGCACCCGTGCCGCGACCGCGGCCGCGCTCTCGGCGCGAGCCGACCATGACTGCTGCATGCGCGCAATCTGTGCCCTCCCTGCCCGTTCGCGCTACCTTACCGGAGCTCACACCATGACACCCGCCACCCTCCTCCTCTACACCCTCGCCGCCACCCTGGCGGCGGGGCTGGGCGCGCTGCTGGGCGGCTGGGGCTGGTTCGCGCGACATGCCGTCGGCTGGGCCACCGCCGCCGCCGCCGGCCTCATGCTCGGCATCGGGTACGTGCTCCTCGCCGCGGGGCAGGCCATCGCCCCGGCCCCGACCCTCCTGGGAGCGCTGCTCGGGCTGGTGGCCGTGCGCCTCACGGACGCGTCGCCAACCGGCCGCGGCACCGCCACGGCGGGGCTGGACACCGCGCGGGTCTCCTCGCCCCCGGCCACCGACGCCGGCGAGATCCTGGCCAGCGCCCTGCATTCCGCGGTGGAGGGCGTCGCGATCGGCGCCGCGGCCGGGGTCGGGGCGCCGCTCGCGAGCTTCCTCATTCTCACCTTCGCGGTGCACAACATCTCCGAAGGCGCGGTGCTCGGCGCCCTGCTCTCCGGGCGGGGCTGGCGCGGCCGGGCCGCCGCCGGGATGGCGATGCTCGCCCGCTCCACCCAGCCACTGGTCGCGGTGTCGGTCCTCTTCCTGGTGCTCGCCCTGCCGCCGCTCCTTCCCTGGCTGGTCGGCGCCTCGTTCGGCGCGCTGCTCTACCTGATCGTCGCCGAGTTGCTGCCGCACAGCTATCGCCTCGCGGGGCGCACCGCCATCGCGGTCGTCGTCTGTCTCGCCGCCGGCGTGGTGGCGCTCATGGGCGGTGGCCGGTGACCTCCGCGTTCGGGCTGCCGATCCTCTGGGCCGTCTTCCTCGCCGCCCTGGTCACCGCCCTCGCGACCGGGCTCGGGGCCGTGCCCTTCGCCTTCATCCGCCGCCTCTCCTCCCGCGGCGCTGCCGTCGCCAACGCCACCGCCGCCGGCCTCATGCTCGGTGCCAGCCTCGGGCTGCTCGCGGAGGGGGTGCATCACAGTCCCAGCCGCACGTTCGTGGGCGCGGCCCTGGGGATCGGCTTCATCCTCATCACCCAGCGGCTGCTGGGACATCACGAGCCGGAGATCGGCCAGCTCACGGGCGTCAGTGCCCGGCGCGCGCTGCTGTTCCTGGTGGTGATGACCGTGCACTCCTTCGCCGAGGGGGTGGCAGTGGGGGTGTCCTTCGGGGGCGGGGAGTCGCTGGGGCTCGCCATCACCCTGGCACTCGCCATCCACAACATCCCCGAGGGGCTGGCCATCACCGCCGTGATGCGCCCCCGCGGGGTCTCGCTCTGGACCTGCGCGTTCTGGTCGGTATTCTCCTCCCTGCCGCAGCCGCTGATGGCGGTGCCGGCCTTCCTGCTGGTGGACCGGGTCCGTCCGGCGCTCCCATTCGGCCTCGGCTTCGCCGCGGGGGCGATGGTCTACATGGTCCTGATCGAGATCCTGCCCGAGGCGTACGACGCGGCCGAGAGCCGGACCATCGCGCTGCTGGTGGGCGGGACCACCGTCGTCATGCTGCTGTTCCAGCAGTATCTCTAGTCGCACCGGAGCCGCCATGACTTCCACTGCGAGCGATGCTCGACTGCCCGGTCCATGGATTCGCGCCACCTGGGCCGGCTGGGCCCTCGGGGTGCCGCTCGTCATATTCCTGGCGCTGGCCGGGGAGTCGCTGCGGATCGGGCCCCTGCAGTTCCCGGTCGGCCTGGGGATGGGGCTAGGCGTCGGGTTCATGCAGGGGCGGGTTGTCCGCAACCTGCTCGGCGCGGCCGCGCCGTGGCGCTGGTCCTGCGCGCTCGGGCTTGCCCTCCCCTTCCTTGCGGCCGACCTGGCCCAGCAGGCTGGCCGGGACGTTCCCTACTCGCTCTACCTCGCCGTGGCGCTGGGCGGGCTGATCGTGGGCATCTGGCAGGCGCTGCTCCTGCGCCGCAGATTCTCCCGGGTGGGCTGGTGGGTGGTGGCCAGCGTGGTTGGCTGGTCCCTGGCCGCCGGCCTCGGGGCCGTCGCCGACGGGCTCCCGCGCTCGCACGCTGTCCGCGGCATCTGGGGCGCGCTCGCGTACCTGGGGATCGTGGCCGGTGGTGGACTGGTCCTGGGGGTGGTGACGGGGCTGGTGCTTCCCTGGATGCGGTCGGGTGCCCACGAGACCTCGGCTCCCGAGGGTCGGGAGGAGGCCCGTCCCGTGCAGTGAGCCGGCGCCCTCGCCGCGCCGCAGGACCCCCAGAGTGGGAGGAGCCTTGCCACGCACCATGCGGCGCTACCTCATGCTGGGCCTCGCCCTCAGCGCCGGTTGTCAGGCGTACGAGCCGCCGCCGATCAACCTCACCCCGCGGCTGGACTACCCCGTTGGCTTCACGGCCGATTTCCCCCACCTCAATCCCGGGGACACCGTCACCGTCGCGGTCCGGGTGACGACCGGCAATGGCACGCCGGCGACAGGCGTGGAAGTCATCTGGGATGATGGCTACGTGACCCCCGCCGTGGTTCCCTTCCGGTCGGTGACCGATGGTGCCGGGATCGCCACGGGGCAGTGGACCACGCGCGCGCTCCCGCCCGGCATCTTCTCCCAGCGGCAACGGGTGCGGGCCCTGGTCCCTAGCGCGGACAATTCGCCGCTCGAGTACCGCTCCATCGTGACCCGCTGCACCAGGTGCTAGGAGGGGGAACGCCGCTCCCGGTGTGCGCGGCCCGTCCTGCCCGGAAACCGTCCGCCCTTGACTTTCGGCAGATGGTGTTGAAATATCAGCACCGCAACGGGCGGAGGGTCCGCGCCGGCGCAGGGTCCTGGTCGAGGAGTCATCACATGCCGAAGCGGTCACCCACGGAAGACCTGAGTCGACGGGAGCGGCAGGTGATGGACATCCTGCACCGCCGCGGCGAATCCACGGTGGCCGAGATCCTCGGCGCCATCCCCGATCCCCCGACCTACTCCGCCGTCCGCTCCATCCTCCGCATCCTGGGGGAGAAGAAGCTGATCGCCCACAAGGAGGACGGCCCGCGCTACGTGTACTTCCCCGCCAAGCCCACCGACCAGGCGCGGGAGGATGTCTTGGCGCATGTGGTCCGGACCTATTTCGCCGGCTCGCCGGAGGAGGCCGTGACCGCGCTCCTGCGCCTGTCCGACGCCGACCTGAGCGAAGCCGAAATCCGCAAGCTGCGGGAGAAGATCCGCGGCGCCCGCAGCGACGAACGGCAGGAGGCCCGATGAGCGACGCGATCCTGGCCCTCTCCGAGTGGCTCGGCCCGGCGGTGCCGGTGGTGGTGCTCCTGCTCAAGCTGACCCTGCTCCTGCTGCTGGCACTCGCCGCCACCTGGGCCATGCCGCGCGCCTCCGCCGGCACCCGCCACCTCGTATGGCTGGTGGCCCTCGGCGCCCTGCTGCTGCTGCCCGCCCTCGCGACGTGGGGGCCGCTGCGGGTCGGAGTGCTGCCGGCGAAGGCCGCCGTCGCGACGGACGGGCCGGTAGGCGGCCCGGAGCAGGGGGCGGGAGCGGCCGTGACCGCCACATCGAACGGGCCCGCAGTTTCGGGGCTCGTGCTCCCGTCGCAGTCGGCGGAGTCATGGCTGCCGTCGGTCCCGGCCACTGCGGCCATCTGGGGACTGGTCGCGCTCATCCTCCTCGCCCGGCTCGGCCATGGCGCCTGGTCGGTGGGGCGGATCGTGCGGCGGGCCCGCCCGCTCGATGCCCCGGAGTGGCAGGTGCCGTTGTACGAGATCGCCGACCGGCTCGGCCTTGAGCAGGCGCCCGTGCTGGTCCGGAGCGACGAGGTCAAGATGCCCTTCGCCGCCGGCCTGTTCCGGGTCACGATCGTGCTCCCGGCGGAAAGCGATGCCTGGAGTTCCGGGCGGCGGAGCGCCGTCCTGATCCACGAGCTCGGCCACGCGGCCCGGCGGGACCTGCTGGGCCACACCCTCGGCCGGATCGCCTGCGCGCTCTACTGGTTCCACCCCCTGGTCTGGACCGCGGCGCGCCAGCTCCGGGCGGAGAGCGAACGCGCCTGCGACGACCTGGCCATTCTCTTCGGCGCCCGTCCCGCGGACTACGCCGAACACCTGCTGGACATCGTGACCTGCGTCCGGGACCACCGCACCCCGGCGGTGGCCCTGGCGCTGGCCCACCGCCGTGAATTCGAGGGGCGCATGCTGGCAATCCTGAATCCTGACCTGGCGCGGCGGGGCCCGAGCGGCATGCAGCGGTTCCTGGTGAGCGCGTCGCTCGCCTCGCTCGCCTTCCTGATGGGCGTCGTCATGCCGGTACCCCGGGAAGCGGCGGCGCAGGATCGAGTGGAGCCGCCGGCCGTCGTCAGTCGGCTGAACGATGCCCCGGACGCCACGCCAATCGCGCCGGTGACCCCCGCCCGCCCGCGACCGGAGGCCACGCCCGCTCCTCGTCCGTTGCCGGAGGCGACTCCCAGCCCGGCGCCGTCGTCAGGCCTTTCCGCCGCCGAGCCGGGGGACGATCGGGCCGTGACGCTGGCCCGGACGCTCCGCACCGACACCAGCGCCGAAGTGCGCCGGGTGGCGGCATGGGGGTTGTCGCGGTACGCACGCATGGATGTGGCGCAAGAGGCGCTGGTCGGGGCCCTTGGCACGGATGCCGATCCCAAGGTGCGGGAGATGGCGGCCTGGGCGCTTTCGGGGGCCCGGCGGAGCACCGCCGCGGGCACCGTGCTTGCCCGCGCCATCGGCCAGGACAAGGACGCGTCGGTCCGCGCCACGGCGGTCTGGTCGGCGGGGTCCGTGGGCGATCCGGCTGCGCTCCCCGCGCTGCTCGGCGCGCTGGGAGATGCCGACGCCCGGGTGCGCGAGCTGGCGGCCTGGTCCGTGGGCAGCATCCGGCCGGAGCAGGCTCCAGCGCCCCTGGTGCGGGCCCTCGAGGACAAGGACCGCGTGGTGCGGCGCTCGGCCGCGTGGGCACTCTACACCATCGCCGATCCGGCCAGCACCGATGCGCTCGACGCCGCCTACCGCAAAGAGACCGACGCCGACGTACGGATGGGTCTGATCCGGGCGCTCGGCGCGATGGGCGACCGCTCGGTCCCGGCGCTGGAGAAGCTGGTGACCTCCCCTGACTCCGCGGTGCGCGCCATCGCCATCACGGCGCTGGCCGGCGGCAACGCGACTGGTCCGTGGCCGATGCCCCGGCCCCAGCCGCGCCCATTTCCGTAGGCCGGGTTTCCCGGTACGGCGCTCGACGACGGTGCATCGTCCCCGGGCGCCCATTCATTTGTCGCATGGTGCTGAAAAATCAGCAATAAACCGGTCCATCCGGAACAAGGAGTGCGTGATGCCAAGCCTGACAAGCGTGAAGGTGGCTGCGGGAATCGTGGCGGCGATGGTGACGCCGCCATTCCTGGGACTCGCCGGCCCGGACGATGTCCGGGAGCTGGTCGCCGCGGCGCGCGGCGCGCCGCCCGCCCTCTGCGCCATGGCGGCGAGATCGGTGGGGAATGGCTGGGGCGGGGGGTACGACGCCCCCGCGCCGCCACTGCCGCAGTCGCGGGAGCGGCGCTGGCGGGATCCGCTGCCGGTCGAGGAGCAGCGTTTCCTCCTCGGCAGCCTGGCCACCGGGGACCCCTGTGTGCAGGAGGTCGCCATCCGGTTGCTCGGCACCCAGCAGGGAGAGCTGGTAGTGAGCGGCCTGCGGGAGCGGCTGGCTGCGCCGGACTCCGCACTCCGCGCCGTCGCCGCCCTGGGCCTCGGGCTGGTGGACGCCGAGCCGGCGGTAGAGGCGCTGCTCCGTGCCGCAAAGGACCGGGTAGCGGGGGTCCGCGCCAACGCCATCTGGGCGCTGGGCCGGATCAACGATGGCCGCGCGCTCCGTCCGGCGGTCTCGGCGCTCGGCGACGATGCCGCGATGGTGCGGGAGACCGCGGCCGGCGCCATCGGCCGGCTCGACTCCTCCAGTGCGGTGCCGGCGCTGCTCCGCGTGCTCCGGGAGGATGAGGTGCCGAACGTCCGACGCACCGCGGCCTGGGCGCTGGGCACGCTCGGGGAGCGATCCGCCGCGGAGGGCCTCGCAACCGCGCTCCGGGCCGACAAGGACGCCACGGTACGGGAGATGAGTGCCTGGGCGCTCGGCAGCATCGAGGCGCCCGGCTCGGTCCCCGCCCTGGCCGCCGCCGCGCGGGGCGACGCCGATGACGCCGTCCGCGAGAGTGCGGCATGGGCTCTCGGCAACCTGGGTGACGAGTCCGCGGCCGCGGCGCTGGGGCAGGTCGTCGGTGGTGACCGGAACGCGAAGGTGCGCGGGACGGCGGCCTGGGCCCTCGGCCAGCTCGACCTGCGGACCGCGCCGAAGGGGCTGGTGGATGCGCTGGCCGATTCCAGCACACGGCTCCGGACCAGGGCGGCCTGGGCGCTGGCGGAAATCGGCGACTCCACCGCCGCGCCGGCGCTGTGGACCGCGCTCGGCAAGGAGCGCGACGCGACCGCGATGAAGGCGATGGTCCGGGCGCTCATCCACTCCGGGGAGCGGACCGAGCGGCTGACCCGCCTCCTGGAATCGAAGAACCCCGAGGTGCGCGAGATGGCCATTCGCGGGCTGGCGGGGCGGAACGGCATGGGCCCGTGGCCCTGGCCGGAACCCCGGCCCCGCCCGTTTCCGTAGTCCCTGGCAACCCTTCGGGCCGCCGGGATGTCAAAGGCAGTCATCCACTCACTCAGGCAGGGGTGCCGTGTCCGGATTCCTTGGCGTATTGCTGCTGGTGCAGGCGCAGGCCATTGCGCCGGTCGCGCCACCCGCTGTCGCTCCCACCACGGTGCGCGCCGCCCGGGTGAGCGAGCCGCCGGTCATTGACGGCCGGGGCGACGACGTGGTGTGGCGTGACGCGATGGTGATCACCCAGTTCCTGCAGGCGCGGCCGACGGAGGGGGCGGAGGCGCGATTCCGGACCGAGGCCCGGGTCGCCTACGATCCGGACCACCTCTACGTCCTGGTCCGGGCCTTCGATCCCCATCCCGACAGCATCGTCGGCCTGCTCTCCCGTCGTGACGACCAGACCCAGTCGGACCAGATCATCCTGATGCTCGACTCCTGGCACGATCGGCGGTCGGGGTTCGAGTTCGCGGTGAATCCCGCCGGCGTGAAGGCGGACTACGCGATCTACAACGACGGCAATGAGGACGTGGCGTGGGATGCGGTGTGGGACGCGGAAGCGCGGGTGGACTCGCTGGGCTGGACGGTGGAGTACCGCATCCCGCTGTCGCAGCTCCACTACGCCAGGCGGGATGAAGGCACCTTCGGCATCCTGGTCTGGCGGGTGATCCAGCGCCATGGCGAGACCGTCACCTGGCCGCTGTACCGGGGCTCGCAGCCGGGGTTCGTGTCCCAGTTCGGGGAGCTGGCCGGGTTGCGCGAGCTGGCGAGCCCGGGCCACGTCGAGTTGGCGCCCTATCTCGTGACCAAGAACGTCTCCGGGCCGGCATCGAAGGGATACCCGCGGGACCAGGAGTTCACGGCGGGCGGCGACCTCCGTCTGCGGCTGGCCTCGAACCTGATGCTCAACGCCACGGTCAACCCCGACTTCGGCCAGGTCGAGGCCGACCCGTCCGAGCTCAACCTCACCGCCCTGGAGAGCTTCTTCCGCGAGCAGCGTCCGTTCTTCGTGGAGGGGAAGGGGATCTTCACCTTCAACGTGAACTGTGTCGTGGTGGTGGATTGCAGCACCGGGGAGGGGCTGTTCTACTCCCGGCGGATCGGCCGGGCGCCGCAGCTCGCCGGGCAGTACCAGGTGGGGAATGAGCGGCCGACCACCCGGATCCTTGGCGCCGCCAAGCTCACCGGCCGGCTGCCCGGCGGGTTCTCCCTTGGAGTGTTCGACGCGGTCACCGGGCAGGTTGAGGGGGCGCACGACACCACGCTGGAACCTGCCACGAACTACGCCGTCCTCCGCGCCAACCAGGACGGTGACGGGGGCAACAGCAGCGTCGGGATGATGGTCACCGCGGTCAACCGCGCGCTGGATGGAGCGAGCTCCCCGTTCCTGCGGCGGGAGGCCTACAGCGGCGGACTGGATGGGCGCCGGCGCTTCGCCGAGCGGTGGGAGGTGTCGGGGTCGTTCGCGCTGAGCCGGGTGGAGGGGAGCGCGGCCGCGATTGCGCGGACTCAGCGGGACGCGGTGCACCTCTACCAGCGGCCCGACGGGGCGCTGGACTACGACTCCACCCGCACCAGCCTTTCGGGCAGCAACCTGGAACTCCGCTTCGCCAAGGTGGGGGGCAGGCGGCTCCGGTTCGAGACCGCCTACCAGCGGCGGACCCCCGGCTTCGAGATCAACGACATCGGCTTCCTGCGCCAGGCGGACCGCCAGGCCTGGACCAGCTGGGCCCAGCTCGCCTTCCGCGATCCCACCCGGACCTTCCGCCAGCTGCGGTGGAACTTCAACAACTGGGATTACTGGAGCATCGCCGGGCTCCCGACCGAGCGGGCCTTCAACACCAACGTGCACGTCGAGCTGCACAACCGCTGGTGGCTGCATGCCGGCGGCACGCTCGGGCAGCTGGGCGCGACCTACTGCGATCGTTGCGCCCGGGGCGGGCCGGCCATCCGGCAGGATCCCTACCTCGCCCCCTGGTTCGGTATCGAGGGGGACGGCCGCCGCCGGCTGGTGCCGTACCTCTGGATCAACTATTCGCGCGGGGATCAGGGGCGGTCGGAGTCGCTGCGGCTCTCCCCCGAACTCGCGCTCAAGCTCTCGTCCCGGTTCAACAGCGGCGTGAGCGTCAACTACTCCTGGGACCGGAACGACACCCAGTACTACGGCACGTTCACCGACTCCATCACCGGGGTGTCTTCTTTCACGTTCGCCCACCTGAGGCAGCGGACCCTGAGCCTCACCTGGCGGCTCGACTACACCTTCACGCCAACCGCGACGCTGCAGCTTTATGCCTCGCCGTTCGTGACCCGCGGGACCTACACCCGGGTACGGGAGCTGGAGGACCCGCGGGCGGCGCGCTACGCCGACCGCTACCAGCCCTACGCTGACAGCAGTGTCACCGCCGACCCGGGCGGGTTCAACTTCCAGCAGTTCCGTTCGAACCTGGTGTTCCGCTGGGAGTATCGCCCGGGGTCGACCCTGTTCCTGGTCTGGGGCCAGGGACGCGAACATGAGGCCGACCGCGAGGGGGGCCAGTCCTTCGGCGCCGACCTGCGGCACCTCTTCCGCCGCCGGGCGGACAACACCTTCCTGGTGAAGGTCAGCTACTGGCTGGCGAAGTAGGGCGGTGGGTCGCAACCCGGGCCACTCCCGCCCCGTAGGGGGCTCCGTCCCCACCCGGAGCCTCCCGTGTCGCGCGTCACCACCCTCTCGCTGCTGCTCACCTGCCTGTCCACCCCGCTGCTCGCGCAGTCCACTGCCGAGCTCGCGCGCGAGGTCTTCGTGGCCGAAAGCAGCTTCGCCGCGGCCTTCGCGCGGCGGGACGTGGCCGGGTTCGCGAAGTACCTCGCGCCCGAGGCGATCTTCTACGGCGGCGAGCAGCCCGCGCGCGGCCGTGAGGCGGTGGTGGTGAGCTGGCGGCCCCTGCTCGAATCGGCCTCGCCTCCATTCTCCTGGCGTCCCGAATCCGTTGAGGTGCTGGCCTCGGGCACGCTGGCCCTGAGCAGCGGGCCGGTGTTCAACCCCGCCGGCGAGCGTACCGCCACCTTCAACTCCGTCTGGCGCCGGGAGCCGGACGGGAGCTGGCGGGTGGTGTTCGACAAGGGGTGCGGGGTGTGCCGCTGCGGCGAGGGGCAATAGCGGACGGCCGCGCCGGCTTGCCGGAAGGCGCCCCACGCCGCACCTTGGCTGGCGTGCCCGTCCACCGCCGGAGGATCCCGTGACCAACTCTCCGACATCGCCGCCGCCCAGCGTGACTCCGCCTCGGGCCGACGCGGCGGCGGCGGTTCCCGCGACGGGGAGCCGTGCGGTCGCGCCCGTCGGACCCATGACGGCGCTGCACTACCGGCAGACGGTCGACCAGGTGGTGACCCCGAACGACTATCCCCGGCTCACTTCCCTGGTGCGGACCCTCGCGCCGGACAGCGGGTCGGTGCGGCAGCTTGGCGACGGCCTGCTCTGGGAGCAGGATTCCGGCTACTCCATGCTCGCGCTCACCATCAACCCCGAACCCGCCGGCACCGTGATCCGGGCCGACCTCCGCATGGACGGCCGGGTGTACATGTACTATCTCGGCGCCGTTGCTGCCGGCGTGCTCAGCGGACTCACCGCGGCCTCGGCGCTGTCGCCGCCGATGGGGATCGGGGTGGGCCTCGGGATGCTGGTGCCCGCGGGTGTGGCCGCGCGGGCGCTCGCCCGGCGCAGTGCCGAGCGCAGCATGCGCCAGCTGCGGGGCCTGGTGGACCAGCTGGCCGCCGCGATTCGGGGGGAACTGGAATAGGGCACCCGGGGCCGGCTCCTCCCCGTATGATCCGGACGGATTATCGTTCACGCCTCAAGCCCGCCCACGGATCGCGACACCGGAGCCGGACCATGAACGACCTGGACCAGAAGGTCATCGTCACCATCGCCCTCGCCGCCGCCCTCGCCGACGGACGTCAGGACCCCCGCGAGGCCACCGCCCTCAAGGCCGTCGCCGACGCGGCCGGCATTACCGACCTCGACGGGCTCGCGCGCGACATCGCGGCTGGCACCCTCCGCCCGGCGGACCTCGCGCACCAGCTCTCCGACGACCAGGCACGGCGGCTTGCCTATCAGACGGCCCTCGTCGCCTGCCACGCCGACGGTCCTCCCTCCGAGGCGGAGCAGCGCTTCCTGGATGAGCTGCGCGTGGCGCTGGGGCAGGAAGCCTCGCCGGCCGGCGCGCCCGCGGTGGAGCTGGGGAGCGGCACGCCGCCGGGCCCCGAGCTGGACGACATGATCCTCCGCCAGTCCATGCTCGCCGCGGCGCTGGAACTGCTTCCCGAGCGCCTCGCCACCATGGCCATCATCCCGCTGCAGCTCCGCCTGGTGTACCTGATCGGGCAGCGCCACGGCCAGCAGCTCGACGCCAACCAGGTGAAGGACCTCGCGGGGACCTTCGGCATCGGGGCCGCCGCGCAGGTCATGGAGGGCGTGGTGCGCGGGGTGCTGGGCTCGCTCACCAAGGGGATCTTCGGCGGGGCGGTCGGCGGGGCCGCCGGGGTGGCGGCCGGCGCCGCGGTCACCTTTGCGTCCACCTACGCCCTGGGCCACGTGGCGACGCAGTACTATGCCCAGGGCCGCCGCCTGAGCACCGCGGACCTCAAGGCGCTCTTCGCCCGGTTCCAGGAGGAGGCCCGCTCCCTTTTCCCGAAGGTCCAGGAACAGATCCAGGCCCAGTCGAAGACCCTGAACCTCCAGACCGTGCTGGCCACGATCCAGGGCCGGTAGGGCGGGCCTCAACGAGCGCACGCTGCCTTGCGTAACTCACTCGGGTCGCCACCAGGCGCCGGCCCGCGTCCCACCACACCCACCACTCTTCCGGACCTCCCTCATGCGGACCCTGGCCGTACGCGTCCTCCTGCTCAGCCTGTTCTTTGGTGTCTCGCTGCCCGTGGCCGGGCAGGAATCCCCGGCCACCGAACCCGCCCTCGCCCGGATCTGGACCCTCGGCATGGACAGTTCGCTGACCGAGCCGCTGGCCCAGGTGTTGTTCGATTCGATCGGCCCGCGGCTCACCGGGACTGCCCTGCAGAAAAGCGGGAATGACTGGCTGGTGCGGTCCTACACCTCCTGGGGCATCGCGGCCCGCAACGAGAAGTCCGGGACCTGGCGCGGGTGGCGCCGAGGACATTCGCACATCGACCTCGTCGCCCCGCGGGTTCGGAGCCTCGAGGGGACGATGCTCGGCTTCAGTCCGGGGACAAAGAAGAAGAACCTCACCGCCGGGACGATCATCCTCCCCCGCTTCGCCGACAGCGCCGCGTTCACCCGCTGGCTGCCGCAGGCCCGGGGCAAGCTGGTCCTGGTGGCGGCGCCGCAGCCCACCTGCCGCCCGGTGGAGAACTGGGAGAAGCATGCCACGCCGGAGTCCAAGGTGCGGATGGACAGCCTCCGCGCCCAGGTGCGCCGGGAGTGGGCCGGCCCCGACGTCCGCGGCACCGGCTACAGCCTGGCGCTTGGCACCGGCGAGCTCGGCCTCCGGCTCGAGGCAGCCGGCGTGGCCGGCATCCTCACCAGCCGGCCCAAGGACGCCTGGGGGACGATCGAGATCTTCGACACCTACAACACCCGGGCCCCCGCGGTGGCGCTCTCCTGCGAGGACTACGGCCTGGTCTACCGGCTCACGGAGCGCAACCAGGGTCCAAAGCTGCGGCTCAACCTCGACGCCGAGCTGCTCCCCGAACAACCGATCTTCAATACCATCGCGACCATTCCGGGGACCGAGCTGCCGGCCGAATACGTGATGCTCTCCGCCCACTTCGATTCGTGGGATGGCTCCTCCGGCGCCACCGACAACGGCACCGGGACGATCGTCATGATGGAAGCCATGCGCCTCCTGAAGCAGGTGCTGCCCCACCCGCGGCGCACCATCCTGGTGGGGCACTGGACCTCGGAGGAAAACGGACTGGTCGGGTCCCGCGCCTTCAGCGAGGACCATCCCGAGATCCGCGAGGGGTTGCAGGTCCTGCTCAACCAGGACAACGGCACCGGGCGCATTGTGCGGCTTGGCGCCGCCGGACTGCCGGACCTCGCGCAGCACTTCGAGGGGTACCTCGCCCGGCTGCCAGAGGTGTTCCGGAAGCAGATCACCTTTGGCGGCCCCAGCTTTCCCTCCGGCGGCGGCAGCGACGACGCGGCCTTTGCCTGCTACGGTCTCCCCGCGACCAGCCTCGGCGCCCTGTCGTGGGACTACGGCACCTACACCTGGCACACCAACCGGGACACCTATGACAAGGTGGTGTGGGACGACCTCCGCGCCAACGCGACCCTGACCGCGATGCTCGCCTACATGGCGTCGGAGGATCCGGAGACGGTCACCCGCGAGCGGGTGGACCTGGCCGCCCTGGCGGAGCGGGCCCGCGCGGACACCGCCACCAACCGGCGCCCGGTCCCGACCAGCTGGCCCGAGTGCCAGCCGGCACCGCGGAGCACCCGGCCCCGCCTCAAGTAAGAAGCCCGTAAGGGCGGTCGCGACGGTAACGACGGGACCGTCGTTACCGTCGTTATTCTCCCACCTTCCCAACCTCCGAGGGCAGGCATGTCCCAACGCATCGTTCTCCGCACCGGCGAGGCCCTCGTCGAAGCGGAGCCCGCCTGGTCCGCGGCGGAACCCGAAGTCGTGATCGGCGAACTGGACGGGCCGGTCGGCACCGCCCTGGCCACCCTCGTCGGAGACCAGGTGAAGGGGCACACCCGGGTCTTCGCCATCCTCAACAGCGACGTGCAGGTGAAGCCGGCCACCCTCATGGTGAGCAAGGTGACGGTGGACGACAGCCGCTACACCAACATCTTCATGGGGACGGTGCAGGCGGCGATCGCCAACGGGGTACTGGACGCGGTCCGGAGCGGCGATATCCCGAAGGACCAGGTGGACGACCTCGGCATCATCATCGCCGTCTGGCTGGATCCGGCGGTCCTCGAGGCGCCCGACTTCGATCACGCCATCCTGTTCCGGACCCATCGTGAGGCCACCGCCAAGGCGCTCCGCAAGGCGATGCGCCGCGAGCCGACGATCGACTGGCTGCTCGAGCACCAGGACGAGGTGGTGCACTATTACCACCAGCTCGGGCTCGACGGGCAGCTCTGATGCAACCTTAGGCCTGCCGCCACCGTCTGACCCGGCACCCCATGGACCTTCGCGACGCCCTGCAGCAGCAGTTGGGTGACCAGTACGCCGTCGAGCGCGAGCTCGGCGGCGGGGGCATGTCGCGTGTCTTCCTGGCGCTCGACCGGAGCCTCGGCCGCCGCATCGTAGTGAAGGTGCTCGCCCCGGACCTGGCCGCCGGCGTCAACCGGGAGCGGTTCGAGCGCGAGGTGCTGCTCGCCGCCCAGCTGCAGCACCCCCACATCGTCACCGTGCTCGGGGCGGGGGTGCTGGACCAGCTCCCCTACTACACCATGCCCTACGTCGAGGGGGAATCGCTCCGGGCCGCCCTCGGCGCCCGCGGCGCGATCCCCGCGCGGGAGGCGGTGCCGCTCTTCCGCGACGTGGCCCAGGCGCTCGCCTTCGCTCATGCCCGCGGCGTGGTGCATCGCGACATCAAGCCGGACAACGTCCTGCTCTCGGGCGGCGCGGCGATGGTCACCGACTTCGGGGTCGCCAAGGCGCTCGCGTCGGGGCAGGAGCGCCCGGTCACCCCCACCGACTCGGGCGGGGCCCCGCTCACCGCCCTCGGCACTTCGCTCGGCACCCTGGCCTACATGGCGCCGGAGCAGGCCGCCGCCGACCCCGGCGTGGACCACCGCGCGGACCTCTACTCGTTCGGCGCGATGGCCTACGAAGCGCTCGCCGGACGGGCACCCTTCGCCGGCCTCGGACCGCGGGAGCTGCTCACCGCCATCGTGGCGAGGGACCCGCCACGGCTGGAGAGCCTGGCCCCCGAGGTCCCGCCCTCACTCGCCGCCCTGGTCCATCGCTGCCTGGCCAAGGCCCCGGAGGACCGCCCCGCCAATGCCGATGAAATCATCGCCGCCCTGGACGGAGTATTCACGGCGAGCGGCAGCATCACGTCCTTCTCCACGGTTGCCCCGCGCGGCGGCCGGCGCTGGCTGGTCCCGGCGCTGGCGGGCGTCGTGGTGGTGGCGCTGGGCGCGGGGTGGTGGCTGACCCGCGGGCGCGGCGGCTCGGAGGGCGGCGCGCCGCCCAACTCGCTCGCGGTGCTCCCCTTCACCCTGAGTGGCGGCAGCGCCGACGACGGCTACTTCGCCGACGGCATCACCGAGGAGCTGACGACCGCCCTCTCCCGGGTGCCGTCGCTCCGGGTGGCGGCGTCGGCCTCCGCCTTCGCCATGCGGGACCGGACCACCGACGTCCGCACCGTCGCCCGGGAACTGGGCGTGGCGCACGTGCTGAGCGGCTCGCTCCGGCGGGGCGGGCAGCGGGTGCGGGTGACCGTGCAGCTCACCAGCGCCCGCGATGGGCTGGTCCGCTGGGGGGAGAGTTACGAGCGGGAGGTGAAGGACGTCTTCCAGGTGCAGGAGGAGATCGGGCGCTCGATCGCCGGGGAACTGGAAGTCGCGTTCGACTCCGGCCGCGCCTCGGTGCGGCCCGCGACCGGAGACATGGACGCCTACGACCTCTACCTCCGGGGCCGGTTCCACTGGCGCCAGCGCGGTGAGGAGAGCCTGCGCCGGGCGGCGGATTACTTCCAGCAGGCGATCGCGCGGGACTCCGGCTTCGCCCGGGCCTGGGCCGGCCTGGCCGACGCCGTCGGCCTCCTCCCAGTCTACGGCCCCACTCCCGTGGACTCGGTGCTGCCCATCGTGGAGCGCGCCGCCGACCGGGCGCTCGCCCTCGACAGCACCCTGGCCGAGGCCCATGCCGCGCGCGGCCAGCTCTACAAGAGCCTCGGGCGCTGGCGGGACGCGGAGGCGGCCTTCCTCCGGGCGGCGGCCGCCGACTCCGCCTATCCCTCCACCTTCCAGTGGCAGGGAGAGCTTTACGCCAGTCTCGGCCGCGCCGAGCAGGCAGTGCGCGCCATGGAACGCGCCCGCGCCCTCGATCCGATGGCTCCGATCATCAACGGAGAGCTGAGCTACATCCGCGCCCTGGCCGGCCAGCGGGATTCCGCCGTCGCCGCCGGCCGGCGCGCCATCGACCTGGCCCCCGCGCTCTGGACCGGCCACGCCTTCCTCGGCTCGGCCCAGCTCTGGCTGGGCAATGCCCGGGAGGCCGTCTCCCTGCTGGAGGAGGCGATGCGCCTCGCCCCGCAGAATCCCTTCGGGGGCGTCCTGGCCAACGCGGTCGCGGCAGCGGGCGACAAGCCGCGCGCCATCGTCATGGTCCGCGCTCTGGAGGTGGAGGCCCGTGCGGGGCGCGCCTCACCCGCGACGGTCGCAATCGGGCTCGTCGGCATCGGGGCGCATGCGGAGGCGATTGCCTGGCTCGAACGCGCCCTCGCCGCGAAGGACGGCATGCTGTACGCCACCCCGCTCAACGCTCCCTGGTATGCCCCGCTCTGGAGCGAGCCGGGGTTTGTGCGGCTGCGGCAGGCCATGGGTCTCCCGGACCTGCCGCCGCCTCCCCGGCTCTAGCAGGCGATCCGCCCTGCCGCCGCACCGCTGGTCGAGTCGCCCACCCCTCGCCCGTCTCTTGGGTGAGCGGGCGCCACCCCGGTGACCGTGAAACCCCTCGACCCCGAGGCCACCATGCCGTCGTTCCTGCTGCTGTTGCACGAAGATCCCGCCCAGTACGCCGAACTTTCCCCCGCCGAGATGCAGTCGGTGGTGGCGGAATACTCCACCTGGACCCAGCGGATGGCGGAAGCGGGCAAGCTTTCCGCCGGCGTGAAGCTCCGGGACGGTGTGGGGCGCCGGGTCGGGAAGGACGCCGCCGGCCGGCTCATGGACGGGCCCTTCACCGAGACCAAGGACGTGGTGGGCGGCTACTTCGTGGTGCTCGCCCCGGATCTGGATGGCGCCCTCGCCATCGCCCGCGACTGTCCCCATGTCGCGAACGGCTGGATCGAGGTGCGGGAGATCGAGATCGGGTGACGCCCGACGCCGTCGAGGTCCCGGGGCTGGTCGCCAACCTGTTCCGCCACAGCCACGCGCGGGTGGTGGCGACGCTGGTGGCGCGGCTCGGCCCCGACCGCCTCGACCTGGCGGAGGACGTGACCCAGGAGGCACTGCTCGCCGCGCTCCGCACCTGGCCCTTTCGCGGCGTACCGGCGGATCCCGCCGCCTGGCTCTTTCAGGCCGCCCGGAACCGCGCGCTCGACCGGTTGCGCCACGAGGCCACCGCGCAGCGCCTGGCGGCCCGGATCGCGGCGGAGCCGGCCGGAGGCGCGGAGGGAGACGTCCCGGACGAGGTGCTGGTGCTGCTCACCACCTGCGCCGCGCTGCCGCTGCCACGGGAGGTGGTGGTGCCGCTCGCCCTCAGCGTGGTGGCGGGGCTGAGCGCCCGGGAGATTGCGCGCGCCCTGCTGCTCGAGGAGTCCACCGTGGCGCAGCGGCTGGTGCGGGCCAAGCGCAGGCTCCGGGCGGAGCCGGCACTGGTCGCGCTGCGCCGGGACGACGCTTCCCTGGCGGCCGCGCTGCCCGCCGCGCTGGACGTCGTCTACCTGATCTTCAACGAGGGGTTCGCGCCCAGTCGGGGTGACGATCCGATCCGGCTCGACCTGATCGCCGACGCGCACCGGCTGGCGGAGGCCCTCGCCGCCCATCCCGCCACCGCCGGCTCGACGCCGCATGCGCTCGCGGCGCTCACCGCCTTCCTCGCCGCCCGCCTGCCGGCACGCGCGGAGGGCGGGGGGTTCGCGCTGCTCCCCGATCAGGATCGGCAGCGCTGGGACCAGCGGCTCATCCAGCGGGGCTTCCAGCATCTGCAGGCGGCGATCGGCGGCGGCACCCTCACCCGCTTTCATCTCGAGGCGGAGATTGCCGCCATCCACGCCTCCGCCCCGGCGTGGGATGCCACCGACTGGGACCGGATCGTGGCCGCCTATGACAAGCTGCTTCGAGTCGAGCCCTCC
Source organism: uncultured Gemmatimonadaceae bacterium (assembly GCA_964585655.1). Classification (GTDB taxonomy): domain Bacteria; phylum Gemmatimonadota; class Gemmatimonadetes; order Gemmatimonadales; family GWC2-71-9; genus JADJOM01. Next base: position 17,993 of record CAZPER010000006.1, on the reverse strand, counting down.
CCCGTGGTGGAGCTCAACCGCGCTGTGGCGGTGGCCGAGCGGGATGGGGCGGGGGCGGGGCTGGCCGCGCTGGAGCCACTGTTTCAGCGGGGGGACCTGGAGCGGTCCCCCTGGTATCACGCCACCCGGGCCCGGTTGCTCCGGCGCGCCGGACAGCTGGAACCGGCCCGGGCGGCGTGGTCCCGGGCAAGCGTGCTCACCGAGGCGGGCCCAGCCCGGGAGTTCCTGATCCGTGAACGGGACCGCCCCGGACCCGTCTCACCATGAAACCATCCCCGAGGGGTGGCGTAGGGAGCCCGTATCCGCACGACATCCGCGTTTCACCAGGAGGACCCATGCGAAGCCTCTGGACCAAAATCGGGCTCGGCGCCCTGGGCGTCTTTGCCGTTGGTATGCTGCTGATCACCCTCGGGCAGCAGGCCAAGGCCGCCACCAAGGAGGCTCTGGCGACCGCGGTGCAGCATGCCGCCAGCTGGACTGGCGAACTGGCCGCCCGTGCGGAGATGGACTTCCTGCTCGACGGCCAGACCATCGGCCGGGTGCAACAGGTGAATATCCGGCGCGACGCCTCCGGCGACCTTCCTCAGGTCCACGCCGTTGTGCGGCTCACCTCCCCCGGCGCCGAGCGGGCGCTGGAGGGCTGCATTCTTGAGCCCGAGGGTGGCACGGATATCAATGTCGAGCGCGGTTTCCGTTGCGCGACGAGCAGCACGGGCCTGGTGGATCTGGGGGAGATCGTGTTTGAACCCGCCGGCCTGACCCGCCCGGTGATGGTCACCCGGAACGCCGAGGCCGAGCTGCGTCAGGGGGATCCGTTCGCGGTGAAGGCGGAGGTGGGTGGCCGGGTGCAGGTCGAGGCCACCGGCGACAACGCGGAGCTGGTCCGGATCCTGGCCGACGAGCGCGGGGCCCATATCAAGGTGAACGACGAGTTCGGCCGGAACCTGGTCCGGTTGCTGGCGGACTCGACCGGCGCCATGCTGCGGGTCCGGGATGAGAACGGCCGCGACGTCATCCACATGCAGGCCGGGAAGAACGGATTCATGCTCACCGTGGACACGGCGGCGGGACAGTAACAGCGGACCATTGACAGCGGCGACGGTCGTTCGTATCGTTGCCGCCCCCCAAAGACGGGGGCTTGGCGTTTCCAGCATCTGAGGACGGCATGTTCCACTTCACGACCACCGGCAGTCGACCCATCGGCGTACCGCACCTGGAGGCCCAGGCCTCGCGTGCGCGCGCGTGGGCCGATGCGCCGAAGTACTTCCTTGCCGCACTGGTGGCCTCGACGGGTTGAGCCTTTCCCTCCTCCCCCGAGGCGGAATCGCCCCACCTGTGCCGGCCGACAGGTGGGGCGATTCGTTTTCGGAAGAAGGGAGGACCCATGCTGGATATCCGTCTCCTGCTGCTCGAGACCCCGGAGGATCGTTACGAGCCGTCGCTCGCGATCCGCGCCGCGGAGCGTGCGGTCTTCACGCTGCTCCGCCGGCCCCCGGCGCGCCGGGCGGCCCCCGACACGACGGTGCTGGCATGACCTGACCCACATTCCACGGATCCACCATGGAAGCCAACTACTTCCTGGTTTGCGCGGAATGCGTGCACTGGCCGGTCTCGGCCACGATAGCCGGCGGATCGAGCGCCGGCTTGACGAGGAGGAGTAGGGACCACGGTCCCTGCTCCCTGCCTCCTCCCTCACCCGAACTTCCCGCTCCGCCGCACCTCCACCACGGTGCTCCACGCGATCACCGCGTAGTCGGCGAAGTAGCGGTCCGCCAGGTGGTCCAGGATGGCGCGCGCCCCCTCCGGCGGCACAATCGTCTCGATCCGCAGGTTCTTCCCCTGCCAGTCCTGGGCGTGGACCCCACGGCTGCCTTCACCCTCGACCTCGCCGATGCTGTACCCCCGGGCCCCGAGGCGGCGGAGGTCGGCCGTCAGCGGCTCCCGCAGCACATGCTCGGCAATGATGGTGACGAGAGCCATGGGGACCGGGGTCATGGAACGCCTCCGAGCCAGGTCGCGACCCGGAAATACACCGGGATCCCGATCAGCAGGTTGAAAGGGAAGGTGACCACCAGCGCGGCGGTCAGGTAGTAGGTGGGGTTCGCGTCCGGCAGGGTCAGCCGGACCGCGGGCGGCGCCGCGATATAGGACGCGCTGGCGGCCATGGTGCCGAGGACGGTGGCCCCGCCCACGGAAAGGCCCGCGAGGTGACCGACCCAGGCCCCCAGCGTCCCGTGCGCGAGCGGCATCAGCATGCCGAAGCCGAGCAGGAACCCGCCCACCTTTCGCAGGTCCCCCAGTCGTGCACCCGCCGTGATCCCCATCTCCAGCATGAACAGGCAGAGCACGCCACGGAAGACCGCACCCTTGCTCTCGTAGAACGGCGCCATGGTCTGCCAGTGCTGGTCCCCGATCAGGAACCCGACCACCAGCCCGCCGAGCAACAGCACCATGGTGCGACCGGTGAGCACCTCGTGCATCACCTCCCGCATCGGTCGCTCGCCCGGTCGGGCGTGGTAGGCGCCCAGCGCCAGCGCCACCGCGATGCCGGGGCTCTCCAGCAGCGTCAGCAGCGTGGGCATGAACCCTTCGGCCTCCTGCCCCTGGGCCTTCGCGAAGCCGATGGCGGCGATGAAGGTGACGGCGGAGACAGAGCCGTAGTGGGCCGCGATGGCCGCGCTGTCCGCCACGGAGAACCGGCCGAGCCGGCGGACGACCAGGTAGGTGCTGATCGGGGTGAGCACCCCGAGCCCCACCGTGGCGAGCGCGGGCCAGGCGATGGCCGCGAAACTGGAATGACGCAGCTCGATGCCGCCTTGCAGGCCCAGGGCCCAGAGCAGGAAGATCGAGAGCCCGAGGTAGACGTCCTTGGGCAGGGAGAACTCGCTGCGGACCACCCGGGCCAGCAGGCCCAGGGCAAAGGCCAGCGCGATCGGCGACAGCAGGTTCGCCTGCAGCAGGTCGAGGGTGGTCACCGGTGCGTCGCGTTGCCGGCCCGGCCGGGGAGGAACAGGTGCATCATGGGGCGCTCCACGAGGGGTCCGCCCACGAATCGGCCCGCCCCAAACGGGACGGGCCGGGAAGGTTCGTGGGAAAGGGACCGGAGAGGGGCCCGGCCGGGCCGGGGTCGGTGGCGGATCCGGTCAGGTCGCGCCACCCAGGTGCTCGCCGCTCCGCCGGGCTGCGATGACGGAGGCCACGACGCCTGTGGTGAGAATCGTGAGCACCACGGCGAGCGACACGGTCGTGTCGATCTTCCAGGACGAATGCACCAGCAGCATCTTCACCCCGACGAAGGCGAGCACCCCCACCAGCGCCGGCTTGAGGTAGCGGAACTTGTCGATCATCGCGGCCAGGCAGAAGTAGAGCGAACGCAGGCCCAGGATCGCGAAGACGTTTGACGTCAGCACCAGGAACGGATCGGCGGTGATCGCAAAGATCGCCGGGATCGAGTCCACCGCGAACACCAGGTCGGTGAACTCCACCATGACCAGGGCCAGGAAGAGCGGCGTCGCCGCCCGCCGGCCGTCGATGCGGGTGAAGAACCGCTGCCCGTCGTACGTGGTGGACACCGGCATCAGGCGGCGCACCAGCCGGATCAGGGCGTTCTTCTCCGGATCGATGTTCGAGGTGGACACCACCGCCATCTTGATGGCGGTCAGGATCAGGAAGCCGCCGAAGAGGTAGATGACCCAGCTGAAGTTCTGGATCAGCTGCGCCCCCACGGCAATCATCCCGCCGCGCATGACCAGCGCCCCGAGGATGCCCCAGAACAGCACCCGGTGCTGGTACTTGGCCGGGGTCCCGAAGTATCCGAAGATCATGGCGATCACGAACACGTTGTCCATGCTGAGCGACTTCTCGACCACGTAGCCGACGAAGAACAGCTTCGCCGCTTCGAGACCCCCCACCAGCGGCTTCACCGACCCGTCCAGCTGCGGGACGTTCACGCCCAGCCCAAGCCAGTGGCGCTCATAGAGCAAGAAGACCAGCGCGTTGAACAGCAGGGCGGTCACCACCCAGATCACGGTCCAGGTGATGGCTTCCCGCATGCCCACGACGTGGGCCTCGCGGTGGAACACCCCGAGGTCGAGCGCGAGGAACAGGGTGACCAGGCCCAGGAAGGCGGTGTACGCCCACACCATGGGGGGTACCTGGTCCAGCGCGGCGGGCGCGGTGGCAAGCAGGTCGAGGAGCAGCATGGCGACGATTCTAGGGGGATGGCACAGCACGGGCAAATCGAATTATCTGATGTGTCCCATCGGTATGCTCAATGTATTGCCCGGCCCGGCCCCCGGCAAACAGAGACGGCCACGATGACCCTGCCGATTCAGGCGAACAGCCGGTTGCGCGCCGCTTCGGAGATGGCCATCACGGCCGGATGCCGGAGGCGACGCTCGATGGTGATGGCATAGAAGGTCTCCCGCACCCCGTCCACCGCGCCCACGAGCTTGACCTCGTACTGCCGGCGCACATCGTCGCCGATCGCGGTCGGCGCCGCGAACAATCCCACCCCGCCCATGCCGAACACCTTGAGCAGGGCGCTGTCGCTGAACTCGCCGACCACCGCGGGCCGGATCCGCTCCTGGTCGAACCACTCCTCCAGCGAACGCCGGAGGCTCGTGCCCTCGGTCGGAAGCAGGAAGGGCGCGCCGTCGAGGGAGCGGGGAAAGCCGCGACGGTACTTGTCCGCCAGCGGCGCCACACCGAAGATCGCCACCCCGGTGTCGCCGAGCGCGTGATTGAAGGCCCGCACCCTGGTCTCGGCGCTCACCGGGGCATCGGTCAGCACCAGGTCCAGTGCGTGCGTCATCAGTTCGGCAAATAGCCGCTCCGGTTTATCCTCCCGGCAGATGACGTGCACCGGTTCCGCCATCCCCAGGGCCGGCGCGAGCAGTCGATGCGCCAGCAGCTTGGGCACCTGGTCTGCAATTCCTACCGTGAGCCGGAGGGGCCGCCCGCTCGGCTGGCCCGCCAGCACGTCCTGCAACTCGCGCCCGAGGGTGAAGATCTCCTCGGCGTAGCGATAGACGATCTGCCCGATCTCCGTAAGGACCAGGCGGCGACCGCTGCGGACGAAGAGCTTTTCCCCCAGGCTCTCCTCCAGCGCATGGATCTGGGCGCTGATGGTCGGCTGGGTCAGGTGCAGCTTCTGGGTGGCGCGCGCGATGGTGCCCTCGCGGGCGACGGTCCAGAAGTAGAGCAGGTGGTGGTAGTTGAGCCAGGCCATCCCCTAAGGTGCGGCGAGCCGCGGGATCCGCCAAGGGGTCGGAGGGAGGACTCAGGCTCGGTTCATGACCGATTCATTCGCCCTTGCTATCCTAGAGACATACCTGTCTACAGAGAGTCCCATGCCCATGCGTCGTCTGCTCTGCGGCCTGCTTGTCCTGGCCGGCCTCCTCGTCATCCTGCCCCGGCCGGCGTCCGCCATCCCGGCGTTCGCCCGCCGCTACAAGATCAGCTGCCAGACCTGCCACAACCCCTTCCCGACGCTCACCGACTTCGGCGCCACCTTCGCCGCCAACGGCTACCGGATGAGCGCCGCCGAGGAGCCGATGGACACCATCGGCACGGGTGATGAACTGCTCGCCCTGATGAAAGACATCCCGCTCGCCATCCGCCTCGAGATGTACGCCCAGGCCTACGCCAACGGCAACGTCGCCACCGACTTCCAGTACCCCTATGGTATCAAGGTGCTGAGCGGCGGGGCCATCTCCCGGAAGATCTCGTACTACTTCTACACCTTCCTCGTGGAGCGGGGCGACATCGGCGGCGTCGAGGACGCCTTTCTGCACTTCAACGACCTCGGCGGCGCCCCACTGGACGTCGCCGTCGGCCAGTTCCAGGTCTCCGATCCGATGTTCAAGCGCGAATTGCGCCTCGAGTTCGAGGACTACGCCGTGTACCGCGCCCGGATCGGGGACGTCCCAGTCGACCTGACCTATGATCGCGGCGTCATGGCGATGGCGGATGTCGGGGGCTTCACCCTGACCGGGGAGGTCCTGAACGGGAGCGGGATCGGGATCGCCCAGGCGGACCGGCGCTACGATACCGATGCCAGCAAGAACGTGTTCCTCCACATCACCCGTGACATCGCGTCGCCGCTCCGGCTCGGCGGCTTCGGCTACTACGGCCGGTCCCACGGGAACGGCGCCACCAACAAGACCCGCATGCTCGGCGTGGACGGGACGGTCGTGCTCGGCCCGGTCGAGGTGAACGGTCAGTACGTCCACCGCCGGGACGACGAACCGACCTATACCGCGGGGGAAGCCGAAGTCCGCATGAATGGCGGCTTCGGTGAACTCGTCATCCGCCCCGCGAACAGCCGGTTCTACGGCTTCGCGCTCTACAACCTGGTCACCGCCAACCGGCCGCTGATGGACGTCCGGCTCGGCGGCCCCGCGCCCGGGAAGCGCTATGAAAGCATCTCCGGGGGCGTCGGCCACCTGATCCAGCGGAACCTCCGGATGAGCGGCGAGGTCACCTATGATGTCGAACAGGAACTCACCCGGGCCACGGTGGGGATCATCGCGGCGTTCTGAGTGCGGCGGCAGTGGGAACGGTGGCGGGGCGGAGCTTCGGCTCCGCCCCGTCGTGGCTTCCGGATCAGCGTTCGACCGGCAGCTCCGCCATCTCGCTCCACTCGATGAAAGAGCCGTCGTACATCCGAGGCCGGTAGCCCAGGTATCGCGCCACGAAGTACAGGTAGCTCGCCTGCACCCCGGTGCGGCAATAGGTGATGACCTCGCGTCCCGGGGCGAGGCCGGCCCGGCCCAGCAGCTTTCCGAGGACCGCGACGTCCTTGAGATAGGCCGGCTCACCGGGCGTGAGGGCGAGGCGCCAGAAGAAGCTCCGCGCGCCGGGGATGTGACCGGGGCGGAGCACGCCGTCTCCGGGGGTGGCGCCGCTCCATTCCGCCGGCGGCCGCGCGTCCACCAGCGCCAGCGCCGGATCGCGCAGGCGCCGGGCGAGTTCGGCCGCATCGATGAGCAGCCCGGGCTGGATCCTGGGCTCGATCCGCCCCCGCACCGGCGGCGCGGGCACCTCGTGGGTGACCGGGAGTCCGGCGGCTTTCCACCCCGGGAGGCCGCCGTCCAGCAGGCTGGCACGGTCTCCAAGGCCCAGGTAGTCGAGGCTGAAGAACAGCCGTGCCGCGGCGAGCGGATCACCGTAGATCACGATCCGGCTGTGGTTCGAGATTCCCGCCGATTCCAGGACAGAGTCGAGTTGCGCGACGGGAGGCAGCTCGTTGGGAATGCCGGCGCGCTCCGTGATGATGGCCCGAAGGGGGAGGAAGCGGGCCCCGGGCAGGTGGGCATCCGCGTAGGCCTGGGGATCCCGGTCCACGTGAACCAGGACCAGATTCGAATCGCTCAGCTGCGCCGCGAGCGCCGGGGCGTTGATGACCAGCTCCGTCCGGGGCGCCGGGGGTGCCTGGGCGGCGAGCCCGGGCGCGGCGGCGAGGCCGAGGAGCAGGGTGATGCGCATGCGGACCATCCATCCCGGTTGACGGGGCCTATATATACCCAGTGCCCCGATTGGCTTCCGTGAAGGCGAGGCCCTCGCGCCCTTCACGGACGCCGCAGGCAGATCCCGTCGGGCCCTCATGAATCCGGAGCTCCAGCCCATGCCCTCAATGGCATCGCCATGAAGCCGCACCTGCTCGAGGTCACCCGCACCGCGCGCTATTTCCAGCTAGGACCCGAGTCCGGGCCGGTCGAGGAGCTGTGGATCGGACTGCACGGCTACGCCCAGCTCGCCGCACGCTTCCTGCGCTGGCTGGCGCCACTCGACGATGGCGCCACGCGGGTCGTGGCCCCGGAAGCGCTCTCCAGGTTCTACCTGGAGACCCGGATGGACGGGCATCATGGACCCGCCATCGGCGCCACCTGGCTCACCCGGGAACACCGGGAGGCGGACCTGACCGACCACCTGCGCTTCCTCGACCGGCTGGCGGCGCAGCTCCTCTCGGCCAGGCCGGCCCGTCCCCGGGTGACGCTGCTCGGATTCAGCCAGGGATCGGTCATGGCCACCCGGTGGCTGGTCGCGGGAGGGCTCCGACCGGACCGGGTCGTGCTGTGGGGTGCACCGCTTCCCCGCGACGTCGCGCCGGCCCAGCTTGCTGAGGCAATCGGCCAGACTCCCGTGCTCATCATTGCCGGAGACACGGACCCGTACGCCACCCCCGGGAGCATCGAGGAGAACGCCGCCACGCTCCAGGCCGCCGGCGCCCGGGTCGACGCCCGGCGCTATCCCGGGGGCCACGGCATCCCGGCCCCGGTGCTGCTCGACGTGGCGGGACGGCCGGGCGGGGGTTGACGGGCGCCGCGGGCCCATTATGTTCGATATCGAACAATGCGACATGGAGCAAAGATGCGGACAACGGTCACCCGGGATCCGGCCACCAGGCGGGCGCTCAGCGCCTTCGTGAAGCTGCGCCGCGCGGTGAACACCCTTTCGGCCCGGCTCAACCCGGTGCTCCAGAAGGATCACGGGGTGACCGAATCCCAGTTCGGCGTGCTGGAGGCGCTCTGGCACCTCGGGCCGATGCCGCAGGCTCGGTTATGCGAGAAGCTGCTGGTGAGCGGCAGCAACCTCACCACGGTCATCGACAACCTGGAGCGGAGCGGGCTGGTCCACCGGGGGGAGAATCCCGATGACCGCCGGGCCCACCTGGTCCGGCTCTCGTCCAAGGGGGAGGCCCTGATCGCCAGGGCGTTCCCGGCCCATGCGGAGCGGGTCACGGCGCTGCTGGGCGCGCTGACCGCGGCCGAGCAGCGGCAGCTGGGGCAGTTGTGCAGGAAGCTCGGGCTGGCCAGCCAGCGCTGAGTGCGTTGTCACGGAGTGATCGTTTGTTGTCGTACCATTTGGAGGGCAGGATGAACACCAGGAGCCAGGGACTGCACCACATCACCGCCATCGCCGGGGATCCGCAGCGGAACCTCGCGTTCTATGCCGGCACCCTCGGGCTGCGCTTCGTGAAGCGCACCGTCAACTTCGACGACCCGGGGACGTACCACTTCTACTTCGGGGACCGGATCGGGCACCCCGGCACGCTGCTCACCTTCTTCCCGTGGGCCGATGCCCGGCCCGGCCGTCCAGGCGCGGGCCAGGCGACCCTCACCTCCTACGCCATCCCCGCCGGCAGCGCGGGCTACTGGGAGGATCGGCTGGGCCGCCTCGGCGTCAACGGTGTGGTTCGCCGGGAGCGGTTCGGCGAGACCACGCTCCGCCTCTCGGATCCCGATGGCCTCGGCCTCGAGCTCGTGGAGCGCACGGCGCCCCGGGGGGAGTCGTGGCCTGGCAGTCCGGTGCCGGAGGCACACCAGATCACCGGTCTGGCGGGCACGACGCTGACGCTCCGGGGCACCGATGCCACCGCGGACCTGCTGGTCGAGGCGCTGGGTTTCTCCGAGCGTGGCAGTGACGGGGGGAGCCGTCGGATGCTGAGTCCCGACGGCAGCGCGGTGGACCTGCTGCGGGACCCGGCCGGGCCTTCCGGCACCATGGGAGCGGGCACCGTGCACCATGTGGCGTGGCGCGCGGCGAATGGCGTGGATCAGCTCCGGCTCCGGGGGGAGCTGCTCGGCCGCACGCTCGGAGTGACACCGGTGGTGGACCGGCAGTACTTCCAGTCCATCTACTTCCGGGAGCCGGGGGGCGTGTTGTTCGAGATTGCCACCGATGGTCCGGGCTTCCTGACCGACGAGGCCGAAGCCAGTCTGGGCGCCGAGCTGCGGCTGCCGCCGCAGTACGAGGGCAACCGGGCGGCGATCGAGGCGATCCTGCCTCCGCTGGAGGTACCGGCCGCATGAGGACCGACTTTATCCACCAGTATGTGCCCGGCACCAGCGGGGAGACGCTGTTCCTGCTGCACGGCACCGGCGGGAACGAGCAGAGCCTCCTACCCCTCGGCCGCGCGCTGGCGCCGTCGGCCAGCCTGCTCGCGGTCCGGGGCCGGGTGCTGGAAGGATCAATGCCGCGCTTCTTTCGCCGCCTGGCGGAAGGGGTGTTCGACCAGGCGGACCTGGCCAGGCGGACCACTGAGCTCGCGGAGTTTCTGCGGGAGGCGGCGGAGCGGTACGCCTTTCCACTCCAGGGGGTCACGGCGGTGGGCTTCTCCAACGGCGCCAACATCGCCGCGAGCCTCATGCTGCGGGAGCCCGGCCTGCTCCGTCGGGCGCTGCTGCTCCGTGCCATGGTGCCGTTTGAACCGGAGACAGTCCCCGATCTGTCGGGGACCGCGGTGCGCATCGGCTCCGGCCGGTACGACCCGATCGTCCCGGTGGCCAACGCCGAGCGGCTTGCGGCGATTCTCCGGGCGGGTGGGGCGGCGGTGGAACTGGACTGGCGTGCAGCGGGGCATGAGCTTGCGCCTGGCGAAGTGGAGGATGCCGCGCGCTGGCTTGGCGGGGCGCTCCCTGTAGCGAAACAGTAGGCCCCGCTCGCGGCGGTACAGCGGCGGACCGGCGGCCGCGCACGGATTCCGTGCGCGGCCGCGTCCGCTTCTCCCCTGCAACCATCGGCTCCGCAAGGGCTTGCGGCACGGCGCACGGCTGGATCGCCCGGCGTACCGGCAGCCCGGTCAGACCGGGAACGGCAGTTGCCCCTGTCGGCGGCAGTTGAAGTTGGCTTCAGGCTGCACTTCGCGCGGCTTCATGCTGCTTCATGAACATTGGTGAGATCGCGTCTCACGCCTGCGGAGTGGACATGTCCTGCCACCGGTTTTTCCATCTGCCGTTGTTCCTCGTCCCCCTTGCCCTGGCCGCTTGTGGTGGCGGCGGTGCGGTCGGTCCTGATGCCCCCGCGCCGGTGTTCACGACCCTGGCGCTCGGTGCCGACAGCGTTGCGGTGGAGATGGGGAGCGCGCTGCAGCTCACCGCGACACCGCGGGACCAGAACGGCGCCGCCATCAGTGGCCTGCCGGCGCCGGCATGGACCATCGAGGACACGGCCATCGCCGAGGTCATCGGCGGGGCGGTCAATGGAAAGAGCCTGGGGAACACCCGGGTCTTCGTCGCGCTGACCGTGGATGGCGTTACCCATGGTGACACCGCCACGGTCACCGTGCTGCCGGCGACGACCGGAGGCCCGGCCCATCCCGTCGGCACGAGCGGAACCACGTTCGTGCCATCCACCGTGACCGTGATTGTCGGCGACAGCGTCACCTGGCAGTTCTCCGGGGCGGTGCACAACGTCACCTTCGGCAGCCCGGCGCAGGCGACCCTCAACATTCCCGACCAGGCGCCCGGGGCGGCGGTGTCCCGGAGCTTCCTTGCCGCGGGAACCTACGCCTACGAGTGCACCCGGCATGCGAACATGACCGGGCAGGTGATCGTCCAGACGGGACAGGCGCAGGTCTTCACCTCCGTCGGCATCGCGCCGGTGACCACCACCCTGCTGGTCGGGGGGACGGTGACGCTGGTGGCGACACCGCTGGACCAGGCGGGCGTGCCGATGTCCGGGCTGCCGGGACCGACCTACCTGAGTCAGGCACCGGGGATCGCCTCGGTGGGCGGCTCGGGGCTCGTGACCGCGGTGACGGCTGGAACCACGACCGTCACCGCGAGCATCACCAGCGCCGGCGTCACCCACACCGCGGTGGCCACGGTGATCGTCACCGCCCCCGTCCCGGGTGGCGCCAGCGTGACAACCACGGGCAACAACACCTTCTCCCCGGCTGCCGTGACGATCGCGGCGGGGGGGAGCGTCACCTGGCAGTTCGGCAACGGGACCCACAACGTGACCTTCGCCGCCAGTCAGCCCCCCGGCGGCAACATCCCGGACCAGTCCGCCGGGACGGTGACCCGGACCTTTCCGGTCGCCGGCAGCTTTGCCTACGAGTGCACCCGGCACAACGGCATGACGGGCAGCGTCACCGTCACGGGGGGTGGCGCGCCGCCGGTCTACACCACACTGTCTGTCGCGCCGGCGAGCCCCCTGGTCGCGGTGGGGGGGACGGTCGCCATCGTCGCGACCCCGCTCGACCAGTACGGGGCCGCCATGGGCGGGCTCCCCGCCCCGGCCTTCACCAGCAGCGACCCGGCGGTGGCCACGGTCAGCCAGTCCGGCACGGTGACCGGGGTGAGTGCGGGTGGCGCCACCATCACCGTCTCCCTCACGGCTGGGGGCGTCACCCATACCGGTACCTCGGCCGTGACGGTCGGCAGCTCGCTGGGGGTCGTGATTTCGACCGCGAACCTGACATTCACCCCGGATGACGTCCGGATCCCCCCGGGCCAGAGTGTCACCTGGCAGTTCGTCGGCGCTACGCACAACGTCACCTTCGAGGCCGGCGGGCCGGCGCCGCCGGGCGGCAACATCCCCGATACCGCGCCCGGGAACAGCGTCACCCGTACCTTCCCGCAGGCCGGCGACTACAAGTACGAGTGCACGATTCACAAGGGCTTGAACGGCAAGGTCCGGGTCGAGTAGCCGCACCCTGAACGACGAGGAGTCGCAATGCAGGTGAGTCGGTTGGCGGTGGTACTGTCGCTCGGCCTGGCCGGGCCCCTGGCGGCGCAGGGGGCGCTCGACCGGACCCCGAACCTCTCGGGCACCTGGGTGGTGCGGCCCGGGACGGTGCAATTCAACTTCCTGCACCGCTTCGTGCGCAGCCAGGGGCCGGTGCGGAAGGTGAGCAACTTCCCCACCTTCCTCATGGGCAGCTCCTTCCTCAAGGGCACGCTGCTCGGCTTCAACTACGCGACCAATTCCACGCTCGCGCCCGCCTATCCCAACGAATGGGAGTTCTTCGCGCGGGTGCAGCCGCTCACCCAGGCCGCCGGGTTCCCGCTGGATGTCGGCGCGCAGGTCGGGTGGAACCTCGCCGCCGAGGGGCTGGACGGAGAGGTGTCGCTGGCGCGGCGGGTGGGACCGCTCCGGCTCCTGGCGGTGGGGCGGGGGCTGTCGGATCCCTACACCGACGGCGGCGATGCCCAGTTCGCGGTGGGTGGCGGCGCCACGATCCGGCTGAGCCGCAACCTGGCGCTCCACGGCGACCTCGCCACCCTCACTGACCGGAGCCGCGCCCGGGGGGAGAAGGCGGCGTGGAGCGCCGGATTTGCCGTGGCGATCCCGGGGACTCCGCATACGCTTTCGCTCCATGCCACCAACACCAACACCGGCACCCTGCAGGGCGCCAGCCGTGGCGCCTCCCAGGTGCGGTACGGTTTCGAGTTCACCATCCCGATCACGCTGGCGCGCTACTTCGGCCGGAAGGCGCCACCGGCCACGGCCCCGGCGACTCCCGGCGCCGCCGCGCCGGGGTTGGTGCCGGTCGGGCCGGTCACCGGCGTCCTGAGCAAGAGCACGATGGTCGGGCTGCAGTATGCCCAGCCGGTGCTGGAGATCGCGGTGGGCACCACCATCGAATGGAAGAACGAGGACCCGGTGGCCCACACCGTCACCGCCGACGACAACGGCTTCGATTCCGGGCTGATCGAGAGCGGGCAGGTGTGGCGCTACACCTTTACCCGGCCGGGCACCTACGCCTATCACTGCACCCCACACCCCTTCATGAAGGGCACGGTGGTGGTGAAATGAGGAGACCCTCGATGTGGGGCAGACTGATCGGCGGCGTGATGGCGCTGGGCGTGGTGTCGCTCACCCTCGCCTGCTTCAGTGAACGCAGCGCCACCGGGCCGGCCGCCGGCTCGTGCGACACCAGTCTCGACCCGGGACAGTTCGGCTCGGTGATCGTCGCCATCCAGGGTTTCGCGTTCGTGCCGACACCGGTGCACGTGCCGGTCGGGGGGAAGGTCTCCTGGGTGAACTGCGAGCCGGACGGGACCCCGGCCCACACCACCACCGCCGACGGCGGCCTCTGGGGTTCGACGCCCCTGGAGCCCGGGGCGAACTTCACCGTCACCTTCGCCTCGGCCGGGACGTTCGCCTACCATTGCGAGCCGCACCCGTCGATGACCGCGCAGGTTATCGTGGATCCGTAGTCCGGGAGGGGCGCGCCTTACCCCTCCCAGCCGGTGTCCTTCTTGAACTGCTCCAGCCGCCGCCGGTCCCGCTTGGTGGGCCGCTCGTTGGTCTCGGGGACGAAGAGCACGTGCGCCGCCTTCAGCTGAAAGGCGACCCGCTCCCGTCCCGCCACGCTCTCCGCGGTTTCCTCGTACAACAGCGCCGCGGCCGCGGCCGGCCCGCGCCGCTCCGCCACCGCGCGCACCACCACCCGGTGCTCGTAGGGGGGCAGGCGGATGTCCACCCGGTCGCCGGGCTGGACCAGCTTGGCCCGTTTCACCCGCTCCCCGTTCACGTTCACCTTCCCGCCTTCGATGGCCTCCACCGCGAGCGCGCGGGTCTTGAAGAACCGCGCTGCCCAGAGCCACTTGTCGAGGCGCACCTTGCCGTCGGTCATGCCGCGCGCTCCGTGTCCGCCGGGGGACGGAACAGCAGGTCGAAGGCGAGGAAGACCGTCTTGCTGAAGGGGTAGCAGAGGAAGGGCATCGCGATCATCAGCGCGCCGCCGCCCCAGGTGAGCAGTTCCCAGGGCGGCTCCGGCCAGGTGCGCCAGAGGAGCGCCAGGAACAGCGCGCCCCAGATCAGCTCCGCCGCGATGATGTTGAACATGTAGGCCCCGACCACGTACCCCTCTTCACCCCGCCCGGTGCGGAGCCCGCACTGGGGACAGCGGTCCACCATCCGCAGCCAGGACGCGAACAGCGGCCCGCCACCGCAGCTGGGGCAGCGGAGGCGGAGGGCCCGCGCCAGGGAGACGAGGACGCGCATCTAGTAGCGCCGGTCCCGGGCCGGGTACCCGAGGGCGAGGTTGAGCCAGCGCACCAGCGGCGTGAGTGCGGCGAAGTCCCGCGCCAGCAGGGGGGCGAGCCGGGGGGAGAGCGCCTGGGCCTCGGTGAGTTGCCGCCCAACGGTGAAGGACTGGTACCGCATCCACCGCGCCGCCGGGTGTCCGGCGGCCACGCCGCGCGGCAGCCGGGTGAGCATCGTCTCCTCGTCCAGCGCGCCGAAGCGGCGGCGGAAGGCGGGGGCCAGCACCACTTTCTCGAAGCCGCGCTGGTCCTCGGCCAGGCGTTCGCGGATCCGGGCCAGCGCCGGGCGGGGCGGCATCCAGATCCCACCGCCGAGGAAGCACTCGCCGGGAGCGAGCTGGAAGTAGAAGCCGGCGCCGCCGCCGTTCGCCTCGCTCCCGACCCCCTTCCCGGCGTCGGCGTGGAAGAACCAGACGGCGGCGTTGGTCTTGTAGGGGGACTTGTCCTTCGAGAACCGCACGTCCCGGTGAATGCGGAACATGGAGCGCCGCGGGTCGCCGACGATCTCCGGCGCCACCGTCGCGAGCGCCACGTCCACCTCCTCGACCAGGGCCCGCATCGGCTCCCGCAATGCACTCTCGTACACCGCGCGGTTGGCCTCGAACCAGGGGCGGGTGTTGTGCCGCTTGAGCTGGCGCAGGAAGCTGAGGGCGCGGGGACGGAAGCCGGCGAATCGGGCCCCGCCGGCGTCGCGGGGAACGGACGCACGAGTCATGATGAATGTCTCCTTCTCCGCCCGGGTGAGCTGCTTGAGGGCCCATTCCCTGCGGAGCGCCGCCGGCCGGTCCGGGGCGGCCTCCTGGTACACCAGCGTGACCGGACGCCGGGCCCGGGTGTAGGCGGCGCCCCGCCCCGCGTTGTGCTCCCGGACCCGGCGCCCCGGATCGGTGGCGATCCCGGTGTAGAGCGACCCATCGGCGCACCGCAACAGGTAGACGGTCCAGCGCATGCGGCAAGGTAGCAGGGGCTCGCTCCCCGTTGCTACCTTACACTTCGACGCCCATGACGCTCCCCACACCGGTTCCCGCCGAACGCGCCCTCCCCGACCCGCGCACCCTGTTCTGGTGGGTGCTCGGCGGGCGCCTGGTCGCGGCGGCCGTGCTGCTGCTGCTCGCCCTCGGCGCCTGGGCCGAGACACCCGGCATCCGCTGGATGGCGGGGGGGAGCGCCGCCTACGCGGTCCTGCTCACCCTCTTCGCCTCCTGGTTCCTCCGACCGGGCGTCCGTCCCGGGGACCTGTTCCACGCCCTGCAGGCTTCGGCGGACATCGCGCTGGTCACGGTGCTGGTGTACGGCGCCGGCCCGAGCAGCGGGGTGCCGTCGCTCTACATCCTGGTGATCTCGGTCTACGCGCTGCTGATGTCTTTCGGCGGCGGGTTCGCCGTGGCGCTCGCCATCGTGGCGGCGTACTTCGTCGCCAGCATGCTGCCGGAGCCCACCCGGCCGGGCCTCGCCTTCTGGGCCCAGATCGGCGTCTTCCTGACGGCGTACATCCTGGTCGGCGCGCTGGCCGCGCGGCTCCGCGCGGCCGGCCTGGAGCGCGAGTCCCTCGCCAGCGAACTCCGCCGGGTCCGGCTCGAGGCCGATGACATCCTGCGCAACATCCGCTCGGGGGTCATGACCGTGGACGACGCGGGCCGACTCGCGTTCATCAACCCGATGGCGGAGCGGCTGCTGCAGATCGAGGCCGACGGCGTCCTCGGCATGCCGGTGCTGGACAAGCTCAAGCTGCGCTCCCCGGAGCTGTGGGCGGCCATCGTGGCCGCCATCCGGCATGGGCGCAAGGTGAGCCGCGGCGAGGGAACGGTGCTGCACGAGGATGGGCGGATCTTTCCGATCGGCCTCTCCACCACCACCTTCGAGCGCGATTCCGACGGCCGGCCCTCCGTCACCGCCATCTTCACCGACATCTCGGACCTGAAGAAGCTGAACGAGCTCAACGTCCGCGCCGAACGGCTGGAGGCGGTGGCCGCGCTCTCGGCCTCGCTCGCCCACGAGATCCGGAACCCGCTCGCCTCGATCCGCTCCAGTGTGGAGCAGCTGGCCCGCTCGGCCCACGGGGATGAGGACGACCGGTACCTGGCCTCGCTGATCGTGCGCGAGAGCGACCGGCTGTCGCGGCTGCTGTCCGAGTTCCTCGACTTCGCCCGGGTCCGCGCCACGGAATTCGTCCCGGTGGACCTGCAGGCGGTGGTGACCGCCGCCGCCCGCCTGGTGCGGGAGCACCCCGACTGCCGCCCCGACATCGAGATCCGGGTGACGGGCAGCCGCATCGTGCTCGACGGCGACGAAGACCTGCTGCACCGGGTGGTGGCCAACCTGCTGCTCAACGCGGTGCAGGCGGCGCGTGGCCCCACCCTGGTGAGCGTGGCCACCCGGCCCGCCCGCCCCGCCGACCTGCCCGTCGGCTCCACCATCGAGCAGCCGGTCTGCCTCGAGGTGAAGGACAACGGCCCCGGGATCCCCGAGGAACTCCGGGACCGGCTGTTCGATCCCTTCGTCACCGGCCGGGTCGGCGGCACCGGCCTGGGCCTGGCCATCGTGCAGCGCGCGGTGGAGGCCCACCGGGGCCTGGTGCTGGTGGACACCGGCCCGGGGAGCGGTACTACCTTTACGATCTTCTTTCCCGCCCGACGCATTACGGAGGACGCCGCATGAGTCAGAAGCCCTCGGTGCTGGTCATCGACGACGAGTCCGGCATCCTGGACACGCTGCGGATCCTGCTCAAGAAGGAGGGGTTCGAGGTCACCACCGCGCAGGGCGGGAAGGCCGGCCTCGAAGCCATCAAGAACGGCACCCCCGACCTCGTGCTCACCGACGTGCGGATGCCCCAGGTCACCGGCCTCGACATCCTGACCGCCGCGCGGGAGCAGGACCCGATGACGCCGGTCATCCTCATGACCGCGCAGGCCTCGCTCCAGACCGCCATCGCCGCGGTCAACGCGGGCGCCTACTACTACATCCAGAAGCCCTTCGCCAACGACGAGCTGGTCGCCATCCTGCGGCGGGCCTGCGAGTTCCGCGCGGTGAAGGTGGAGAACAAGCACCTCAAGCAGGAGATCAAGCGGCGCGACAAGGCGGGCGTGGCCCGGCCCATCGGCAAGTCGCGCCGCTTCATGGACGTGCTCAAGCTGTCGGAACAGGTGGCGCCCACCGACTCCACCGTGCTGATCCAGGGGGAGAGCGGGACCGGCAAGGAAGTGATCGCCAAGT
>CAZPER010000005.1:0-77094 GCA_964585655.1 uncultured Gemmatimonadaceae bacterium | reverse complement strand
CGCCGGTGCGGGCGAGGCGCTCGCGCGCCAGGCGGGTTCCCCGGCCGAGCGCCTGCGCCAGCCTGGTGGCGAGGGCGGCAGTGTGACGGGCGAGGTCCGCCCGGTCCGGCACCGCCAGCTCCATGGCCGCGGAGGGGGTGGCGGCGCGGAGATCCGCGACGAGATCGGTGAAGGAGACGTCGGTCTCGTGGCCTATGGCTGAGATGGTCGGCACCCGCACCGCGGCGAGCGCCCGGCAGACCGACTCGGTGTTGAACACGGCGAGATCCTCCTTGGCGCCGCCGCCCCGGGCGAGGACACAGAGATCGACACCCGGGAGGCGGTTCACCACCCCGAGCGCGCGCACCACCTCCCCCTCCGCTTCCGAGCCCTGCACCTTGGTGCCGACCACGACCAGTTCCATCGCGGGCCAGCGCTTCCGGGTCACGGTGATGATGTCCCGGAGCGCGGCGCCGTCGAGGCTGGTCACCACGGCGATCCGGGCGGGAAGCTCCGGGAGCGTGCGCTTCCGCGCCGTCTCGAAGAGGCCGTCCTTCTCCAGCGCCAGCCGGATCTTCTCCAGGTTGAGTTGCTGCTGGCCCACCTGGTCGGTGACCAGCAGTTCACTCACGGTGAGCCGGAACTCCCCCCGTTCCTCCCACACCGTTGGCAGGCCGCGGACAAAGATCTGGGTCCCCTCGGCAGGCTGGGTCTTCACCCGGGAGGCCTGGGGCCGCCACATGACGCAGCGCACCTGGGCCTCGGCGTCCTTCAGGGTGAAGTACCAGTGACCGCTCTGGTACACCTTGAGGCCGGAGATCTCGCCCCGCACCCAGAGCGCGCCGATTCCCCCCTCCAGCACCCGCCGCGCCGCGCGGGCGAGGAGGGTGGGGGTCCAGGGGGCGTCGGAGGACTCTGGCGAAGTGGAGAACAGGTCGGGCATGGGCGGCTGGGCGCCTACATGGCCTGCTTCATCGCCTGCAGGGTGTTCGCCATCAGCATCGCGATGGTCATGGGGCCCACGCCCCCGGGGACCGGGGTGATGGCCGCGGCCTTCTCCGCCACCGGGCCGTAGGCCACGTCGCCCACCAGCCGGTAGCCCTTCGGGACGCTGGCGTCGTCCACCCGGTTGATCCCGACGTCGATGACGACGGCGCCGGGGCGCACCATGTCGGCGGTGACGAACTCCGCCTTGCCGATGGCGGCGATGACGATATCGGCGCCGCGGACCACGGCGGGGAGATCGCGCGTCTTCGAGTGACAGACGGTGACGGTGGCATCGCCACCGGGACCAGTCTGGATCAGGAGGTTGGCCATCGGCTTCCCGACGATGGTGCTGCGGCCAATGATCACCGCGTTCGCGCCCCTGGTCTCGATGCCGTTCCGCAGCAGCATCTGGATCACCCCCCACGGGGTGCAGGGGCGGAGTGCGGTCGGGTCGCCGATCACCAGCTTGCCGACGTTGACGGGATGGAAGCCGTCCACGTCCTTCGCGGGATTGATCCGCAGCAGCACCTTCTCGGTGTTGATGTGCTTGGGGAGCGGGAGCTGCACCAGGATCCCGTGGATCGCGGGATCGTGGTTGAGCTGGTCCACGATGGCGAGCAGGTCCGCCTCGGGCAGGGTCTCGGGCCGCTGCACCTTGACCGAGTGCATCCCGGCCTCGAGGCACGCCTTCTCCTTGCTGCCCACGTACGCCTTCGACGCCGGATTCTCGCCCACCAGCACCACGGCGAGGCCGGGAACGACCCCCCGGCCCTTGAGCGCGGCGACTTCGGCGGCCACCTCCTGGCGGATGGTCTTGCCGAGGGCGACTCCGTCAATGATGCGTGCACTCATCGGGCGATATCCACGGCTCGGGTTTCTCGGATGACGACGACCCGGATCTGGCCCGGGTACTGCAGTTCGTTCTCGATGCGGCGGGCGATCTGGTCGGAGAGGCCGACGGCCTGGCCGTCATCCACCCGGTCGGGGGTGACGATGACGCGCACTTCGCGGCCGGCCTGGATGACGTTCGACTTCTCCACCCCGGGGAAGCTGTTCGCGATCTCTTCCAGCCGGGTGAGCCGCTTCACGTAGCTCTCGAAGGCCTCGCGGCGGGCGCCGGGACGGGCGCCGCTGATGGCGTCGGCGGCCTGGACCAGGACCGATTCGGCGGTCTCGTGGGGGACATCGTCGTGGTGGGCGGCGATGCAGTTGATCACCAGCGCCTGCTCGCCGTACTTCTTCGCGACCTCCACCCCCAGCTCGACGTGGGTGCCCTCGTGCTCATGGGTCAGCACCTTGCCGACGTCGTGCAGCAGCGCGCCGCGTTTGGCCAGGTTGACGTCCAGCTTGAGCTCCGCCGCCATCATTCCGGCCAGCCAGGCGACTTCCTTGGAGTGATCGTAGATGTTCTGGCCGTAGGAGGTGCGGTAGCGCATCCGGCCGATGAGCTTGACCAGCTCGGGGTGCAGCCCGTGCACCCCGGTCTCGAACGCCGCCTTCTCCCCCAGCTCCACCAGCTCCGCCTGCAGCTCCTTGCCGCACTTGGCGACCAGCTCCTCGATCCGGCCGGGGTGGATCCGGCCGTCGGTGATCAGCGCCTCGAGGGCGCGACGGGCGGTCTCGCGGCGCACCGGGTCGAAGCAGCTGATGATCACCGTGTCGGGGGTGTCGTCGATGATGACGTCCACGCCGGTGGCCTGCTCGAAGGCGCGGATGTTCCGTCCCTCTCGCCCGATGATGCGGCCCTTCATCTCGTCGCTGGGGAGCGCCACCGCGGCCACGGTGGTCTCGGCGGTGTGCTCCGCGGCGATGCGCTGCACCGCCAGCGCCACGATCTTCCGGGCGTCCTTGTCGGCGGCGCGCTTCGCCTGCTCCCGGATGTCCCGCGCCAGCGCCTGCGCCTGGCCCCGGGCCTCGTCCTCCGCCCGTTGCAGCACCTCCCGCCGGGCCTCCTCCCCGGTCAGGCCGGCGATCCGCTCCAGCCGCACCCGCTCCTCGCCCGCCCGTCGCTCGAGGTCGGTTTCCCGCTGCCGCAGGTCGGCCTCCGCCTTCTGGACCGCGCCCTCCCGGGCACTGAAGCCGGACTCCTGCTTGCGCACTTCCTCCAGCTTGCGCTCCAGGGAGCGGTCCCGCTCCTCGGCCCGACGCTCGAAGCGCTCCCATTCCTCGCGGCGGCGCTGGGCCTCCTTGTCGAGGTCCTCGCGCAGCTTGAGGGTCTCCATCTTGCCCTCGAGCACGATCTGGTTGCGGGCTTCAAGGGCCTTGGTAGAGGCGTCGGCGACCAGCGCCTGGGCTTCCGCGCGGGCGGAGGCAAGGGTGCGGAGGGCGCTCTGCCGCTGGGTGCGGCTGTAGATGAAGAAGGCGACGGTGGCGACTACGAGACCAGCGGCAAGCCCCTCGAGCAGGGGCACGGCAACAGGGGACATCATCTATCTCCAAAGCCGAGCCCCGGGGGGCTGGCTGTGATGGCTTCAGGACCGGAGGGAGGGCCAAGGCAGGTCCCGGCCCCCGGATGGCTGCGCGCCCCTACCCCGGGATCCCGTGCGGTCCGGTGGCGCGGCGGCCCCGCTTGGCCGGCGGCAGCAACCGGGCCAGGTCGTCGGCCATCGCGTTGAGCCGGGCGGCGTGCTCCCGGTCGCCTCGCCGGGCCTGGAACAGCTCGTCGGTGATGGCGAGGGCGGCGAGGATCGCCGCCTTGTGGGTCTCCACCTGCGGCAGCATGTCGCGGATGCGGCGGAGCGCGGCATCCACGTAGGCGGCCACTTCCTTGGTGTACTCGGGCGGCAGCTCGGAGCGGACGGTGTAGTCCTCCCCGCCGATGGTCACCCGGACGGCATGCTTGGGCAGCGTCATGCGGCTCCCTCGTCGGCTTCCTGCTCCAGGAAGCTCAGCCGCGTGGCCAGCAGGCGGAGCTTGTCCCGAGCGGCATCGATCCGTTCCCTGAGCGCCTGGTTCTCGACCTCGAGATCAATCACCCGCTGGCGCGCCTGCAGCAGCTCCGGCCCCGCGACCACGCCCCCCTTGTTGCGGGCTTCCGCGAGCTCCGCCTCCGCCTTGAGCGACCGGCGCCGCCAGGCGGCCAGCTCGTCCCCGACATACTGGAGCAGGTCGCCCAGTTCGTGCAGGGAATGGGCGTCAGGCCGTTCGTAGTTTTGCGTCAAGCTGCCTCTCCACCGCCTTGAGCATGCGGGCGACGCTCTGGTCCACTTCCTCGTCCCGGATGGTGCGGTCGGGGGCCCGGAAGGTGACCCGGAACTGCACCGCGCGCTGCTCGGGACCGAGCTGCCCGCTCCGGAACTCGCTCACGACCTCCACCCCTTCGACCAGGGCGCCACCGGCACTCTCCAGCACCCGGATCACCTCGCGCGCGGGCACGCCGGGACCGAGCAGCAGGTTGAGGTCACGCCACGACGAGGGTGTGGTAGGAACCGAAGTGTAGCGCACCGGGGCCGGGAGCGTCGGGCTCAACTCCACCTCCAGCCCGAACACCGGGGCCGCCCAGGGGGGTGGGGGCAGCGTCATCCGGCGGGCATGGCCGATTTCCCGACCCGCCGCATCACGCGCAACCCACCCCGACGCATCAAGATGCACCTCCGCCGACGGGTTGGCCAGAGCAACCGTGGCCTCGAAGAGCGACTTGAGATCCCACAGATCGAAGTCCGGCGCCGTGCCGCCGTCGGTCCAGTGCGCCGGGGCGCGGGCGCCGGTCAGCACCGCCGCCACCCGCGTGGTCTCGACCGGGCGGCCATCCCCCCCGCCTCGCGCGAACCCCGCCCCGACCTCGAACAGCCGGACCTCTCGCACCTGACGGGACCAGTTGGTCTCGACACCGCGCACCAGGCTCGGGAGCAGCGCCTCCCGCAGCCACGCCTCCTCGCTGGAGAGCGGGTTGAGCAGCTTGAGCGCCGCGGGGCTGTCCGCCGGACCGAGCGACATGGTGGCCGCCTCGTGGAGGCCCTGGGCCACCAGCCCATTTCGTACCCGGGTGATCATCTGGTCCAGCGGCTGATCCGCCAGGCGACCCACCCGGTAGGGACGGAGGTCGGTGGGGAAGTTGTCGTAGCCGTGCAGCCGCGCGATCTCCTCGATGAGGTCAATCTCGGTGAGAAGGTCGGGGCGCCAGCCGGGGATGTCCACGGCCAGCCGGGCATCGTCCGGCTTGTTGAGCACGGTGCAGCCGATCGCCACCAGGTACTTCTCGATCGTCGGGACCGGGAGGGCGGCGCCCAGCAGCTGCGCCACCCGCGCAGTCCGCAGGAACACCCGCGGCGGATGAGCCGGCTCCGGCCAGACGTCCACGGCGTCCTCGATGCGGCCGCCGGCGGTGGCCAGGATCAGCGCCGCGCAGCGCCGCTGCGCGTCCGGCAGCCCCCACAGGTCCACCCCCCGCTCGAATCGGTAGGAGGCATCGGTGGACATCCCGAGCGCCCGGCGGGACCGCCGGGTGCGGGAGGGGTCGAAGCAGGCGCACTCGACCACCAGGTCGGTGGTCTCGGCGGAGACCTCGGTATTCTCGGCCCCCATCACGCCACCGACGCCGATCACCCGCTCCGCGTCGGCGATCACGGTCATGTCGGCGGTCAGGGTGCGTACCGTGCCGTCGAGGGTGGTGACGGTCTCTCCCGCATGCGCCCGGCGGGCCACGACGGCCGGGCCCCGCAGGTGGGCCAGGTCATAGGCGTGCATCGGGTGATTGAGTTCCAGCATCACGTAGTTGGTGGCGTCCACCACGTTGTTGATGCTGCGCGCGCCCACCGCCTCCAGCCGCTCCGCCAGCCACCGGGGCGAGGGGCCGACCTTCACGCCGCGGATGACCACTGCGGTGAACCGGAGGCAGCCGGCGGGATCATCGGTGCCCACGGTGACGCCCGCCGCCACGGCGCGGAACTCCTCCACCCGGCGCAGTGTCCCCAGGCCGTCGGCGGGAGCACCCGGAATCTCGGGCAGCCGGAAGCTGCCGCCGAAGCTCCAGGCCAGCTCCCGCGCCACCCCCTTGTGCCCCAGCAGGTCGGGGCGATTGGGGGTGACGTCCACCACGAGGCGCTCGTCGGCAATGGGCAGCACCGCGAGCAGCGGCGTGCCTGGCGCCGCCTCGGTGGACAGCTCGAGGATGCCGTCGTGCTCCTGGCCCAGGCCCAGCTCGCGGGCGGAGCAGAGCATCCCCTCCGACAGCTCGCCCCGGATCTTCCGGCGCTCCAGGGTGATGCCACCCGGCAGCGTGACGCCCACCCGGGCGAAGGGGTACTTCATCCCGGCGGCAACGTTGGGGGCGCCGCAGACCACGTGGCGGAGTTCCCCCTGGCCGTCGTTCACCATGCAGACCCGGAGCCGGTCGGCGTTGGGGTGCGGCGCCACCGTCTCCACCTGCCCGATGACGATCTGGTCGAGCCCGGGGTGCAGCGGCTCCACGGCGTCCACCGGCGCGCCAAGCATGGCCAGCCGGCGAACGAGGTCCTGGGGATCCAGGTCGCGGCGGAGGAACCCCTCGAGCCAGCGGCGGGAGACATTCATCGGGACGGCTCGGCGGCTCGGCGGCTGGGGGGCTCGGCGAACTGCGACAGGAACCGCATGTCGCTCTCGTAGAGCAGCCGGATGTCGGAGATGCCAAACCGGTTCATGGCGATCCGGCCCGGCCCCATGCCGAAGGCGAAGCCGGTATACCGCTCGGCGTCGAGGCCGCAGTTCTCCAGCACCGTCGGGTGGACCATGCCGGCGCCGAGGATTTCCATCCAGCCGGTCCCCTTGCAGGCGGGGCAGCCCGTGCCGCCGCAGACCCCGCAGCTCACGTCCATCTCGGCCGAGGGCTCGGTGAAGGGAAAGAAGGAGGGGCGAAAGCGCACGGCGGTCTTCGCGCCGAAGAACTCGTGGGCGAAGTGGCTCAGCGTCGCCTTGAGGTCCACGAAGGAGATCCCTTCATCCACGACCAGCCCCTCGATCTGGGCGAAGACCGGGGCGTGGGAGGCATCGAAGGGATCCTTGCGGTAGACCCAGCCCGGAATCACCACCCGGATGGGGGGCGGGTCCCGCTGCAGGACGCGGACCTGCACCGGGCTGGTGTGGGTGCGGAGCAGCCAGCGGCCCTCGTCCCGCATCCGGCGCTCCACGCGGTCGCGCCGCTCGTGCGGCTCCTCGATGCCCGAGGTGCGGTTGCGCCGCCGGTCCTCGCCGGCGCGGCGGTCGGGAATGTCGAGGTACAGCGTGTCGTGCATGTCCATCGCCGGGTGGTCCGGCGGGAAGTTGAGCGCGCCGAAGTTGTACCACTCGGTCTCGACTTCGGGCCCGGTGGCGCGGGCGAAGCCCAGGCCGCGGAAGATGGCCACGATCTCCTCGACCACCTGGGTGACCGGGTGCACCCCGCCCTGCCAGCGCTCGCGGCCAGGCATCGTGAGGTCGGTGCCGCGCGCGGCGAGGACATCGGCCGCCTCGGCGAGCGCGGCGCGCCGGGCCGCGAAGGCCGCCTCCAGCTCCCCCCGGAGCTGGTTGGCGCGGGCCCCGACCGTGCGCTTGGCGTCCGCGGGGAGGCCGGGCAGCACGGTCTTGAGGAACTCGGTGAGCCGCCCCTGCTTGCGGCCCAGGAGGGCGACGTACTCCGCCTCCAGCGCGGGCCCGTCCAGCGCCGCGAGGGCGGGGAGCCGGGCGGCGATGGCGGCGAGTTCCTGGCTGTGATCAGCGTGGTCGGCCATGGGATCCACCGGGAGCGGAAGTCACGCGGGGTCACCCACCGGCGGCGGGCGACCCCACGGGTGCATCACTGTCGGGCTGCCCTCAGACCGCGGCCTTCGCGACCTCGGCGATCTTCGCGAAGGCGTCCATGTCGCGGACGGCGAGGTCGGCGAGAACCTTCCGGTTCACCTCGACTCCGGCCTTCTTGAGGGCCGCCATGAAGCCGCTGTAGCTGAAGCCGTGCATCCGGCACGCCGCGTTGATGCGGGTGATCCAGAGGGTGCGGAACTCCCCCTTCTTCTTGCGCCGGTCGCGGTAGGCGTACTGCATGGCCCGCTCCACCGTCTCCTTGGCGGGACGGTACAGCTTGCTCCGGGCGCCGCGCGCGCCCTTGGCGGCGCGCATGATCTTCTTCTTCCGGGCGTGGTGAGCGACGTTGCTCTTGACGCGAGGCATGGTGGCTCCCTTACGCCTGGAGGAGGCGGTTGACGCGCGGGAAGTCGGCCGAGGACACCAGTGCCCCCTTCTTGAGCCGGTTCTTCCGCTTGCGGGTCTTCTTGGTCAGGATATGGCTGTGGTTCGCGTGATGGCGCTTGAGCTTCCCGGTGCCGGTCCGGGTGAAGCGCTTCATCGCCGCACGCTTGGTCTTCTGCTTGGGCATTGCTCTCTCCGTTAGCGGGCGGCCACAAGGGCCGCCCTTCCTGACTACTTAGGGGCCAGCACCATCACCATGTTGCGGCCCTCGAGC
Source organism: uncultured Gemmatimonadaceae bacterium (assembly GCA_964585655.1). Classification (GTDB taxonomy): domain Bacteria; phylum Gemmatimonadota; class Gemmatimonadetes; order Gemmatimonadales; family GWC2-71-9; genus JADJOM01. The sequence goes on along the minus strand of CAZPER010000005.1, from coordinate 68,717 downwards.
TTCGCTTCCTGCTCCACCTTGCCGATGTCCGCCAGGGTGCCGAAGAAGCGGTCCAGGACCGCCTTGCCCAGCTCCACGTGGGCCAGCTGCCGGCCGCGGTACATCATGGTCACCTTCACCTTGTTGCCGTCCAGCAGGAACTCGCGGGCGTGCCGGCTCTTGAACTCGAAGTCGTGTTCCTCGATGCCGGGACGGACCTTGATTTCCTTCAGGTGAATGATGTGCTGCTTCTTCTTGGCCGCGCGCGCCGCCTTGGCTTCCTCGAACTTGTACTTCCCGTAGTCCATGATCTTGACCACGGGGGGACGCGCCATGGGGGCCACCTCCACCAGGTCCAGCCCGCGCTCCACTGCGGCGGCCAGCGCCTCTTCGACCGGCAACACTCCCAGCTGTTCGCCCCCGGGGCCGATCACCCGCAGCGGACTGATCCGGATCTGCCGATTGATGCGGACCCGGCGCTCACGCTCATTGGTGGACAGTGCGGCACTCCTCCCGAAAAAGAAAACGGACACCCAGGCGACACTGGATGTCCGGCAACAGCAGGCCAGGCGCGCATGACGCCCGGCTCGACCCACGCTGTGCTTGGGACCCGGTCGCACCGGCACGGCCGGGCTGGGGGTGGGGGGTGTTTGGCCCCCGCTTCAAAAACCGGCGGTAAACCTAGCCCCGGAGCGGGGTTTGGTCAACGGTGGGACGACGGGACGACGGGACGACGGGACGACGGGACGGCCGAAGCTCACACCAATCGCCTTACCGCCCTACCGCCCTACCGCCCTACCGCCTACCCCGCCACCACCTCCACCAGCCCCGCCCCCTTCCCCTCCGCCACGACCCGGCCCATCGCGGTGTGGGCGTCATGCTCAAAGATGAAGCGCCACCCCCCGGCCACGGCCTCCGCCAGCAGCGCCCGCTTTGATTCCAGGGTCCGGAGGGGCTCCAGGTCATACCCCATGATCCAGGCCAGGGGCAGGTGGTGCGCCGTGGGGATCACGTCGCCCAGGAAGACCGCCGTTTCCCCCCCGCTTCGCACCACGATGCTCTGGTGCCAGGGAATATGCCCCGGCGTCATCCGGGCCAGGATCCCGGGGAGGATCTCGCCGTCGCCGTCCAGCAGCCGCCACACCCCCGCCGTAGCGATGGGCTCGAAGTTGTGCGGCAGGTAGCTCGCCCGGGTGCGCTCGTTGGTATGGCGGGCGAAGTCGAGCTCGTTGCGCTGGACGACGTATGTCGCGTTCGGAAAGGCCAGCACAGGCGGAGCGTCGGCTCCGCCCGCGCCCAGCAGCGTGTTCCCCCCCGCGTGGTCGAAGTGCAGGTGGGTGTTGATGACCCAGCGTACCTCGGCCGGGGCGTGGCCCGCCGCCCGGAGGGCATCCTCCAGGCGAGTCGGCCCCGGGTCCCCCCCGTTCTCCACCCCGTAGATATCGAGGAACTTCTGGTCCTCCTTGTTGCCGAGCCCGGTGTCCACCAGCACCAGCCCGTCGGGGTGCTCGATGAGCAGGCAGCGCATGCCGAGCGGGATGCGGTTGCGTTCATCGGGAGTGATGCGCCTGGACCAGAGGGGCTTGGGGACCACGCCGAACATGGCGCCGCCATCGAGGCGCTGCAGCCCGCCGTCCAGGAGGTGGCAGCGGAGGGAACCGAGGGAGAAGGAGTGGGAGAGGGGCATGGACCAAACGGGGAAACGGGGAAACGGGGAAACGGGGGAACGGGGGAGACCGGAGAACGGGAGAACGGGAGAACGGGGGCTAGCGGGGCAGCGCCGTTGCCGTCCCGTCTCCCGTCTCCTGTCTCCCCTTCTTTGTCCGCGTCATCCCCTCGAGGTCCGCCAGGGTCCGCGCCCCCGACTCCCGGGCGAGTTGCAGCAGCCGCTCCAGCACCACGGCCGTCACGAGGGCGTCGCCAGCGGCCCGGTGACGGGCCGGGTTCTCCAGCCCGAAGAAATGGCTCAGGCTGTCGAGGCTGCGCGACTCGAGCTGGGGGAGCAGCCGCCGGGCCAGGCGCACGGTGCAGACCTGCGTGGCGGTGAGGCCGTGGGCGCGGGACCGGCGCACTTCGGCGGAGACGAAGCCCCAGTCGAAGCGGGCATTGTGGGCCACGAAGACCCGGCCGGCGAGGGCGGCCAGCACCTCGTCCGCCACCTGCCCGAAGGTCGGGGCGGCGGCCACCATCCGGTCGGTGATGCCGGTCAGCCCCTGGATCCGGAGCGGGATGGGAACGCCCGGATTCACCAGCGTCTCGTACACCAGCTCACGGCGATTGCCGTGCACCACCACCACCGCGATGTCGGTGATCCGGTCGGGGCCGCTCGCGCGCATGCCCGTGGTCTCGACGTCCACCACCGCGAAGCCGCATTCCTCGATGAGCGGGGAGCCGTGCGCCTCCGCCACCAGGGCCCAGCGCCCATCCTCCAGCTGCCGCACCCGCGGGTCGGCGGAGAAGAGGGCCACCGCCAGTCGCTCCGCCACCGCCCGGGGCGCGCCGGCCAGCCCCAGCACCTCCGTGGCGATGCGGTCGGCCTCGAGGGGGCCGTGCAGCATCAGCGCCAGGGCCCGTTCCACCAGGGTGCTCTCCGGGAAGCTGGCCAGCCCGATCACAGCGCGGCCCGCCGGAGCGGCAGGGTCATGCAGCGGGGGCCACCCCCGCCCCGCACCAGTTCATCGCCATCGATGGTGATCACCGTGCGGTGCTTGGTGTCGAGCCAGTCATCGAAGGCCACGAAGTCCACGCTGGAGACGGCCTTGAAACCGGCCTGCTTGAGCGCCTCGATGGTGACTTCATTGCGCCGGTAGCTCACGATCATCCCCGGCTTGAGCGCCAGGAAGTTGCAGCCGCTGGTCCACTGCTCCCGGTCCTGCATGCTGCGATGGCTGCCACCGGCGAAGACCGGCTCGAGCGGCATCCCGACCTCCTTGAGCGCGGCGAAGAAGTTCGGCATCTCCCGCACCGCGTCCTGCCCCTTCCGACGGTGCAGCACCGCCCGGCGCTCGGGGCCCCGGAAGTACGGGGGGTACACCACGCACAGCTCGCGGTCCACCTGGGTGAACAGCATATCGAGATGGATCGCGGTCGGTTCCTTGGGCATGACCAGGATCAGCACGTCGGTCACGCCGGTGCGTTCGAAGAGGACCTCGCAGAGCCGGTCGATCGCCGCCGGGCTGGTGCGCTCGCTGAACCCGACCAGGAGCAGGTCGGGGCGCAGCACGTGGATGTCGCCCCCCTCGAGGGTGTAGTCGCTGCGGCGCTCCTCGGAGCCATCGAACAGGAGCCCGGCATTGGCCAGCGCCGGATGATGGGCGAAGAGCAGCTTGATCAGCAGCTCCTCGGTCCAGCGCACCCCGTGCCGCATCGAGCCCACCACGGCGTGGCTCCCGATCACCACCCCGATGTCGCGGGGAAAGAAGAGGTTGGGAAGCGGCGGGAGCATGTAGCCGATGTTGTTGAGCGCCCGGGCCACTGCCCCCGGCTCCGCCTCCACCCCTTCGACGATGAGCCGCGCCAGGGCCTTCGGCTCCAGCTCGCTCAGCTGCCGTCCCAGGACCTCGGAGGGAACGACGTCCAGGGTGCTCCGGATGAAGTACTCCCGCGCCTCGGGCCGCTCCAGCGCCTCGGCCAGGAGGTCCGCCACCTGGTAGACCTGGGCGAAGCGCTGCAGCACTGCGACAAAGCGCCGGTGCTCCCGCTGCGCCGCCTCGACCTGGATGATGTCGTCGTAGAGGTAGTCGCCCTTGTTGCCGGGGGTGACCGCGCGCAGCTCGGCCCCGGGCGTGTGCACCAGCACCGCCTGCAGCAGGCCGATCTCGGAGGTGACGTGGAGGGGGGGCATGGGGTTGCCCGGAAGTGTAGGCGGGGGTGGGGAAGAACGGGAGACGGGAGACGGGGGAATGGTCAGGCGGGCGGCCGATCGCCCAATCACCGAATCGCCCAATCGCCCCCTACCGGTTGGTCAGCGCGTAGCTCAGCGTCTCCAGCTCCAGCGCCAGGTTGACGGTCTTCACCACCACGTCATCCGGCACCGTGAGCTGCACCGGCGCGAAGTTGAGCACCGCCTTGATGCCGAGAGCGACGCAGCGGTCGGCCACGCTCTGGGCCGAATCGGCGGGAGTCACGATGACGGCGATATCCACCCGCTGGTCCCGGAGCGCGGACTCGAGCTCCCGGGCGTCCTGGACCGTGAGGCCGTTCCAGCCCCGCCCGACCTTGGCGGCGTCGGTGTCGAAGATGGCCACGATCTCGAAGCCCCGCTGCTTGAAGCCGCGGTACTGCACCAGGGCGCTGCCGATCTTGCCCGCCCCGATCATGGCCACCCGGTAGGTGCGTCCCAGGCCGAGGATGCCGCGCAGCTTCTGCACCAGCTCCTGAACTGAATAGCCCAGTCCCCGCTTGCCGAAGGAGCCGAAGAAGGAGAGGTCCTTCCGCACCTGGGCGGACGTGGTCCCCCCCCGGGCCGCGAGGGCCTCGGAGCTCACGGTCTCGATCCCCTGCTCCTCGAATTCCTCGAGGAAGCGCAGGTAGAGGGAGAGCCGGCGGACGGTGGATTCGGCGATCTTGCGCATGGGCTTTTGTGAAATCTTTCACAAATGTAGCCCCACGCCCCTCCCGCGGGTAGCCCGGCGGGAGAGTCAGCGCCCGACCGCGTGCAACAGGGTGGCGAACTGCCCCGGCGAAAGCTCCTGTGGCCGCACCGCCGGGGTCAGCCCCGCCGACGCGATCCAGGCAGCGGCGGTCTCCGGGGAAGCGCCCGTCAGCTCCCGCAGCCCCCGAATCAGTTGCTTGCGCCGGAAGCCGAACAGCCCGACCACGAAGCGCCGGAACGGCTCCACCTCCGCGTCCGGAATCAACGGCTCGGCCAGCGGGGTGAGCCGGAGCAGCGCACTGTCCACCTTGGGGGGCGGCCGAAAGGCCCCCGCCCCGACCGTGAACAGCTTTTCCACCCGAGCCACCGCCTGGATGCCGACGCTCAGGGCGCCGTAATCTCCGCCTCCCGGCCGCGCGGCGACCCGGTCCGCCACCTCTTTCTGGACCAGGAAGGTGATGCAGACCGGCCGCGGCGGCAGCAGCGCCCGCTCGAGCAGCGGGCTCGTGATGTTGTAGGGGATGTTGCCGGCGATCCGCACCGGCCCGGCGCCCTCCGTGAGAGCGTGCCAGTCCTCCTCGAGGGCATCGCCCTCGACGATGGTTGCGGCGGGAAACCGGGCGCGGAGCAGCGGCGCCAGCTCCCGGTCCTTTTCGATGGCGACGAGCCGCGTGGCGCGGCGGGCGAGTTCGGCGGTAAGCCCGCCCGGCCCGGGCCCGATCTCCAGGACCGTGTCCCCCGGCACGATCCCCACCGCATCCGCGATCCGGCGCAGGAGGCCGGGCTCGTGCAGGAAGTGCTGGCCCAGGGATTTCTTGGGGGGAGGCATGGCACACGGGGAAACGGGGAAACGGAGAAACGGAGAAACGGAGAAACGGGAAACGGGAGACGGGAGACGGGCGGCCAGGCTCCGGTACGTGCCTAGATACGCAAGACCAGCAGCGTCCGGTCGTCGGCGGGATGGGGGGTGGCCTTGTCCGCCTCCTGGAAGACGGCCTTCACGATGGCCTCGGGCGTCGCGGCGCGGCGCTGGGCCAGTTCCTCCAGCAGCCGCTCCTCGCTGAACCCTTCGCCGCCGCGCTGGTCCACCAGCCCGTCGGTGTAGAGACAGAGGAGGTCGCTGCCGGGCACCCAGGGCACCTCATGCCGCCGGATGCTGGCCGGGTCCGCCAGCCCGAGCGGCGGCGCCGTGGTGGGGAGGCGCTCCGGCTCGCCGGTGCCGGCGACACGGAACGCGTGCGGATGGCCGGCGCTGGCGTACACCAGGCGGCGGCGCGCCGGGTCGAGCACGCCGTAGAACACCGACAGGTACATCTCGGTGGAGGCCAGCTCGTCCCCGATGCTTTCCAGCATCGACACCAGCACCTCGTCCGGGGTGCTGCCGGCGCCGGCATGAATGCCGGCGGCGGACATGACCAGCGCCATGACGAGCGCCGCCGAGAAGCCGTGGGAGGAGACATCCCCCAGCATGATCCCCACCCGGCCGTTGCCGAGGCGGGTAAAGGTGTAGAAATCGCCGCCGACACTGTCCACCGGACGGCAGATGGCGAACACCTTCGCATCCCCCTGCAGGGCGGAGGGCGCGGGGAGGAGCTTGAGCTGGAGGTCATGCGCGAGTTCCAGCTCCCGCTGCAGCCGCTGGCGGCGGAGATCCCGCTGCACCAGACGCACGTTCTCGATGGCGGCGCCGATCTGGTTGGCCACCGCCGAGACCAGCTTGGCGTCGGAGGGGGTGAAGCTGTCTCCCATGAGGCGGTCGGTCAGGTTGATGACCCCGACGCAGCGGCCTCCCGGACCATAGGTGATGGGGATGCTGAGGAACGCCTGGCCCTTGTAGTTGCGGGGATCCCGGGACCCGGGATTCGGCGCCAGCGGATCGGAGGGATCGAAGACGATGATCCGCTTCTCGCGGAACACCCGTGCCGCCACCGAATCGGGGTCATCGGTGCCGACCGGCGCGAGTCCCTCGGAAGAAAAACCCTGCGCGGCGACGGTGCGGAGCAACCCCGACTCTTCATCACAGACCATGATGGAGGCGCGCCGGGCACCCACGACGTCGGCGACCTCTCGCACGATGGTCGGCGCCGCCTCCTCCAGCTGGACCGTGTGCCCCAGGATCTCGCTGATGGCGTAGAGGAGGTCGATCTCCTTGTAGACCCCGGTCAGCTCCTCCACCACGCCGGCGGTCTCCCGCTCGGTGTTGAGGATCGCGCCGACGATGCCCGCCAGCTGCGGGGCCAGTTCGCGGGCCCGGGCCTCGGGAAGGTCCGCCAGCTCGACCCAGAACTCGCGGCTGTCGGGAACGGGGGCAAGCCAGACGCTCCCGGTGGGCGTGGGGACCAGGCCGGGGGTCATCGGGATGGGCGGCACGAAGCCCGCATCGGGCCCGGGACCGAAGCGCCTGAGCCCCCGGCCATCGTACCGCCACAACCGGACCCGGGCGCCGGCAACGGCACCCAGGGCATCCGCGACGGCCTCCAGGCTCGTCAGCGGCGGCGCAGCGTCATGCAGATGGAATTCCCCTGCGCGTTGAACCGGACGTCGTCCACCAGGTGGCGGATGAGGAAGAGACCCCGCCCGTTGTCCCGCTCGAGGTCGTCGGGGAGCGTCGGGGGGGCGTAGGCGGTCGGGGTGAAGCCGGTGCCCTGGTCGGTGATCACCACCCGGACCTGCTCGGCGCCCAGTTCGGCCTCGACCTGGACGCTCTTGGAGCGGTCCTCCTGGTTGCCGGCCACGATGGCGTTGGCCAGCGCCTCGGCGATCGCCACCCGCAGGTTGAAGCGGCGCTTGCGGCAGAGCCAGCTGTCGCCGCAGCAGTGCCGCACGAGGAGGTCCACCACCTCCTCGATGCAGGCCACGTCGCTCGGCACCCGGAGCGACACCTGGATGGTGGCCCCCGAGGCGGTCGGGACGCGCCGCCGGCGGACGCAGAGCTGCAGGCTGGCGGGCAGCGGCGCCGTCACCCGGCGAAGCTCCCCACCGCCCGCTCGGCGGTATCGCTGATGGCGAAGAGGGTATCGAGCTTGGTCAGCTCGAACAGCGAGCGGAGGTCCTCATTGAGCCCGGCGAGGCGCAGCTCTCCGCCCTGCTCGCGCACCTTCTTGGAGATGGACACCAGGGCGCCCAGGCCGGAGGAGTCGATGTAGCCGGTGCGGGAGAAATCGATGACGAAGCGCCGCTCGCCGTGATCCAGGGCCTCCTGGATCGCGGTCTTGAGTTCCTGGCGATTGCCGACGATCAGCTGGCCTTCGACGCGAATCAGGTAGACGCCGCTCGCGTCCCTGGTTGCTGAAAATCCCATTGGGGTCGCCTTCCGTTGAGCGCTCAGCCGGGGGTGTCACCCTGCAAGGCCACCATGGCGGCCACCTCCACAATATCCTCAGGACTCGCCCCGCGCGAGAGGTCGCTCATCGGGGCGGCCAGCCCCTGCAGCAGGGGCCCGAGGGCGACCGCGCCTGCCAGCCGCTGCACCAATTTGTACCCGATATTGCCGCTGTCGAGGCCCGGGAACACCAGGATGTTGGCCTGGCCCCCCAGCGGGGAGCCCGGGGCCTTCCGGCCGGCCACCTCGGGGACCAGGGCGGCGTCCACCTGGAGCTCCCCATCGGCGGGGATGTCGGGGGCCAGCTCCCGGAACCGGGCCACCGCTTCCTGCACCCGGGTAACGCTCTCGCTGACCGCGCTGCCATACGTGCTGAAGGAGAGGAACGCCACGCGGGGCTCGTCCCCCACCAGCCGGCGGCGGTCGCGGGCGGCGGCCAGGGCGATCTCGGCCAGGACCCTGGGGGCCGGATCGGGGACCACGGCGCAGTCGGTGAAGGTGAGCACCCGGTCATCCGGGAGCACCATGTAGAAACTCGAGCTCACCGTGCGGACCCCGGGCGCCGTGCCGATGGCCCAGAGGGCGGCCCGCAGGACGTCCGCGGTGCTGGCCACCGCACCGGCCACACAGGCGTCGGCCTCGCCCAGCGCCACGAGGGAGGCCCCGAACCGGATCGGGTCGGAGGCCAGGTCCAGGGCATGGACGGCGTCGTGCACCCGGTCGGGGCGGCGATCCCGCAGATGCTGCGCCACCCGCTGGTGCCGGGGATCCGTGACCGGGTCGATGCCGCCCGGACCCAGGACGATCGGGGTGGCGATGCCCTCCCGGCTCAGCCGGGCCGCCGCGGCCTGGACCCGCGGGTCCCCGCCCTCGGGCAGGACGATGCGCGGACGGCGCGCGGCGGCGCGGCGGAGCAGGCCGGCCCGGAAGCTCACCGGGCGAATCGGCGGCGGAGGGCCTCGGCCACGACCGGATGGACCAGCGAGGAGACATCGCCCCCGTAGCGCGCCACCTCGCGCACCAGGCTCGAGCTCAGGTAGGTCGCGTCCTCGGGTGGGACCAGGAACACGGTCTCGAGCCCGGGGAGGAGCTTCCGGTTCATCATGGCCATCTGGAACTCGTACTCGAAGTCGCTGATGGCGCGGAGCCCCCGGACGATCAGCGTGGCGCCCTGCGCCCGCGCGAAGTCCACCAGCAGGCCGTCGAACGACTCGAAGCTCACCCGCGGGTCGCTCCCGGCCACGGTGCGGAGCATGTCCAGGCGCTCCTCCGCCGTGAACAGGGGCTGCTTGGCGGAGTTGCGGGCCAGCGCCACGATGACCCGGTCGGCGAGCGAGAGGCTGCGGCTGACAAGATCGGTGTGCCCGCGGGTGGGCGGATCAAAGGAACCGGGATAGACGGCGATTCGGGTCATGGCATGTGGCAGAAGGTGATGGCGGAATCGCCGTACCGACGGGTGTCGTCCCCGGGGAGCGCGGTCCGGGCGGGATGTTCCACCGCCAGAATGCGGGCAAACGGCGTCTGGCGGAAGAGGGCGATCAGTTCCGACGCGTCGTCCCGGGTATAGGGCGGGTCGGCGAAGGCGAGATCGAACGCCGCGGGCTGGAGCCGCGCGGCGAAGCGCAGCGCCTCCCCCCGATGCACGGTGACCCGGCTCTCGACGCCCAGGGCGGTGATATTGGCCCGGAGCGCGGCGAGCGAGGGCGCGTTCAGCTCCACGAATTCCACCGCGCGGGCCCCGCGGGAGAGCGCCTCGAGGCCGAGGGCGCCGCTGCCGGCGTAGAGATCAAGTACCCGCGCCCCGGGAAGGGCCTCCTGCACGATGCTCATCCACGCCTCGCGCACCCGATCCGAGGTCGGGCGGACCCGCGGGTCCGCGGGCACGTCGAGCCGTCGGCCACGAAACTGGCCGCCGACGATCCTCAGCATGGTGGCTCAGCCGCAGGCGTGAGGGCGACGACCCTCGCCTGCAGCGAGACGGTCCCCTGCCACTCGTTCTCTTCCAGCCGGAAGGCGCAGTCCACACTCGGCGCTGGCACCCCGGGCCCCGCCCACGGGGCGCGGTCGGCCCAGCCGAAACCGATGGCGGGAAGTCGCCCGCCCGGCCCGGAGAGCACGCCCTTGAGGTGTCCCTGCCCCACCCGGCGCGCCCCGTCGAAGCGGACCCCCCGGGCCCCCAGCACCGGCGTCGGGTTTCCCATGCCGCAGGGCTCGAGGTGGCGGCAGAGCCGCTCAAGGTCGGGGGTCACGTCCGACAGGTCCACCACCAGGTCCACCCGCTGTTCGGGGCCGAGGTCGGCATCCCCTAGCGCCGCGCGGGCCACGCCGGCAAAGCGCTCGCGGAAGGCCTCGAGCCGGTCCCGGCGCACGGTGAGTCCCGCGGCCATGTGATGACCGCCGAAGCGCTCCAGCAGGTCGCCGCACTGATGCAGGGCGGCGTGCAGATCGAACCGGGAGATGCTGCGGCCGCTCCCCTTCCCCACGTCGCCATCCAGCGCAATGAGGAAAGCCGGCCGGCCGTAGCGCTCCACCACCCGCGACGCCACGATGCCCACCACACCGGGGTGCCAGGTGTCGGAGGCCAGCACCAGAGCGGTGTCCCGGTCGGGATCCCGATCCCGCTCCACCTGGCGGATGGCCTCGTCCAGGATCCGCTGGTCGAGCCCCTGGCGCTCCACGTTCATCGCCTCCAGCCGGACCGCGAGCTGCTCCGCCTCGGCCCGGTCGTCGGTGAGGAGCAGCCGGATGCCGTCGGCGGCGTCGCCCACGCGACCGGCGGCGTTGATCCGCGGCGCCAGGATGAACCCCACCTGCCCGGCGCGGATCTCCTTGTCAGCCAGCCCGCTCACCCGGATCAGGGCGGCGAGCCCCGGCCAGCGGGTCTCCTTGAGCAGCTTGAGGCCGTGACGGACCAGGACGCGATTCTCGCCGGTGAGCGGGACGATGTCCGCCACCGTGGCCAGGGCGACAAGATCGAGGAAGTGCCACGGCAGGTTCGGCGGCAGGCCCAGCGCCGGTACCAGCGCCTGCACCAGCTTGAACGCGATCCCGGTGCCGCAGAGCTGGATCAGCCCGGAGTCATCCCCGGGCTGGCGCGGGTCGATGATGGCGCCGGCCTGCGGGAGCACGGGACCGGGAAGGTGATGATCGGTGACCACGACCTGGATGCCGGCCGCGCGCGCGGCCGCCACGGCGGCCGTGGCGGTGATGCCGCAATCACAGGTGAGGATGAGACCGGCTCCCGCGGCGCGGGCCGCCTCCACCCCGGCAGGGCCGAGGTCGTAGCCATCCCGCAGGCGGTGGGGCACGAAAGGGGTGACCCGGGCACCGGCGGCGGCGAGGGCCCGGGTGAGCACCGTGGTGGCGCACTGGCCATCCACGTCGTAGTCCCCGTGCACCAGGATCCCGGTCCCGTCCCGGACGGCCGCCGCGATGATCTCCACGGCCTCCGCCATGCCCTTGAGCAGGTACGGATCGGCCAGGTGGGCCAGCTCCGGCTTGAGGAAGCGGCGGGCCACCTCCGGGGAGCTCAGCCCGCGCTGCACCAGCAGCGAGGCGAGCGCCCGCCCGATGCCCAGCCCCTGTCCGAGCTGCTCGACCAGGGCGCGCTCCGGGACGGCATCCACGATCCAGCGGAGCGGAGGAACCGGGAACGGGTTATTCAACAATTTCTTCGGCGTAGAGAATCACGCCACAGCTCTCGCAGGCATCGATGAGGGTGCCGGCGCGGATCTGGCTTCGGCGATTGAGCGGCACCTGGGTGAAGCAGGCCCCGCAGGACGCCCCGTTGAGGGCGACCACCACCCGGACCGACTTGACCGTGCGCAACCGCTCGTAGCGGGCACGGAGCGCCCGGTTCACGTCGCCCGCGGCGGCGTCGCGCTCGGTCAGGGCGGCCCGGCGGCGGTTCTCGGCTTCGCGACGGCGAAGGTCGATCTCGCCCCGGGCCTCGACCTGCGCCTCGCGCATCTGGGCCAGCCGGGCCTCCGCCTCCTTGCCCGCCGCCTCGAGCCCGCTGATGAGGTCCGCCTGCTTCAACCAGTCGCCCTCTTCCTTGGCGAGGATGGAGCGGGCCAGGTCCAGCTCGGTCATGACCGCGGCGATCTCCTTCGGGGTCCGCACCTGCTCCATTCGCGCCTTCCCCCGTTCCTCGAGCTTCCGGAAATTCTCCAGCTTGGCCTCGAGCTCGGCGCGGCGGCGGGAGGCATCGGCCACCGCCTTCGCGGCCTGGGCCACGGCCTTCTCGCCGTCGGCGAGCTGCTGATCGAGCGACTCGACTTCGGCCAGGATGGCGTCGAGGACCTGATCCGCCTCGAGCAGTGTACGGTCCTTGGCCTGGAGTTCGAGCAGCTTCACCAGATCTGGGTGCATCGTGTTACCTCGGGGTTGGGCGATTGGGCGATGAGGCGATTGGGCGATTGGCCTGGGGGCGCTAGCCGGGGGGCGCGGGCCGCCGGCTCCCACGCCGTCCGAACTGAAATCCCTGGGTACGGAACTCTTCCGGGTACTTCTGCTGCAGCTCGCGGGTCTGCCGGTCCTTCTCCGCCAGCAGGGCGGACTTCTCGGCGCCCTCGGCGGCCTGGATGCGCTCGTTGAGCTGGCGCCAGGTGCGGAGCGCCGGCCGGGCCTCGAGCTTCCGGGCTCCGGCGGCGAAGAGATTGGCCTGCCCGGTCAGGTCCAGCGGCACGTCCGTGGCGGCCACCCGCTGCCACAGCGCGCGGAGCGGCTCCGAGAGTTCCTCGGGCGGCACTGCCACGCCGGCCTCCGCGATGCCGAGCAGGATCTCGAACAACGGCCGGTGGCCGGGAGACTCGAACCATTCCGGCTGCAGTTCCTCGTGCCCCCGGTGGCGCCACTCCTCGGTCTGGATCATGAGGCGGAGGAGCTGGACTTCGGTGCGGGCGCCGGAGCGGCGTGGCGGCTCCGCGGCTCGGCGGTCCGGCGATTGGGCGAGGGGGCGGTTGGGCGGTTCAGGGGGGCGCGCGGCGGGCTCGGGGTGCGTAGCCACCTCGTGCTCCAGCACCGCCTTGCCGACGCCGGAGCGTTCTGAAACCAGCGACAGGTAGAGCTCGCGCTGGATCGGGTCCTTCGTGGCGCGGATGGTGGGCAGCAGCCGGTCCAGCGCCTCCCGGCGGTGCTCGATCCCGGTAAACCAGCCCCGGCGGTCGAGGATCTGGATCTTCCGTTCCATGACATCCACCGCATCGCGCAGGATCGGCTCCAGTGCCTCCGCCCCGCCCTTCTGTACCAGGGTGTCGGGGTCCTCCCCCGGCGGCATGGTGGCCACCCGGACCCGGACCTCATGGCGCAGCAGTTCGTCCGCCGCGCGGAAGGTGGCCTTGAGGCCGGCGGTGTCGCTGTCGAGCAGGAGGATGGCCTGCGGGGCGAAGCGCTTGAGGATGGCCGCCTGCTCCGCGGTCAGCGCCGTGCCGAGCGGCGCCACCACCTGCTCCACCCCAGCGAGCACCAGGCGGAGCACGTCGAAGTACCCCTCGACGATGATCACCACCCCTTCCTTCCGGATGGTGTTCTTGGCGGCATGCAGGTTGTAGAGCGTGCCGCCCTTGTGGAACACCGGTGACTCGGGGCTGTTGAGGTACTTCGGCTCCCCCGGACCGAGCAGCCGCCCACCGAAGCCGACGACACGACCGCGGAGGTCGTGGATCGGGAACAGCAGGCGGCCGCGGAAACGGGGGATGATGGTCCCGTCCTCCCGCTGGGCCAGGAGCCCGGCCTCGAGCAGCAGCTTGGGATCGAGACCGAGCTGGGCCATGGCCGTCTGGAAGGCGGCGCCACGGGGAGCGTAGCCGAGTTCCTGCGGCCCGAGGGTTTCCAGGTCGAGCCCCCGCCCCACGAGATACCGGCGCGCGTCTTCGGCCTCCGCGGATTCGGTGAGCTGTCGGGCGAACCAGTCATGCGCCACCGCGACCGCCTGGAACAGCGGCTCGCGTGGGTCGGGGCCCTGCCGGGCGCTGCTTTCGGGGATGACGATCCCGGTCTTCCGGGCCACCTCGCGCACGGCGGTGGGATAGTCCATGCCGAGGCGCTTCATGTACCAGGAGAAAACGTCGCCGGATTCCTTGCAGACGAAGCAGTAATAGCGGCCCTTCTTGGGGATCACGGCGAAGTTGCGGTGCTGGCCGCCGTGGAAGGGACAGGGGCCGCGCCAGTCGGACCCGCTGCGCTTGAGCTCCACCGACTCGCCGATCACGGCGAGGAGGTCGGCGCTGTCGCGCACCTGCTCGATCACCTCGTCCGGGATCATGCTCACGCGGTGAACTCCGCCACCGTCACCCCGGTGCCGCCCTGGTTAGCGGGCGCGAAGGCATGGGACTTCACCCGCCGGTCTCGCCGCAGGACCAGTTGCACCCGGTCCCGCACCACGCCGGTCCCCTTGCCGTGGATGATGCGCAGGTAGGGCTGCTCCGCGAGCACCGCGGCGTCGAGGGCGGCGAGCACGGTCTGCTCGGCCTCGTCGCCGGTCAGGCCACGGAGGTCAATCTCAAAGCTGGTCGCCTCGGTGGGGTCCCTGGGGGCAGGTTCGGCGGTCCGGCGGTTCGTCGCCGCCGGGAGCAGGGTGAGGGTGACGGGCTCGACCACCAGTTTGAGGGAGCCCACCCGCACCACAGCCTTGCCGTCGCCGCGCAGCTCGAGCACCTCGCCGGTGGTCCCGCTTTCGAGCCGCACCCGGCTCCCGGGCTCGAACCGCGGAGCCGCCGCGCCGCCGAGCCGACGCTCGAGGTCGTCCATCGCGCGGAGCGCTCCCGCCGCCTCCGCCGCCGCCTGCTCCACCGCGCGGCGCGCCTCGCGGGCGCTGTCGTCTCCGGCGGTGCCCGCCTTCGTGATCGCCGCCTCCACCTGTTCCCGCGCCTCGAGCAGGTAGGTGCGGGCCTGCTCCCGGGCGGCGCGCTCCGCCTCCTTCTCCCGCTTGCGGAGCGCGGCAGCGCGGATCTCCTGCGCTTCCCCCTGCGCGGCGAGCGCGGCGGCGTGCGCCTCCGAGGTCTCGAGCCGGAGCCGGAGCTCCCGCTCCCGCTCGGCGAGATCCCGCTCGCGCCCTTCCACCTGCGCCAGCAGTGCATCGAGGTTCCGCTCCGCGTCCGGCACCTGGGACTCCGCCTCGGCGAGCACGTCCTCCCGGACCCCAAGCCGCCGCGCGATGGCCAGCCCATAGGAGCGCCCGGGGACGCCCTTCACCAGGAGGTAGGTGGGGCGCAGCGTGGCGGCATCGAACTGGAGCGAGGCGTTCACCACGCCGGGCGTGGTGGTGGCCAGCCGCTTGAGGGCGCCCAGGTGCGTGGTGGCGATGGTCAGGGCGTTCCGCCGGGTGAGCGCCACCAGCGCCGCCGCGGCGAGGGCGGCGCCCTCGGCGGGATCGGTGCCGCTGCCGATCTCATCGAGCAGCACCAGCGAGCCATCGTCGGCGTGGTCGAGAATCTCCCGCAGCAGGGTGACGTGGGCGCTGAAGGTGGAGAGGCTCGCGGCGATGGACTGGCGGTCGCCGATGTCGGAGAAGATCCGGCGGCAGACCGGGAGCAGGCTGCCCGGTCCCACCGGCGGAATGATGCCGCTCTGGGCCAGCGCCACGGCCAGGCCGGCGGCCTTGAGCAGGACCGACTTTCCGCCGGTATTGGGGCCGGAGAGGAGGATGGTCCGCTCGCCAGCGACGAGAGAGAGGTCGAAGGGGACGACGGTGCTCGGCCGCTCCGCGGCCCGGAGGCCCGGCGGCTCGGCCGCGAGCAGCAGCGGGTGCCGGCCGTTCAGGATCCGGACCTCGCACGGGGCAGAGGCCAGCTCGGGGAGGTAGCCGTCCATCTCCACCGTCCACTTGGCCCGGGCCACGAGATCATCCACCGCCACGCACATCTGGTGCAGCGCGCGGAGCTCGGCGACGTGCGGCCGAAGCAACTCGCTCAGGTCCCGCAGGACCTTGAGCTCTTCCCGGGTGGCGCGGGCCTCGGCCTCGCGCATCGCGTTGCCCAGGCCGATCGCGGCGGCGGGCTCGAGGTAGAGCGTGGCGCCGCTCGCCGATTCGCCGTGGATGATCCCATCGGGGCGGCTGCGAAGATCGCGCGGCACGGGGATCACGTAGCGGCCTTCCCGCAGGGTCACCCCCCCTTCTCCACCGACGGCCCGGAGCAGCTGCTCCAGCTTCTGGACCAGCCGTTCGCGGCCGGTGCGGATGTCGCTCCGCGCCGCGGCCAGCGCCGGGCTGGCGCTGTCCCGGACGGCGCCATCGTCATCGAGGGACTGTTCCAGCCGCTTCTCCAGCGGCTTGACCGGGAGCGGCACCTCCAGGGGGGCCACCTGCGGCGCATCGGCGGCCACGCGGCGCAGCTCGCCGACCACGAGACGGGCGGCGGTGAGGGTGCGGCGCAGCGCCAGCAACTCCTGGCCATCGAGCACGCTGCCGGCGATGCGGAGCCGGTTCAGGATCGTCGCGGCCTCAGGCACCGCCTCCGCGACCACCCCTTTGCCCCCGCGCGCCAGCCGGGCCAGCTGCTCCACCCGGAGCAGTTCCTCACGGACCGCCACGGTGTCGCGGAGCGGGCGGCGGGCGCGAATGCTGGCCGCGCCCAGGGGGCCGGCGGCGCGGGCCGCCACCAGTTCGAGGACAGCGGGAAACTCGAGGTCGGCGAGGGGCGCGGCCCAGGGATCGGGGCGGCCGGTGCCCGCAGGAGGCGCCGAGTCCCCCAAAAAGGCGGACGGGGTGCCAGCGTCCGAGGACACTAGCACCCCGTCAGGGGATTTCGTCTCGATCAGTTCGGTCATCCGGCCCGAAATTCACCGCGGGGCGCGGCACCGATCGTCGCCACGGTCATGCGGGCTCAGACCCGGGGGGTACGCGGATAGGAGCGGCGGCTCTTGCGCTGGGCGGCATTTTGCTTCCGCTTGCGCTTCTCGCTGGGCTTCTCGTAGTGGCGGTGCTTGCGCAGGTCGGAAAGGATCCCGGCCTTTTCACACTTCTTCTTGAACCGCTTCAGCGCCCGCTCGAAGCTCTCGTCATCGTGGATGATGACCTCGGACATTACTGGACTCACCCCTCTCCGGTCGCCATTGAAGGCGTATGGTATTGAGACTGGACAACTTAGGGGGAGGGGTGGAGAAAGACAAGGGCGGCTCGGCGGTTGCCCCGCCTGCCGCCCTTACCGTCGCTGCCGCCGCTACCGCCCTACTCCAGCGTAAACCACTGCACCTCGACCCGGCGGTTCTGGTCGGGATCGGGGCCACCCGGTTCATCCCAGCCCCGGCCGACGATCTCGATCCGCTTGGCGCTGATGCCGTGCTTCTGCACCATCAGCTTCTGGATCTCGGCGGCGCGATCGCGGGAGAGCTCGACCGCCTTGAGCGCCATCTGCCGCACGAAGGCCTCCCCGCCGCGCTTGCGGAACTCCTCGACCATCGAGTTGTCCACGTGGCCGCGGAGCAGGATGGTGGAGCCGGGGCTCACGGTGAGCAGCTGCTTGATCGCCTCGAGGTTCCGCAGGTTCTCCGAGTTGCTCTGGTCCAGCGTGGCGGAGTTGGGCTGGAACAGGAAGCGGATGTCCTTGGAGAGCAGCGGATCGGTCTCGACGCTCCCGCCCGGGGCGCTCGAGATCGGCGCGATCGCGATCTGCTCATTCTTGAACGACCCGCTCCGGTCAAGCGCCTGTAACGCCGTGACATCGGCGAAACGGGAGGGGTCCGCCGGATCCTTGATCAGCTGGCTGCCGTAGGCGTAGACCGCGGACTGGTAGATCCCGCCGAAGCTCCCGGCGGCATCGATGGACCCGGAGAAGAACGCGAGGTTCTCCGGCAGGTTCGAGAGGTGCACCTTCTGCAGTTCCGCCCGGGCCTGGTCCGCGGACCACTTGAACGCCTGGGCGAGGACTGGGAGCTGCGCCTCGGTGCTCTCTCGCACCAGGCGGTTCCCCTCCAGCGCCCCGCGCACCAAGGCCTCGACGATCCTGGGGTGGACCTGGGCGAATCCCTCGTTCACCACCAGCACGTCCGCGATGATCAGCAGGTTCTTGTTGCTGGTGAGCAGGCGGGCCTGTCCGCCGCTCTGGGCCAGCACCTCGGAGGTCTTGGGCTCCCAGGTGACGGCGCCGGTCAGCCGGTTGTCGCCGCCCTTGAGGTCGGTCAGGAAGAGGTCGCCGGCGGCGAAGCCGTCGTCGGTGTAGACCAGGTTCACGTGATCCGGGCTCGGCGGCGACTCGAGGCTGCCGAGCATGTTGACGCCGAGGCCGGCTTCCTGGGCCAGGTAGCGGATGAAGAAGTCGGTCTCGGTGAACTGCGCCGCGGCGATCACCTTCCCCTTGAGCGCGTTGATGCGCCGGATGTCGTTGCGCACCACGATGCCGTCGGCGCCGCGGGAGAAGGCAAGCTGCACCGGCACCTTCACCCGGAACTGCCGGCCATAGACGGCCAGCACGTCGGTGGTCGTGACCGAGGCGGCGAGCCGGCCGCTGTTCAGCGCGGACCAGCTCTCCTCCTCGCTGATCACCAGCTTCACCTTGCAGCCGCAGTACTTGGTGAAGAGCGAGGCGGGGTTGGGCGCCAGGCCGCCGTTGGCGGCGATGAGCCCGGCGTACCCGGCGTACTCGCTGATCTCGATCACGACCGTGCTGTCGGCGGGGAGCTGGTAGGTGGCGGGCGCCGCCAGCGTCGGCACGGCGGTCTGCGCCTCGCTCACCTCGGCCGCCTCGCCGGGGGTGTCGGTGGCCACCGAGGGCAGCTTCATCTTCTTGCCCAGCACCAGCTGGGCCCCGAAAAAGAGGAAGCCGGCGATCAGGGCAAAGGAGAGCAGCTTGCCCAGGCAGGTGACCTTCGGCTTGTCCTCAGCCATTGGAGGGTCCGATCTCCTTCTGGGCGGCGGGCCCCTGCGGCGTCGCGCCGGCCTGGATGCCCTGGCTCGCCAGGAACTCGGCGAGCGCCGCCTGTTCCAGCGCCTTGCTCTCGGTCTCCTTCTCCCGGACCTTGTCCATATCCACCAGGTCCTTCGCGACCCGGGCCTTGCCCGCGGCCTGCTCGTAGCGCTTCTGGAGCACCTCGTCCACCGTCTTCATGGTGTCGCCGAGGTCCCCGACCTTGAACGTGGCGTTGCTGAGGGCGCCGGCGGCCTCCGCCTGGGCCTCCTTGATCTTGACCTGGCTGAGCTGCTTCTCGAGGCGCTTGACCTTGTCCTCGAATTCCTTCTGCACGACCTTGGCCTGGCGGAGGTTGGCGGTGTACGCCTCCTCGGTCTCGGCCAGCTCGGCGGCGTCGATCGCGAGGTCCGCCTTGAGCTCCTGCAGCTCGCGGGCGAGGGTCCCCGCCAGCTCCATGTTGCCCGCCTGGTGATTGGCCAGGACCCGGCGCTCCAGCTCCTGCGCCTTCAGGGTCTTGGACTTGACCTGGCCCTTGAGCCGCTCCGCGATGCCGGCCATCCGGGCCAGGGCCATGTTGTACTGGGCCATCTTGTCGCGGAACTCCTGCCGGGCGGCGTCCATGAGCGCCTCGGGGTTCGACTCCTCGAGCCCGCTGATGAACAGCCCGATGAAGCCCCGGAACAGCCGACCGATGCGGGCGAACAGCGCCATGCTTCCTCCTGAGGTGAGGCCGCCAACTCCACTGCGAAGCAAAGATCCGGGCGCCTGCCGGAGTTGTCAAAGGGTCGTACCGGCGGTCGCGCCTACATGAACCGCCGGAGTTCCTCAATCCGCTGCTCCAGCTCCTCCGGACCCAGGTCCCGGTAGCGGGCGGGCAGGAACCGGGCGTCGGTGCACTCTTTCACCGCCACCAGGTCCATGTACTCGAGCTTCCGGGTATGGGCGCTGGGGCGCACCTCGCGGAACACGTCGAGCAGGATATCCTTGAGCGGGCGGCGCGGCTCGGGCTGGAGTTCGAAGGTCCGGAGCCCGCGGACGAACACCCCTTCGATCTCGTTGCCGCCCAGCGTGAGGTCGTCCGGGAGATCGGGGAGTTCCTCTTCCTTGAGCGGCACCTTGATCTTCCGCGCCACGGCCAGCAGCAGCGCCCGCCGCTCCGCCTCGGTCTCGGGCGGGAAGAGCGGAATGTGGACATCGAGCCGGCCCTGCCGCTTGAGGTCCACTTCGAGCAGGTCGGGCCGGCTGGTGGCGAAGACCCAGATGATCCGGCCGCGGTTGCGGGTGTCGGACATCTCCTTGGCCAGCATCCCGTAGACCCGGCCGGAGAGGCCGCTGTCCCCGTCGCCCCCCTCGCGCTTGCCGGCGGCCTGGTCGGCCTCGTCCACGAAGACCACCACCTGCCCCAAGGCCCGCAGCACGGCGAAGATCTTCTCGAGGTTGGACTCGGTGGCCCCGACCCAGCGGTCGCGGAAGTTCTTGAACACCACGCAGGGAATGCCCAGCTCCCCGGCCCAGCAGGTGACGATGAACGTCTTGCCGGTCCCGATCCGGCCCGCGATCAGGTAGCCCATCGGGAGCGCGTGCAGCGCCCCGCGCCGGAGCAGCTCGGCGTCCTCGCGGAGCCAGCTCCGCACCGCGTCCAGCCCCGCCACATGGTCGAGGGTGAAATCCGACTCGATGAACTCGAGCAGCCCGGCGCACTCCCGTTCGATCGCGTCCTTCTTCATCCGGGTGAGCCACTTGCCGGTGATCCGCTCGCCGTTGCGGATGGCCAGGC
Organism: uncultured Gemmatimonadaceae bacterium; assembly: GCA_964585655.1. GTDB lineage: Bacteria > Gemmatimonadota > Gemmatimonadetes > Gemmatimonadales > GWC2-71-9 > JADJOM01. The sequence continues at coordinate 48,198 of CAZPER010000005.1, read as the reverse complement.
TGAGGACCCGCCTTGCCCCCACGCGGGACAGCCCGGTGAGCCGGCGTGCCAGCTGATCCATCGGGACGTCGGAATTGGCCGGCAGCTCCGGCATCTGGGTCGCGACCAGCGCGTCCAGGTACTCGATCATCTCCCCTTCGCCGGGCAGCGGCACCCGGAGGGACACGGCGTGGGGGTTCTCCGCCACCAGTTCGTTCAGGTCGTGGAGCTGCTCGGCCAGGAGCACGGTGACGATGTTGGCGTGCAGGATGGCCGGATCGTTGGCCCAGCCGAGGACCTTCACCACGTTCGCGCTGAAGGCGCCACTGAGGGTGGCGGGATCGCCGCGGGGGACCACGAACTCGGCGAAGTCGATCACGACGGCGATCTTCCGCGCCTGCGCGCCCTTGTCCTGGATGGCCTGCAGGTTGAGGGTGCGGAGCAGGTAGCGGTCCAGCAGCTCCAGCGCCGCGCCGGGCTCGCGCAGGTAGCTCTGGGCCTGGGCGTTGTCCCCCAGCGCGTTCCGGACCCACTCCCCCCAATCCTCACCGCCGCGCACGGCGCGGATGCCGCGGCTCCGGTCGTAGCGCAGCACGACGTCGTACCCGGCGAACATCACCTCGTCGAGGAACGTGGTGATCGACAGCATGCGGCCCGCCTGGGGCAAGGCGTCGAAGATGTTGCCGTGCAGCAGGAACTGGGCGCAGGAGCCGGAGCGGAAGAGGTCCCGCATCTCGCGGGCCCACGGCGGCAGGGTGGAGCTCACCGGCCCTCCTTCAGGGCGATGCGGGCCGCGACCGGCGGCGGTTCGTCGAGCAGGTCATCCATGGAGCCGTACAGCTTCTGCTGGTCGTTGATCCACTGGGAGGCGCCGCCGAGGCTTCCCGTGATCTCATCCAGCCGGGCGGAGATGCCCTCGGCATCGGTGGAGAGCGCGGACTGTTCCCGCAGCAGCTCCACCTGTTCCTGGATGCGCAGGATCTCGGCCTCGAGGAAGTCCAGCTTCTCCCGCCCTTCCCGCCGCTGGTTGACCCGCTGCTCCAGGATCTCCGCCTGGCTGGTGAGGCTTCGCCGGAGGTCGGGGCCGAGGCTCTCGTCGGCGAGGCGGGCGCGCACCTCCGCCAGCCGGTGCTCGATCTCCTGGGTCTCCCCCATGGTGGGCTCCTTGAGCACCCGGCTCATCGCCCGCCGGGCGACCAGCAGCCGGATGTACACCCAGATCAGCTTGCTGAGGTTCTCCCCGTGGACCTTGGCGGCGCTCCCGCTCGGGTCCTGCTGCGTGAGCTGGTCGAGGATGGTACGGCAACGGGAGACGAAGGCGACGTAGCGGGCCTGGTCGGTGTCGGAGAGGCGGCGGACCATCGCCTCCATCCGGCCTTTCCATTCGTCCTCCTCCCCCGCGGTGGAGCGGCGGTCCACGACCCGCTGGAACCGGCTGTTGGTCACCAGGGCCAGGAGGTAGGCCAGCTCCACGCCAGCCCCGAGCAGCCAGAACCCGGGATTGGTGAGGCCGAGCAGCCCGAAGCCGGCCAGCCCGATCCAGTTCGGGGCGATGAACATCCCGAACGGCCGGGCGTTGAAGGCGGCCTTGAGATAGGACCAGAAGGAGCGCTTGGCCATGTCAGCCCGGCGGCCAGCTGAAACGCCGCCCGCCCAGGAGGTGGAAATGCAGGTGAAAGACCGACTGCCCCCCGTCGGGGCCGGTATTGGTCACCAGCCGGTAGCCCCCCTGGTCGAGGCCGAGGTCGGTCGCGACCTGGGCCGCGAAGGCCAGCAGCTTGCCGAGCACCGCCTCGCCGTCGGCGCCCTTGGCGTCCCGGGCCGCCGAGAGGTGGCGGGTCGGGATGACGAGAACGTGGGTCGGGGCCTGGGGAGTGAGGTCGTGGAACGCCACCGCGTCGGCGCTGCGCCGGACGATCTTCGCGGGAATCTCGCCCGCGATGATCTTGCAGAAGATGCAGTCAACGGCCATGAGTCTCTCGCTGTCTGGCCAGCCACGCCGCGGTGAGGGCCGCGGTGACGGCGGTGTCGAAACGCAGGATGTTGGGACCGAAGCGTACGGGAGCGAAGCCGGCGCCCAGCAGCCGGTCCCGCTCCTCCTCCGTGAAGCCACCCTCGGGGCCGACCGCGAGCGCCAGCGGACCGGCGCCACCGGCGGGCACGTCGGTGCCGCCCTGGTCGGCGAGCCAGCGGGCCGCCGGCAGGGACCGGGCGAGAAAGTGCGTCAGATCCTCCGGCGGCGCCACTTCCGGCGCCCAGGCCCCGCCGCACTGCTTGAGCGCCTCGAGCGCCCGCCGGCTGAGACGAGGGCGGTGGCTGGCCCGGACCCCGGTGGCCACGCTGGCGGCCCGCTCCGTGGCGAGGGGTACGACCAGCGTGGCGCCCAGTTCGGTCGCCTTCTCGATCAGGGCGAGAAACCGTTCCCGATCCCCGGCGCCCACCGCCACCACCAGCGGCACCGGGGCCGGCACCTGCTCGGTGTGTTCCACCCGGACCGCGGCGTCCTTGCCCTGCCACTCCAGCGCGCCGGTGGCGACGGTGCCGCAGCCGTCCACCACCCGCACCGGATCGGTGGCCGCTCCGCGCCGGACCCGCAGGTGGTGCACCTCCTCCTCGGGCACGGGCACCGCCACTCCGGCCGCGAGGTGGCCCGGCGCGACCACGACCGTGATCATCGCCGGATAGCCCGCACCGCCCACCAGCCGTCGTCCACGACTTCATCCGCCACGTCGAACCCCCCGGCCACCAGCGGCGCACGGAACTGGTCGGCTTCCTTGTCTTCCATGCCGGAGAAGATGGCCGAGCCCCCGGGGGCGAGGGCGTCGCGGATCTCGGGGAGCAGCGCCACGTTGACGAGGCGCAGGATGTTGGACACCACGACCTGGGCCCGGGGCAGGAGCGGCGCCAGCTGCCCCGCCTCCCCCTCGAGGAGGTCCACCCTGTCGGCCACGCCGTTGCGCACCAGGTTCTGCTGCGCCACCGGGATGGTCTCGCCGTCCACCTCGATGCCGACGGCCCGGACCGCGCCAAGCTTGACGGCGGCAATGGAGAGGATGCCGCTGCCGGCGCCGAGGTCCAGCACGAAATCCCCCGGGCGAACCACCCGCTCCAGAAGCAGCATGGCGACGCGGGTGGAGCCATGTTCACCGCTGCCGAAAGCCATCTCGGGGTCCACCCGGATGACGAGATCCCCGGGAGCCGCCTGGTGCTCGATCCAGGTGGGCACGATGGTGAAGCGGCCCACCCGCCGGACGCCGAGCCCCTTCCGCCACGCCGTCGTCCAGTCCACGTCCGGCAGTTCCAGGCGGGAGCAGGCGACGTCGCCCCCGTGCGCGGTGGCGAGGTCGCGCTCGAGCGCCACGGCGCCCGGCAAGTCACTGGCGAATGAGACCAAGGTCCCGTCCGATCGCTCCTCCACCGCCTGCCCCGTCCGCTCCACCAGCCAGGTCGCGACCGCTTCGCGCTGGCCGGCCGGCGCCTGCACCTCGATGGCGAACCAGGTCATGCGCGCAGCGCCTCCTTCAGCTTGGACCAGAACCCGGCGGTGCGCTTGGGCGGATCGCCCTCGAGCTTGGCCAGCTCGCGCAGCAGCCGTTCCTGCTCCGGCGAGACCGACTCGGGGGTCCAGACGTGGGCCCGGATCAGCAGGTCGCCCTTGCCGGCCTGCCCCAGCCGGGGGAGCCCCTTGCCGCGCAGCTTGAGGATGGTGCCACCCTGGGTGCCGGCGGGGATCGCGACTTTCTCGTCGCCGTACGGAGTGGAGACCACCACGCTCATGCCGAGCGCGGCCTGGGAAAAGCTGAGCGGCAGGTCCATCACCAGGTTGTCGCCGTCGCGCTCGAAGCGCTCGTCGTCCTGGATCTCGATCATGACCAGGAGATCGCCGGGGGGCGCATTGCGCGCGCCGACCGCGCCCTGGTTCCGGAGTGTGAGGTAATTGTTCTCGGAGACCCCCGCCGGGATCTCCACCGGCACCGTCTTGTCGGCCCGCACCCGCCCCTCGCCGCGGCACTCCTCACAGGGCGCGCTGATCACCACGCCTTCGCCGGCGCAGGTGGGACAGGGACTGACCGACACGAACTGGCCGAACATGCTGCGCGCCGCGCGGCGGACCTCGCCGGTGCCGTTGCAGGTGTTGCAGGTGGCGGGGCGGGTGCCCTTCCGCGCCCCGCTCCCCTCGCACGCGCCGCAGCGGTCGAGCGTCTTGAGCTTGATGGTACGCTTGGCGCCGGTGGCGACCTCGTTCAGGGTGATCTTGACGTTCACCCGGATGTCCTGCCCCCGGCGCTGCTCCCCGCGCTGCCCCTGCCCGAAGAGCCCTTCAAAGCCGCCGAAGTCGCGCATGAAGATGTTGAGGGCCTCGCTCAGGTCCACGTGATGGAAGCCCCCGTACCCGGTGGCGCCACCGCTGCCGCCCAGCCCCGCCTTGCCGTAGCGGTCGTAGCGGGCCCGCTTGTCGGGGTCCTTGAGCACCTCGTACGCCTCGGTGATCTCCTTGAACTGCGCCTCCGCGTCCGGCGAGGGATTGCGGTCGGGGTGGAGTTCCATGGCGCGCTTCCGGTAGGCCTTCTTGATGTCGGCCTCGGTCGCGCCCCGCTCGATCCCCAGCAGGTCGTAGTATTCGCTCACTCCATCAATCCTTCCACCAGCCGGCTCGTGTGGTCCACGAGGCCGATGATCTTGTCGTAAGGCATGCGGGTCGGTCCGATGACCCCGATGACGCCCGTCAGTTCGCCGGAACGGTAGGAGCTGGTCACCAGGGTGAAGCCGGCCAGCCGGGTATCGGCGTTTTCCCCGCCGATGGTGATGGTCAGGCCGGAGCGCCGGCGCGCCGCCAGCGCCTGCTGCAGCAGGTCCCGGCGCTCGGTGAGGTCCAGCAGGTCGCGAATGGCGCCGCTGCTGGCGAACTCCGGCTGGCCGGCCAGCATCTGGGCGCTCCCCAGGACCACCGTCTCGGGTCCGGCGGGGAGGCCGAAGATCTCCTCCCCTTCCTCGATGAAGATGTTGAGCAGCTCGCGGTCATCCGCCGTGCGCTCCGCATCGCGGAGCCGCTCCGGCAGGGTGTTCCGGATCTCGAGCAGGGTGAGCCCCGCCAGCCGCTCGTTGAGCAGCTGGGCCACTCGGCTGACCGATTCGGCCGGCAGGGTGCCGGACACCTGGACGAAGATGGTGCGGACCACGCCGCTCTTGAGGTGAAAGACCAGCAGCAGCCGTTCGGTGGAGACCTGCACCAGGTCCAGCTTCTCGAGCACCACCCGGTCGAAGGCCGGCGCGACGGCCACGCCCAGTTCCTTCGTCAGCACGCCCAGGACCTGCGCGGCACGGCGCAGGATCTCCTCCAGCGCGCTGCGCGACGGGGCCAGCTCCGCGCTCAGCATCCGCTGGTCCTCGCTGCTGGGCGGCGCCAGCCGGCTCAGGCTGTTCACGTACCAGCGGTAGGCCCGGTCGGTGGGGATCCGGCCGGCGGAGGTATGCGGGTGGTACAGGAAGCCTTTCTCTTCGAGCTCGCCCATGGTGTTGCGGATGGTCGCCGAGGACACGCCGAGCGGGAACCGCTGGGCAATGGTCTGGCTGCCCGCCGGCTCCGCCGTCTCGATGTAGACCTGGATCACCGCTTCCAGCACGCGGATCTCCCGGTCGCTCAGGGCGTCGAAGGACATGGGGAGGTAATCTAGCAGGCCCCGGGGAAGTCGCGAAATGGCTGGGACTTAGGGGGCGTCGAGCCGAAATGTCGCGCGCTGCCGAACCAGCACCCTGACCGGCGCTCCACGGTAGCTCCCGGGGGTGTAGCGGCACTCGGGACTGGCCAGCCCGATGCGGGCGGCCTCCCCGAAGGCCGGATGGGTCGCCTGCGTCACCTTCACCGACGTGGTATCCACTCGCCCGTCTCGACCGATGACGAACTGCAACTCCGCCGACCCCGCGAGCCCCAGCGCCCGCAGCTGGCCGGGATAGTCGCCACTGCAGCGCGCGCCCCGCGCGAGTCGAGGAACCTCGTCGGCCTCCGCGGCCAGCAACACGGCGCCGCCGATGCCTGGTGCACTCGCCGAATCCCCCGGCACCGCCACCCCCGGCACTCCGCCCCGCGGCTGGAAGAAGGACTTTGGATCAACCGGCGCTCCCGGGACCAGCGGGGGGAGTTCGGTGGGCACGAGCACCGGGACCTCGATCGTCGGGACGGCCAGATCCGGTGCGGGATCCAGGACTGGCGTGTCGGGCGAGGGAGTCGCACTGGTGACCGACCTGGCGGGAGCCGGAAGTTCGAAGGTGATTTCGTGCGGCCGGGATGGCGGGGGGACAGGCTTGACGCCGCCGCGGGTGACGCCAACAGCCCCTATGCCAAGGCCCAGGTGCAGCATGAAGGAGAGCAGCGACTGTCCGGCGAGTGGGGTACGGCGCCGGCGGGACTCGACCAGTTCGGTGAACATGAGACCGCTCCGAGGTGGGGGACGCGCCCACGATCGGGCCGGCTAATTACGCCACGCCCCGGCTCCTCATGACGAATCGGTGACACCGGGATGAGAGTCCCCCGCCGCCTGCGCCACCAGCGCATCCAGGCGGAGCCACCCCTCCGCCGTGAGCACCACGTGCCCGCCGCGGATCGTGGCCCAACCTGCGACGACCCACGGCTGCGCCCGCTGCTGCGGGAGGCGCTCAACCGCCAGGCCATCGGTGGTCCGGAGCCCGAGGTAGAGGTCCTCCAGCGCCACGGCGGCAGGGTCCAGCCGCTCCTCACCGGCCACGGCGCTCTCCCCCGCTTCGAGCGCTCGGCTCCAGTCGGTCCACTCCCGCCGATTCCACCAGCGGAGGCTGCCGCTCGCACTGTGGGCCGACGGACCCAGGCCGAGGTAGGGCGCCCGCCGCCAGTAGGCGCTGTTGTGCACCGCGCGCCGCCCCGGCCGGGCGTAATTGGAGACCTCGTAGTGCTCGAACCCGGCGGCGCCGAGCCGCTCATCCGCCAGCAGAAATTCCCGGGCGTACCGCTCGTCAGGTGGCGGCACGGCGGCGCCACGCTCCACCCAGTGTCCCAGAGGCGTCCGCGGCTCCACCGTGAGCCCGTAGAGTGACAGATGGTCGGGGCCCAGGGCCAGCACCCGGTCCAGGTCCCGGCCCCAATCCCGCTGCAGCGCTTCGGGAAGGGCGTAGATCAGGTCCAGGGAGAGGCTGGCGATGCCCGCGTCGCGGAGCGCGGCCACGGCCCGGGGAACGTCCGCCTCGGTGTGGGTGCGATGCATCCAGCCAAGCACGGCGGGGTCGAAGGACTGCACCCCCAGGGATACCCGGTTCACCCCGGCCGCGGCCCAGGCGCGCGCCGCCACCGGGGTGACATCCTCCGGATTCGCCTCCAGGGTCACTTCCGCCCCGGGGAGGAGCGGCCGATCGGTGGCGACCCGCTCGACGATGCGGGCGAGGGCGTCGGGGCTCAGCCGGGAGGGGGTCCCACCCCCGAAGTAGATGGTGGCAAGCGGCGCGGCTGGATCGAACCGGTCCGACTGGTGCCACCCCTCCCATTCACCCAGGAGCTGCGTCGCGAAGGCGTCGGAGGGGACCTCCCGCCGCACCGCGATGGCGAAGTCGCAGTAGGTGCAGCGGCGGGCGCAGAAGGGGACGTGAATGTAGAGATGCATGGGTGTCGGCTCGGCGGTTCGGCTCCCAAGGTAACTGGGGGACCGGTGCCAAGTTGACAGCCCCCTGATGGGAGCGCATCCTACCTGCGGTTCCCGGGACGCCTGCCGTCCCCGAGACAGTCCCACGCCAAGGGGGTTCCGTGTTTCGCTCGACGTCCGTGCGCCAACGCCTGGCCGCGGCGGCTCTGCTCGTGGCCGCGACAGTGCCTTCCGTCCTCTCCGCCCAGAACAAGTTTTCGGTGACGCCCTGGGTCGGCAGCTTCTTCTCGATCGCCGACTACTACAATGATGAGTTCGACCTGACGGTGATCGGCGGCACGGGGACCACGACCATCACGGTCTCGCAGGAGAACACCGCGATGTTCGGCCTCCGGGTCTCGCTGCCGGTGAGCGCGACCATCGCCGCGGAAGGGTCTTTCGGCTTTGCCCAGAGCAACGTCCGGTTCGTGATCGAGGACGCCTTCGCGCCGTTCGACGCCGCCACCACCGACAAGGGCAGCGTCATGATCGGAAGCCTGCGCGCGGTGATCCGGCCCCGGCGCAGCAACCTGAGCCTGGTGCTGGGCGGCATCGTGGTGCACCACGGCGGCGACTTCTGGGATGACCCGGCGCTCGACGGCAAGCTGACCAACTTCGGCGCCGTGGCGGGGATCGGGTTCCGGGCCAACGTCACCCCCCGCTTCCCGATCGATATCCGGGCCGAGGGCAACTTCTACAGCTTCGACCCCGACAAGGGCGACAACGCCAGCCTCGGCTTCTACCCCGGCAAGATGCAGTCGGACCTGGTCTTCAGCGTGGGAGTGCCGCTCGGAGCCCGGTAGGCGGTTGGGCGGTTGGTGGCAGGGGAAAGGGCGACGCTCCGACGTGGAGGGTCGCCCTTTCTGCAGCTTACCAACCGCCCGACCGCTACTGCCCCGTCACCGCCGCCGGGACGCCACGCGCCGCCGTTCCACCGTCGCCCAGCTGGCCGCGGTCGTTCCGTCCCCAGCACATCGCCTCGCCGCCGCGCGCCATCGCGCAGCTGAAGCCCTCACCGGCTGAGATCGAGGTGAAGTTGCCGCCGCCGACCGGCACCGGCTTGTTGCGGTCAGCCTTGGTGCCGTCGCCCAGCTGCCCCTGGCGGTTCTCCCCCCAGCAATAGACCTCTCCGCCGCCGGTGAGGCCGCAGCTGTGGTTCGCGCCGGTGGCGATCTCGGTGAAGGTCTGGCTGCCGGACACCGCCACGGGACTGCCCCGGTCGGACTTGGACCCGTCACCCACCTGGCCGCTCTCGTTGGCACCCCAGCAGAAGGCCTTTCCCGCCGTGGTGAGCGCGCAGGTGTGCTTCCCGCCCGCCGCGATCCGGGAGTACTTCTGGCCGCCGGAGACGTCGATCGGCTCCGACTGCTGGTCCTGGCCACCGAATCCGAGCTGCCCCGAGAAGCCGTCGCCCCAGCAATAGGCCTGGCCGCCGGCCGTGATGGCGCAAGTGTGGTTGCCGCCGGCGGCGAGCTGTACATAGCTCTGCCCTCCCTTGACCGCGACCGGACGCTTGCGGTCGGCGGTGCCGCCGTCGCCCAGCTGGCCCTCCTTGCCGCGGCCCCAGCAGTACGCCTTGCCGCCGGCGAGGCCGCAGCTGTGCATCGCCCCCACCGTGATAGTCGAGAAGCTCAGGTCCCCGGTCACCGGCACCGCGCTCGGCCCACTGCTCGTGGTGCCGCCGTCGCCGAGCTGGCTGTTCTTGTTGTCGCCCCAGCAGACGGCGCGGCCGCCGCTGGTCAGGGCGCAGGCGTGGGCCCGGCCCACCGCCAGCTGACTGGCGCCGCCGGTCCCCTCGATGGCGATGAGCCCGGTGAACCCGGCGCCCCAGCAGACCGCCCCGCCCTGCACCAGCCCGCAGGCCAGCGCACCGCCGGCCTCGACCCCGCGACGCGGCAGCAGGGCGTTATTGCCGCCGGTGGTCGGAGTGGTCGTCGGCGTGGTCACGGGGGGCGGCGCCGGCGCGGCGGCGACGGTGAGCCGCTCGCTGACGCGCTTGCCCTCGGATTCCGCCTGGATCTCCGTGGTGCCGGGCGCCACCGCGGTGATGACGCCGCCACCGCTTACCGTGGCCACCTGGGGCGCGCTGGAGGACCAGGTGACGCCGCGGTCCTCGAGGGCGCGGCCGCGCGCATCCCGGGCCGCGGCGCTCCATGTGACGGATTCGCCGACCTTGAGGGTCTTGTTCCCGGCGGTGAGCACGACGCTCGCCACCGGCACGATCGCGTCCGCCACGGTCACCACCGCCTCGGCACTCTTCCCGTCCACCGTGGCCGTGATGGTGGCCTTGCCCTTGGCGAGGCCGGTCACCACGCCCTGGTCGGTGACCGACGCGATGCGGGTGTCGCTCGACTTCCACTGCACCGTGCGGCCGGCGATCGGGGCCCGCTTGTCGTCGAACACGGTGGCGCCGAGCGGGCCCTCGGCGCCGGTCACCAGCGCCAGCGCGGCCGGGGTGAGCGTCACGCGCGCCACCACCGCGGGCGGTGGCGCCACCACCGGCTCCGGCTTCACCGGCTCGGGCTTCGGCGGCTCGGGGGCCGGCTTCGGGGCGTTCACCGTCACCCGCGTCTCGGCGCTCTTCCCCTCACTGCTCGCCGTGATCGTGGCGGTGCCGGCGCCCATGGCGGTGACCAGCCCGCCGGAGGAAACCAGTGCCACCTCGGGGTGGTTGGTCCCCCAGACGACGGTGCGGTCGGCGAGAATGAACCCCTTGGTGTCCTTGGCGGTGGCGCTAAGCTGCACGGTCTGCCCGATCTCGAGCGGCCGGCCGGCGCTGCTCAGGATCACGCTGGCCACCTGGGCCGGGAGGTCGCTGGTCGGCTCGATCACGCTGACCGCGAAGGTGCCCCGCTTCCCTTCGCTCTCCGCGGTGATGGTCGCGCTGCCCGCCTTGCGGCCGTTCACCGCCCCCAGACCGGAGACATCGGCGACGGCGCCGTCACTCGAGGCCCAGGTCACGGCCCGGCCCTGGATCTCGTTGCCGTCGGCATCCTTGAGCACCGCGGCCAGCTGCGCCGTCCGGCCCACCGCGATTTCCGCCGCCTCGCCGGTGACCGTCACGCTGGCCACCGCGGCGGCGGCCGTCGGCAGGAGCACCGGCGCCGGCGGGATCTCCTCGACCTTCGGTCGCAGCACGACATACCCGAGCGCCGCGAGCAGCGCGACACCCGCCACGATACCGATCAGCTTGCCCTTGCCGCCGGCGGGCGGCTCGACAGCCTGGCGGCTCGGCGGCTCGGCCGCGGGTGCTGGGGCGGGCGCCTTCGCGGGTGGCGGAATGACCTCGGTCTTCGCTTCGGGGACTCGCGGTGCGGCCGGGGCCGCCGGCGGCGGGACCACTTCCGTCTTGGCCTCCACCACCGGAGCCGGCGCCGGCACGGTCACCCGGTGCTCCGCCTTCTTCCCCTCCACGGTGGCGGTGATCACCGCCGAACCGGGCGCATGCGCCGTCACGACACCCTGGCCAGTGACCGCGGCGACCTTGGGCGCGCTGCTGCTCCACTGCACCTCGCGGCCCGAGAGCGGCAGTCCCTTGGCATCCTTCACGACCGCCTTGAGGGTCGCCGTGAGCCCGGGCGCGAGCGGATCGGAGGGACCCTCGATCGTGATCGTCGCGGCGGGCACGGGCAGCACCGTCACGCTGACCGTCCACGACTTGCCCTCGACCTCGGCCGTCACCTTGGCGGTGCCGGCCGCCATGCCTGTGACGGTGCCGTCCCGGGTGACGATGGCGATCGCCGGGGACGACGAGCTCCACTTCACGTCCCGATCGCCAATCGCCTTCCCCCGCGCATCCTTCACCTGCGCCACGAGGGTGAGCTTTGCGCCGGCGATGATCGGCTCGGGCGCCACCACGTTCACCGAGGCCACGGCGGCGGGGAGCACGCGGATCTTCGCCTCCGCCTGCTTCCCTTCGGCGCTGGCCAGGATGCGCGCCGCGCCGGCCGCGAGGCCGGTCACGACACCGGCCGCCGACACCGCCGCCAGCTTCTCGTCCGCGGAACGCCAGGCGATGGCCCGGCCGGTGAGCGCGGCGCCGGCCTTGTCGGCGAGGGTGGCCGCCAGGGTCACCGTGTCGCCGACGCGCACCTCCGCCTCGGCGGGCATCACCGTCACCGTCGCCACCGGGGCCGGCGTCACCGCGATCCGCGCGCTTCCCCGCACGCCCTCGCACACCGCCACGATCTCCACCGCGCCCTCGCGCAGGGCGCGCACCCGGCCCGGCGCCCCCGGCTGCACCACGCCCGCCGGGCTCATGCTCCATTCCACCGGGCGGTCGTGCAGCTCGACGCCGTGCCGGTCGCGGACCACCACCTTGAGCGCCAGGTCGTCCCCGACAGCCAGCTGGGCCTCCGCCGGCTCGATCAGCACGAGGTCCGCGGGTACCGGCGTGACCGTCACCTGCGCCTTGGCGCTCACCCCATCCACGGTGGCGGTGATTGCCGCCGCCCCCGGCGCGAGGGCGGTGACCAGCCCGGCCGCGGTGACCGTGGCGATGGCGGGGTCGCTCGAGCTCCACTGCACCGCCACCCCGGGAGCCGTGCCACCGGCGATGCGCGGGGTGGCCGTCAGCTGCATGGCGTCCCCGACGTGCAGGTCGCTGCGCCCGGGGGTCACAGAGAGGCTGATGACCCGTGGGGCGGGAATCGGCGTGGTGGGGGCATCCACCACCTGCCGGGTCCGGGCGGGAGGCACCGGGCTGGTGGGAGCCGGGGTGACCTGCGCGAGGATCTCGCGGGTGCTCCCCTTCTTGGCCAGCGCCACCAGCTGCAGGCGGATCGGGTCGTCGTGCGCCAGGGGGTGGGCCCCGATCCCGTTGGCGGCTTCTTCCATGGAGCCGTAGCGCTTGTCGGGCGCCTTCTCCAGCATGCGCATGACCGCCTGCGCCACCTCCGGCGGGCAGTCCGCGCGGAGGTCCGCGACCGGCCTGGGCTGCTCGTTGAAATGGGCGAACATGATCGCCATGGCCGAGTCGCCCTCGAAGGGCTGCTTCCCGGTGAGCATCTCGTAGGCCACGACGCCGAGGCTGTACTGGTCCGACTTCCCGGTGATGTCCTTGGCGGCACACTGCTCCGGGCTCATGTAGGACGGGGTGCCCACCGCGATCCCGGTCATCGTCAGGGCGCGGTTCTCCGCCACCTTGGCGATGCCGAAGTCGGTGACGACGGAGAACCCCTCCTCATCGATCATGATGTTGGCGGGCTTGATGTCGCGGTGCACGATCCCGTGCCGGTGGGCATAGCCCAGCGCGCTGGTCACCTGCTGCAGGATGGCCTTGACCATCGGCACCGGCATGGGGCCGACGTCCTTGATGATCTGCTCCAGCGAGCGGCCGGCGATGAACTTCATGACGAAGAACAGCGACTTGCCGGTGCTCTTGACCGTGTAGATCGGGATGATGTGGGGGTGAGCCAGGTTCGCCGCGGTGCGGGCCTCGCGCTTGAAGCGCTCGCTCATTCCCTCGCCCATCAGGATGAGCGCCGGCGCCATCACCTTGATCGCGACCTTGCGGTCCAGCGCGATGTCATGCGCCAGGTAGACCGTCGCCATGCCGCCCCGGCCGAGCTCCCTGAGGATCTCATAGTCCCCGAGGGTGGCCTGCTTGAGCAGCTCCAGCGCCAGCGCGTTGGCGTCCGCCTCCGCTGCCGCCGGCATCATGGCCGTGGCCACGTTGCCCTGTTCGCCGGACACGTCCAGCCCGCACTCCATGCAGAAGCGCGCGCCAGCCGAGATCGGCTTGCCGCAACGGGGACAGGTCGCGCCGGTGGTGGCGTTCATCGGGCTCGGAAGTAGTGGGTGCGCCTAAACTTAAGACAAAACACGCGAGAAGGGGAGAACGGCGGTAGGGAGGTATGGCGGTAGGGCGGCAGGGCAGCAGGACGGCCGGGGGTGGCGATGCGACCGCGTTGTCGCGTCGGGGGGTGGCCGCAGAGGAACGGGGAGCCCGCCGCGCGGCGCACCCCCCGCCGCTCCCCCGCGGCCGCCTCGCCCGGATCCCATCCACGGTGCCGTCGTTACCGCCCTTGCCGCCGCTACCGCCCCCCGGCCCGCCCGACCCCCCCATTCCGCCGCTCCAGGTGCCCCGCGAGCTCCAGACTGGTCACCGCGGCGAGGACCTGTGCTGCCGGGAGGGCGACGCGCCGCACCACTTCATCGAGTCCGAGGGGACCCTCTTCGAGCAGTGCGTAGATGGTGGCGGCGTCGCCGGTGAGTGCCGGTCCGGTGGTGGCCCTGCCGGCGGCGCGCCCCGCCCCAGCCAACTCCGGGTATTGCTCCAGGAGGTCCGCGGCTTCGAGCAGCGGCGTGGCGCCGTCCCGGAGCAGGCGGTTGGTGCCGACTGACGTCGGGCTGGTGATGTTCCCGGGCACGACCATGACGTCCCGGCCCTGGTCCAGGGCGGCCCCCACGGTGATCAGCGTCCCCGACCCCTCCGCGGCCTCAACCACCACCGTAATCCGGGCCAGCCCGCTGATCAGCCGGTTGCGGCGAGGGAAGCTACCGACCCCCGGCCGTTCGCCCGGGGGGAACTCGGTGAGCAGCAACCCTCTGTCCCGCACCCGGGTGTAGAGCTCGCGATTGGCCGCGGGGTAGATCACGCCGAGCCCATTGCCGAGGACCCCGATCGTAGCGCCACCCGCGTCGAGCGCGGCGGCATGCGCGACCGCATCGAGGCCACGGGCCATGCCGCTCACCACCGCGAGCCCCGCCCGCGCCGCCACACCTGCCAGGTCGCGGCAGACCGTGCCGCCATAGGCCGAGTGATCCCGGCTCCCTACCACGGCGACAGCGGGCCGCCCGAGGAGCGAGATGTCTCCCTGCGCAAAGAGCAGCGGCGGCGGATCGGGAATGTCCCGCAGGATGGCCGGGAACCCCTCATCCTCCAGCAGGATGGTGTGGCCGCCGAGCGCGGCCGCCTCGGTCAGCGCACGCCGGCCGTCCTCGATCGTCCGGCCGGAAATGGTGGTGGCCGCGGCGAGCGAGATCCCCGGCAAGGACTCCAAAAACGCAACCGGCGCCCTGAGGGCGCCGGTTGCGGTCTGGCAGGCAGCGAGGAGCGTCGAGAGGCGTCGCACCCCGATCCCCGGGGTCAGCGCCAGCGCCGCGTAGGCGCATCGCTCGTCGTCTAGCTCCATTCGGGATCCCCTTCGGGGGGGCCCACGTCCATTTCATCCATCGGCCCGCCGAACTCCGCCAGCTTCGCGTCCTCGGTGCGGGCGGCGTGAACCGCCTTCCACAGGTACTCCTTGAGGTCCTCGATGCCGGAGCCGGCCACCGCGGAAAAGGCGAGCAGCCCGATGGCGCCGGGGGTGTCGAGCTCCGGCAGCGGCTCCCCCGGCGGCAGGAGATCCCGCTTGGACAGGAGCACCATGTGAGGCTTCTGGAACAGCACCTCGCTGTAGGCCCGGAGCTCGCCCCGCAGCAGGTCGTAGGTCTGCTGCGGGTCGGGGCTGTCCAGCGGCACCAGCAGCGCCAGCACCCGGGTGCGTTCGACATGACGCAGGAACTGGAGCCCGAGCCCCTTCCCCTGGTGCGCCCCCTCGATGATGCCCGGGATGTCCGCGACCACGAAGGTGCGGTGCCCGGAGAGCCCCACCACACCGAGATTGGGCTCCAGGGTGGTGAAGGGATAGTCGGCGATCTTGGGCCGGGCGGCGGACACCACCGACAGCAGGGTGCTCTTGCCGGCGTTGGGCTCTCCCACGAGCCCGACGTCCGCGATCAGCTTGAGCGTGAGCTCGATCTGGCGTTCCTGGCCCTCCCCGCCCGGCTCCCATTCGCGGGGCGCCTGGTGGGTGGACGAGGTGAAGTGCGAGTTGCCCCGCCCGCCCCGCCCTCCCTTGGCGATGAGCAGGACATCCCCCTTCCCCATGACCTCGCCCAGCGGCTCCCCGGTCTCGGCATCGCGGACCACGGTCCCCGGCGGCACCGGCAGGTAGAGGTCGTCGCCGGAGGCGCCGGTCATGTTCTTGCCCTTGCCGTGGAGCCCGCGCTGCGCCTTCCAGGCGGTCTGGTAGCGATAGTCCAGCAGGGTGGCGAGGTTCGGGTCCGCCTGCAGGTAGACCGACCCGCCGTGGCCGCCGTCGCCGCCGTCGGGGCCCCCCTTGGGCCGGTACTTGAAGCGCGCAAACGACGCGGCCCCCGACCCACCGGTGCCCGCCGTGACGCGAATGGTGACATGATCAACGAACATGAAGCTCCGATCCTGGATGCCGCCCTACTCCTCCGGGTCCCAGCCGTCCTTCACCGTCTGCCACAGTTCCTTCACCTTCTTCCATTGATCGTAGGACAGGAGCGGATTGACCACCGACAGCACCGCCTCCACCTGCCCGAACGAGGCCCCGGCATGGAGCGACCCCCGGAGGTGGGAATGCAGCTGCCGGGGCGCCTCCATCACCGCCGTCTGGGCCACGATGCAGAGCTCGCGCCGCAGCAGGTCCAGCCCCGGGCGGCCCATGGTGCGGCCGTACCCCTCGGTGATCATCCACTGGTCCAGTGCCGGATGCAGCTCCCGCACGTTCTCCCGCAGCCGCTTGTAGTTGGCCCCGTACACGATGCCGCAGGTCTCCTCGCCGCGGGTGGCCCACTGCGAGAGCTGCCGATAGTCCGCGTCCGGATCCGAGGCGGGCGCGGGCACCCGGCTCACCTTCCGCCAGAGGGTGAAGGCGATAAGTGTGCGCGGGTACCCCGCCATGAGCACCGACTGCAGCAGCAGCTCCTCGACCCACGGCACCGGCGTCTGGGCCGCGCGGCATCCGGCGGCGCCCTGCCGGAGCTCCGGCTCGTAGCCCTGCGCCACCGCGGCCGCGAAGCGGACGAGGGCGAGGGTCTGCGGGTCCAGCTGGTCCTGCTTCGCCATGAGTGTACGGTCCTTCCCGGTTCCTGATCCAGTCATTCCGACGCAGGGCTACGCCGAAAATCGCAGGTTCCCAACCGCCCGCAGCGCACCGGTACCGGCTCCGCGGGTGTTCACGATGGGCAGCTCGGCGTGACGGTCCACTGCCTGACCGAGTCCGCCGGGATCGAATCCGATCCCGATCTGCGCCGCGAGCGCCCGGAGCACGCCGAGGAGCGCGGGCCCGAGACTCCGCATGTCCCCGTCCTCGACTTTCAGCGCCACGCCGAGCCCCACCGCCGGCAACGCGGCGCAATAGACGCCGTCGGCGCCCAGCTTGGCGATCACCTTGCCCCGCGCCGCCTGCCCCAGGTCGGTGCACAGCCGGTCACGGCCGCCGACCATCTCCGGAAACTCGGTCATCGCCCCGCGGAGCCGCGCGGCGGCGGAGTCGTCCGAGACCCCGAACCGGGCGTAGGCCAGCGCCATCGCGCTGAGCGGCAGCCCGAATGAGACCACGGTGCAGCCATCCACTCCGAGCGCCATCTTCGCGGCCGGCACATCGGTCCATCGCTCCACCTCATGCAGGATCCGCTGCTGCAGCGGATGCTCCAGCCGCTCGTACCCCGCGACCGACCACCCATGCGCCAGGACCTGAGCCAGCATCCCGGCGTGCTTGCCGGAACAGTTGCTCCACCGCGGGGTCAGGTGGATCCCCTGCCGCAGCACCTGCTCGGCGATCGCGGGGGACAGCGGCGGATGCGGACCGCAGGCGAGCGCATCCTCACCCAGCCCCACCTTCCGGAGCATCCCGTCCACGACGTCGAGGTGTGCTGGTTCGCTGGAATGCGACGCGCAGGCCAGCGCCAGCTCCTTCGTCGTGAACCCGAACCGGTCCGCGGCCCCCTCGGCCACCAGTGGCATCCCCTGGAACGGCTTCGCCGCCGAACGCCAGAAGGCCACCAGGCCCGGATCCCCCGATTCTGCCACCAACCGTCTGTCCGTATCCACCACCGCCACCGAGACCCGATGCACCGACTCCGGGACGCCGCCGCGGGTGGCCTCCAGCCGGAAGGGGAGTGACATGGGGGGCAAAATAGCGGGGGCGGAGGGAATTCGTATCTTTGACCGATGCCCCTGCTTTCCCGCGTCGTGACGGCGGTCACCCTGCTCGGTGCCGGCCCGCTGGCCGCGCAGTCGTCGCCCTACGTCCCGCTGGACGACCCCCATCGTTCCGCGTTCGAGCACCTCGTCTCCCGGGGCGAGGTCGAGGACCCGTCTCCCCAGCGCCGTCCCTTCCGGCGCCGCGACGCGCTGGAGGCACTCGACTCCGCCGCCGCCCGCGGCAGCCTGCGGGACGACGCGCTGGCGGCGATGCTCCGAACGGCGTGGCGGGAGGACACCGCCGAGGCCCGCTGGGAGGTGGCGCTCGAGGGGGGCGGCCAGGGCTACACCGAGGCGCGGCGCGACCCGCTTCACCCGGCGGGTCCTGATGGCGTGCGTCCCTACGCGGAGGTCCGGTTGCAGGCGAGCTACGGGCCGTTGGTCCTGGTCACCCGGCCGGCCATCGAGCCCCGGCTGGCGAAGGATCCCGACTGGACCGGCCGCCGGGACCTGCGCGTCACCGGCCGGCACCCCGACGCCTACCTCTCCGCGCAATTCAAGTACACCCGCATCTTCTACGGCCAGATGGAGCAGAACTGGGGACCGGGCATCTTCCCGGGCATCGGGATGAGCGATGCGGGCTACCCTATCCCCACGCTGGGCGTCGAGATCGGGACTCGCAGGCTCCGGCTCACCGCCCAGGCGGCGACGCTCGAGGATGCGGCGGACAGCGCGGGGCAGTCCATCAACCGGTACTTCTTTCATCACCGGGTGAGCGCCACCGTCACCCGCCGGCTGGAGCTGGCGCTGTGGGAGACCACCGTGTTGGCCGGCCCCGGCCGGAGTTTCAGCGGCCGCTATCGTAATCCGGTGACGCTGCTGCTCCTGGCCAACCAGTACGGCCTTGGCGCCGACGGCAACATCCTGGTCGGCGCCGACCTCACCTGGCGCGTGGGCCGCGGGCGGCTGCTGCTGCAGCTGGGCGTGGACGACTTCCAGTACGATCCGGGCCGGATCCCCAGCCGCTATGCCTTCACCGTCCAGGCCGAGGGGCCGCTGGGGCGGCGCCTCGCCTGGCGGGCGGGCTACAGCCAGGCGTCGAGCCTCGCATTCCGCACGACGCGCCCGTTCGAGGGGTTCACGGAGGAGGGAGTCGGCATCGGGCGCAACTTCGCGGACAACGACCAGGTGACCATCCTGCTCAGCGCCCCGGTGGCGCGGGGCTGGATGATCGCGCCGGAACTCACCCTGCTGCGCCAGGGGGAGGGGCGGCTCACCGACTCGCTGCCCTCGGGCGCGGCGCTGGCGGACACCCCGACGCTGTTCATCGGCACCGTGGAGCGCACCTGGCGCGCCGCGCTGGGGCTCAACGGCCGGCAGGGCCCGCTCTCGCTTCGGCTCAATGCGGGCGTGCATCGGCTGCAGAATGCGGATCATGTCGCGGGCCGGAGCCGGACCGAATTCGTCGGCCGGATCCAGGCCACGCTGGGCGCCGGGTGGACGGGACAGTTCTAGCGTGACGAGCGTGCCGGAGACGCCTCCGCTCACTCACGACCGCCTTGCCGCCCTGCTGGACCGGCTCCGGGGCCGGCGGGTGGTCGTCATCGGGGACGCGATGCTGGACCGCTACCTGATCGGGGATATTGAGCGGATTTCCCCCGAGGCGCCGGTGCCGGTGGTGAACGTCACGGAGCGGCGACAGGCGCTGGGGGGAGCGGCCAACGTCGCCGCGAATGTGGCGGCGCTCGGGGCCCACGCGGAGCTGGTTGGCATCGTCGGCACTGACCGCGAGGGGGAGGCCCTCAGGCAGGAACTGGACCGGTTCGGCATCGGGAGCCGATGCATCCTGACGCTGCCCGGGCGGCCCACCACCACCAAGACGCGAGTGGTCGCCCGGGGGCAGCAGGTAGTGCGGATCGACGAGGAAGAAGCCGGTGAACTCCAAGAGGACGTGGCCGAGCGTCTGGCGGCGCTGGCCGTGGAGGCGATCGCGATCGCTGACGTGGTGTTGTTCGAGGACTACGACAAGGGGACCCTGCACCCGGTCGTGATCACGCAGACCATGGCCGCCGCGCGGGGCCGTGGGCTCCCCACGGTGGCCGACCCCAAGTTCGCCGCTTTCTTCTTCTACGGCGGGGCGACGGTGTTCAAGCCGAACCGCCGGGAGCTCACCACCGCGATTCCCGGCATTGACCTCGATGCTGACGCCGATCTGCGCCGTGCCGCCGAGCGGCTCGGCGTGGAGCACCTGCTCCTCACGCTCGGGGCGGAGGGGATGCGACTCATCCCGCGGCGGCCCGATGCGTCGATCCACGCCATCGCGGCCGTGGCGCGTGAGGTGTACGACGTATCGGGAGCCGGGGACACGGTGACGGCCTGGGCCGGGAGCGCGCTCGCGGCCGGCGCCAGCGTGCTGGAGGCGGCGCAACTGGCCAACCTCGCGGCGGGGGTGGAGGTCGGGAAGCGGGGCGTGGCGACGGTGTCGCCGGCGGAGGTGCTGGCGGCGCATGGCGGAGGGGCGTAAGCGGGCCTGCCGGGGGTTGCCCCAACCCCGTGTGCCAGTGTAGGTTATCGGCCCCCGGAAAGCGGGGGTGCCCGTTCGGGCGATTAGCTCAGCTGGTTAGAGCGCGCGCCTCACATGCGCGAGGTCGGGGGTTCGAGCCCCTCATCGCCCATGCAGTGCCCGAAGCCCCGCCGGCGGTGACGCCGGCGGGGCTTCCAGCTTCAGGCGGAACCGGGAGCGTGTCGAGCGACCCTTGCCCTGCCCGCGCCGGGGGAGAGATTCCACCATACAGCCGGCCCGTCGCCCACCCCGCACCCCGGTCCCCCATGCGACTCTTCCCGCTTTCGCTGCTCCTCCTGGCTATCCCGGCATGCGCCGCTCCCGCCACCGCGCAGGCCTACCAGGTCGGCAGGATCCGCACCGAACTGGGAGAGATCCGCTTCCTGCTCGATGACCGCACACCGCACCACAAGGCCAGCTTCCTCAAGTTCGCGGCCACCCAGTACTGGGACTCCCTCACCTTCAACCGCGTCATCCCCAACTTCGTGGCCCAGGGCGGCTGCCCCGACACCCCCGAGGGCTTCGGCCACTTTCCCGACCTGCTGGCGCCGGAGTTCCACGACAGCCTGCGCCATGTGTACGGCGCCGTCGGCGCGGGGCGCGATGATAACGCCCAGAAGGTCGACCCCGGCTGCCAGTTCTACATCGTGGCCAACCGCCAGGGACTGGCGCGGCTCGACGGGAACTACACCGTCTTCGGCCAGGTGTTCGAGGGGATGGACGTCGTGGAGCGCATCGTGTCCGCGCCACGCGACTCCACCGACACGCCGCTCACGCCGATCCACCTCCGGGTCGATGTCATCAGCATGACCGCCGAGGAGTTACGCCGCTTCGGCGTGGTCCGGCCGTAGGCGACGGCGGCGGGTTTACCCCACCCGCCCCGCGAGGACCCGCGCCGCCGCGGCCACGGCGCGATCCACATCCGCAGTGTCCGTGCGCCAGCTGGACACCGACACCCGCATGCACCGCCGGCCCCGCCAGGTGGTCCCCGTGAAATACGCCTCGCCGGTGGCGTCGATGGCCGCCATGACCTCGTCTGTGCGACGGTCGTGGTCTGCCTCGGCGGCGCCCGGGCGCGGGTCCAGGAAGCGCACCAGGGCCTGGTTGATCACGGGGATGCACATGACCTGGGCGCCAGGGAGGGCGCCAATCCGGGTCACGATCTGATGCGCGTGCCGGCAACAACCTTCGATGAGCTCGGCGAGCCCCCGGCGCCCGAGTTCCCGCAGTGCGGCCCAGGTGGCGAACCCGCGCGCCCGGCGGGAATGCTCCGGGGTCCAGTCCAGTGCGTCTCGCGCGTCATCCGCGTGGCTGAGGTAGCTCGCGCGATGCTCCATGCCGGCCCGGTGGTGTTCCGGATGCGCCACGAAGGCGTAGCCGGAGTCGTACGGCACATTGAGCCACTTGTGTCCGTCGGTGGCCCACGAATCGGCGTGCTCCACGCCCGCGAGCAGGTGCCGGAGGGACGGCGTCGCATTGCACCAGAGCCCCATCGCGCCATCCACGTGCACCCAAGCCCCGGCTTCGTGCGCAATGGGGATGAGTTCCTCGAACGGATCGAAGGCCCCGCAGTTCACGTCGCCCGCCTGGAGCACGACGATCGTCGGTCGCCCGGCATCCTGTGCCAAGGCACCGCGCAGGACCGGCGCCGTGAGGCGCGACGCCGCATCGCTCGGCAACACCATCAGGTTGGCGGTGCCGAGCCCGAGCAGCTTCGCCGCCCGCGTGGTCGTCCCATGGACCGCATCGGAAGTCAGTATCCGGATGGCGGGGGCGCCGGCGAGGCCGTCACGATTGACATCCCACCCCCGGCGGGCCAGCAGCGCGTGCCGCGCCGCCGCCAGCCCGGTGGCGTGGGCCATCTGGCACCCGGTCACCAGGGCGAAGGATGCCTCGGCAGGCAGACGCAGCACGTCCTTGAGCCAGGCGCCAGCCACCTCCTCGACCACGGCGGCGGCGGGACCACACGCATAGAGCCCGGCGTTCTGATCCCAGGTGCTGGTGAGCCAGTCGGCGGCGAGCGCGGCGGGTAGCCCGGCTCCGATCACCCAGCCGTAGAACCGTCCTCCCGCGCTGCCGAGGATGCCTCCCTCGACCTGCTGCGCGAGGTCCTCGATCACGCGGACCGGGTCTGTTCCCTCCTCGGGCAGCGGCTGGGCGATCCGCCGCCGTAGCTCGGCGAGCGGGGTCGTGGTCGCCACGGAGGCGCCGTCGAGGGAGTGGAGGAATTCGAGCGCCAGCTCTGAGGCGCGGACCAGCGTGGCGCGTTCCCGATTGGCATCGAATCGCATGCGCGCCTCAATGCTCCATGCCCATGCCGCGGGCGAGCATCAGGTGGTGTTCAGCATGGTGTTCCCCCTCGGTCATCATCCCGATGAAGCCGAGCCCGCGGATGCGGGCGACCAGTGCGGCGTCTCCCGGCTCCGCCGCGGTGACCACCAGCCGCATCCCGTCGGCGATCTCGCTGGCCGTGGCGCGCCACGGACCGGCCCCGGGCAACACCCTCGCGTGCATGCCGACCATGCGCCGGATCGCGCCGGCGACCTCCTCCTCACCGGTGATCTCCATCGCCAGCCCCCCTGGCACCGGTTGCTGCCGCACCCGCGACCGCAGGGTGACCAGGTCCATGTCGATCAGGTGCTGCCGCAGCGCCTCGAGGTCCACCCGGCTCCAGTCAGTGCCGGAATCGGCTTCGAGGGCGCGGACCACCTGGGTGATGGCGGCAAAGGCGGCCTGCCCCGCCGCGGCCGGTGCGGGCCCGGCGACGTCATGCCGCATCCCCGGAGTGTGCTGCATCCCGGGCGTCTGCTGCTGTGCCGCAAGCGGCGTGGCGAACAGGAGGAGAATGAAGGAGAGGGATCTGCGCATGGCCGTACGTCCGTCGAAGGGGTCGTTCACGATAATCGCGGGGAGCCCGCCGCGCAGGAGCCCCGGCGCCCCTCCCCCCGCCCGTCTCAGTTACGTGGCAGCCGGATCTCCGTCGGGCAGATGTCCCCCGGCGATGCGATGGCCGCCGGCGGCACCTCGTGCCCGAAATACTTCCGCTGGAACCAGAGCGACACATGCACCAGCCCCAGCAGCACCGGCACCTCCACCAGCGGCCCGATCACCGCGGCGAAGGCCACCCCGGAATCGATGCCGAACACCGCGATGGCCACGGCGATCGCCAGCTCGAAGTTGTTGCTCGCCGCGGTAAAGCTCAGGGTCGTGGTCTTGGCGTAGTCCGCGCCCACGCGGTGGCCCAGATAGAAGCTCAGCAGGAACATCACCACGAAGTAGATCACCAGCGGCAGCGCAATCCGGGCCACGTCCAGGGGCAACTGGACGATCATCTCCCCCTTGAGCGCGAACATCACCAGGATCGTGAACAACAGCGCCGTGAGCGTCAGGGGGCTGATGCGGGGAATGAAACGCCGCTCGTACCATTCCCGGCCCTTCCACCGGAGCAGCAGGAACCGGGTGAGCAGCCCAGCCGCGAACGGGATCCCCAGGTAGATCGCGACGCTCTCGAAGATCTGGCCCACCGTCACCGCCACCACGCTCCCCTCGAGCCCGAACCAGGGCGGGAGCACGGTGATGAAGACCCAGGCGTAGGCGCCGTAGAACAGGACCTGGAACACCGAGTTGAAGGCGACCAGCCCCGCGGCGTACTCGGTATCCCCCCGGGCCAGCTCGTTCCACACGATGACCATGGCGATGCAGCGCGCCAGCCCGATCATGATCAGGCCGACCATGTATTCGGGATAGTCCCGCAGGAAGAGGATCGCCAGCCCGAACATGAGCACCGGCCCGATCACCCAGTTCTGCACCAGCGAGAGCCCCAGCACCCGCCAGTTGCGGAACACGTCCCCCATCTCCTCGTAGCGGACCTTCGCCAGCGGGGGGTACATCATCAGGATGAGCCCGATGGCGATCGGGATATTGGTGGTACCGTACTGGAAGGACTGGATGAACCCCTCGACCCCGGGCACCAGGACCCCGAGCGCCACGCCCCCGGCCATGGCCAGGAAGATCCAGAGTGTGAGGTAACGATCCAGAAACGAAAGACGGCGGGCGACGGACTCGGCCATAGGATAGCTCGGAAACGGGAATGAGAACCTGAATCTACCGCAGTTGACACATCAATGGAAGTTGATAGATTGCCGCCCATGACCCATCCTTCCCCGCAGCCGCTCCGGGTGCTGATCCTCTGCACCGGCAATTCCGCCCGCAGCCAGATCGCCGAGGCGCTCTTCAACCAGATGGGCCGGGGTCGCTTCGTGGCGGAGAGCGCCGGTTCCCATCCGGCGGCGCAGGTCCACCCGCTGGCGGTCGAGACCCTCCGCGAGGCGGGAATCGACTGGACCGGTCGCCACCCCCGCGGCCTGGACGGGCTCGCGGCGCAGCCCTGGGATTTCATCATCACCGTCTGCGATCGGGCCAGGGAGGCCTGCCCCTTCTTCCCCGGCCAGCCGGTGCTGGCGCACTGGGGGATGCCGGACCCGGCCGCCGTCGAGGGAGACGAGGCGCACCGTCGGGCGGCGTTCTTCGACACGGCCACCCTGCTCCGCCGGCGGATCAGCCTCTTCCTCTCCCTGCCGATGGACAAGCTCGAGAGACTCGCCCTCGTCGGCAGGGTGCAGGCCATCGGCCAGGTGCAACTGGACCAGCCGGCCACGCCCGCAGGCTGATGCGGCCTTGAGCCCCGCCCGCCCCCCCACTAGACTCGTCCTGCGCCACACCCTCGCCCCGCTGGCCGCTCCACGCCGATGAAGGAAGGATCGCGATGACCGCCCCATCCCCCGCCGAGGAGACCACGGGGGACCTCGAGGCCCAGGTCTCGCGCCGCCGGACCTTCGCCATCATCAGCCACCCGGACGCCGGCAAGACCACCCTTACCGAGAAGCGGCTGCTCTACGGCGGCGCGATTCACCTCGCGGGGGCGGTCAAGGCGCGGGGCGCCGCCCGCCAGGTCACCTCCGACTGGATGGAACTCGAGCGGCAGCGCGGCATCTCCATCACCTCCAGCGTGCTGCAGTTCGACTACGCCGGCTGCCGGGTGAACCTGCTCGATACCCCCGGCCACCAGGACTTCTCCGAGGACACCTATCGCACCCTGGTGGCCGCGGACAGCGCCGCCATGCTGCTGGACAATCGCAAGGGCGTCGAGGAACGGACCCGGCAGCTGTTCGACGTCTGCAAGCGGCGCCGGATGCCGATCGTCACGTTCGTCAACAAGTGCGACCGCCCCGGCACCGACCCGATGACCCTGCTCAGTGATGTCGAGCGGGAGCTCGACATCCAGTGCGCCCCCGCCACCTGGCCGGTGTACCGCGACGGGAACTTTGCCGGGGTGGTGGACCGCCGGAGCCGGCAGGTGCTCCTCTTTGACCGCGCCACCGACCACGGCGCCTCCGTGGCGGAGAGCCGCGCCCATCCGCTCGACGATCCCCGGCTCCGGGTGGAACTCGGCGGGGCGGCGGTGGACCACCTGCTCGAGGAGTTGCAGCTGCTGGACGGCGCCGGGCACCCATTCGACCGCGATGCCTTCCTGGCCGGCAGCCTGACGCCGGTCTACTTCGGCAGCGCGCTCACCAACTTCGGGGTCGAACCATTCCTCCGGGATTTCCTGTCCCTGGCGCCGCCCCCCCTGCCCCGTGACTCCACCATCGGCCCCATCACGCCGACGTCGCCCGGCTTCACCGGCTTCGTGTTCAAGATCCAGGCGAACATGGATCCCCGGCACCGGGACCGGATCGCGTTCGTGCGGATCGTCTCGGGGCGGTTCGAGGCGGGGATGGAGGTGCGGCAGGTGCGCACCGGCAAGCCGATGCGGCTCCGGAGCCCGCAGCAGTTCATGGCCCGGGAGCGCACCGCCATCGAGGAGGCGTGGCCGGGAGACGTCATCGGCGTGATGGACCGGGGCGTGCTCCGCATCGGCGATACCCTCTCCGCCGCGGGAGACCTCGAGTTCCAGGGGATCCCCCGTTTTCCGCCCGAGCACTTCGCCCAGGTCATCCCCACCGACCCGCTGCGCCGGAAGCAGCTCGACACCGGGCTGCGGGAGCTGTCGGAGGAGGGGGCGGCGCAGGTGTTCTACGCCCAGGGGGAGGCGGGGCCGGCGCCGATCGTGGGCGCGGTGGGGCAGCTGCAGTTCGACGTGATGCTGTTCCGGCTCACGGAGGAGTACAACGCGCCCTGCCGGCTGCAGCCGATCGGCTACCGCTTTCCCCGCTGGGTCACCGGGCCCGCCGAGGCCATCGAGCGCGCGGGTTCGGCCGGTGGCCGGCTGCGGCTGTTCGACGCGAAGGGCAAGCCGGTGCTGCTGTTCGAGAGCGAATGGGCCATGCGGTGGGCGGCGGACCACGAGCGGGACCTGAGGTTTCATCAGATCGCCCCGTGAGCTGAGGGGCGGGTATTCCCTACCGGGTGGGGTGCCCTCCCGCCTTCCCTTCTCCCTCGCAACCGCAGCCGCTGCCGCAGCCCGCCTTGGCGGCGCGAGCCGCCCGGATGGAGGCCGCCAGCCGGCGCGCGAGGAACATTAGCGCTCCCGCGACGATGACTCCGACGACGATCCGGTCCACCGTGACGCTCATGTCCCGCCTCCGAAGCCCAGGGCGCGGCCGCCGTGGTACACCAGCCAGGCGGCGCCATAGGCCAGCGCCAGCATGTAGGCAAACTGGAAGCCGGCCCACTGCCAGCCGATCCGTCCCCCGCCCGCCTCGCGGACGGTCACCGCGGTGGTGCTGATGCACATCAGGGCAAAGACATAGAACACCATCAGCCCCACCGCCACCAGTGGAGTGTACACCGGTGCGCCGGTGCGGGGATCCCGCTCTTCGCGGAGCCGGGCGCCGAGCGCCGGGACGTCGTCGCCGCTCCCGCCGACCCCGTAGATCGTCCCCATGGTAGACACAAACACCTCACGGGCCGCGAAGCTCGCGGCGATCGACACGCCGATCTTCCAGTCGTAGCCCAGCGGGCGCACCAGCGGCTCGACCGCCTGCCCGATCTGACCCAGCGCCGACGACGCCAGTTGCTGCTCCTGCTGCGCCGCCTCGGGCAGGGAGGGATCCACCGCCACCCGGGGGTACGTGGCGAGCGCCCAGAGTACCACGGAGAGCGCCAGGATCACGGTGCCGGCGCGCCGCAGGAAGAGGAAGCAGCGCTGCGCAATC
Source organism: uncultured Gemmatimonadaceae bacterium (assembly GCA_964585655.1). Classification (GTDB taxonomy): domain Bacteria; phylum Gemmatimonadota; class Gemmatimonadetes; order Gemmatimonadales; family GWC2-71-9; genus JADJOM01. The sequence goes on along the minus strand of CAZPER010000005.1, from coordinate 20,913 downwards.
GACACCCAGAGCGACCGCAGGCTGGGCCAGCGATAGGGGGGCAGTTCCAGGATCATCGGCCGCACCGGGCCCTTGAGCAGGGTCCGCTTGAAGACCCAGGCGGCGGCGAGCGCGGCGAGGGTGCCCAGCAGGTACATCGCGAGCATGGTGAGGCCTTGCAGGCCGATCCCGCCCCAGACGGTGATCGCCGGCACGAAGGCCCCGATCAGGAGGGTGTACACCGGGAGCCGTGCCGAGCAGCTCATCAGCGGCACCACCATGATGGTGGCCAGGCGGTCCTTGGGATCCTCGATGGTGCGGGTGGCCATGATGCCGGGCACCGCGCAGGCGTAGCCGGAGAGCATCGGAATGAAGCTCTTGCCGTGGAGACCCACCTTCCGCATGACCCGGTCCATCAGGAATGCCGCGCGAGCCATGTAGCCCGACTGTTCGAGCAGCCCGATGAACCCGAACAGAATCGCGATCTGTGGCAGGAAGACGAGCACTGAGCCCACCCCGCCGAACACCCCATCCACCACGAGGCTCCGCAGGTCCCCCTCGGGCAGCAGCCGTCCCGCCGCCTCGCCCGTGGCGCCGATGGCGACCTCGATCCCTTCAATGAGCGGCTGGGCCCAGGTGAACACCGACTGGAACACCAGCGCCATCAGCAGAATGAAGATCAGGGGCCCGAGGTAGCGGTGCAGCACGAAGCCATCGATGCGATGGCTCGCGTCGCGGCCGAGCGGGGCGGTGCGGGTCACCGCGCGCCCCATGACATCGGCGATCCAGGTGTACCGCAGGTCGGACTCGAGCCGCGCGGGGACGAACCCCGCCTGTTCCACCGCGGCCCGCGTCCGAGTGAGGGTGGCCGGCAGGTCCGGCACCCCGGATAGATGCGATTCGACCTGATCGACCCCGAGCAGCCGCAGCGCCTCCATGGCGGCGGGCGCCGGCCCCATTCCCGCCGCGACCAGGGCGGCGGTGAGCGGCGCCACCGCCTCCGCCACCGCCGGTGGGAGCGTGAAGCGCCGGCCGGCGGGCGTCTGGCCCGGGGCCAGCTCGATGGCCCGCTTGAGCGGTTCGAGCCCCTCGCCCCGGTTGGCCACCGTGGGGACGACGAAGGCCCCGAGCTGGTGAATCAGCTCGGGGACGTCGATCCGGTATCCCTCCGCCTCGGCGCGGTCAAATTGATTGAGGGCGAGAACCACGGGGATCCCGAGCTCGAACACCTGGCTGGCCAGGAAGAGATTTCGCTCGAGGTGGGCCGCGTCCGCCACCACCACGATGACGTCGGGCCGCCAGCGATCGGGATCCCGGCCCAGCAGCACCTCCAGGGCGATCTTCTCATCCGGGGCGCCGGCGCTGAGGGAGTAGCTGCCCGGCAGGTCGAGGACCGCCACCCGGCGACCGTCCGGGCTGCGGAACGTGCCCTCGACCCGCTCCACGGTCACGCCGGCGAAGTTGCCCACGCGCTGTCGCAGCCCGGTCAGGGCGTTGAAGAGGGTGGTCTTGCCGGTGTTGGGATTGCCGATGATCGCGACCCGCAGCGCGGGCTCTGACGCATCCGGCGGGGCGCCGGGGCTGCCCGCGGCGCGGCGCGCGCTGTCGGTCGGGCGGAGGGAGGTCATGAGTGCGAACCGCCGGGAGGCGGCCCGGTGCGCCCTCAGCCGGGCAGGCGTTCCAACTGCACCGTGATCCCGCTGGTCAGCGCATTGCCCAGGGCGAGTCGGGTGCCGCGGACATCCACCAGCATGCAATGCCGGGAGTCCACCACGTGGAGGCAACTGCCTTCATAGAGACCGAGGGCGCGAAGCCGGCAGCCCTCGTCAGGCGCGCAGGCGATGTTGACCACCGTGGCCCGGCTGCCGGGAACACAGCTGGCCAACGCACAGGTCCGGTGCGGGACGCCGTCGGTCTGGGAGGTCAGCGCGGTGCGGAAACGATGGGGCATCGGATCAGGGTGACCCTGTCAGTTGAGAGCCGTTCTCAGTGTCGGCCTGAACAATGATACCCGACAGGGGCCGCCGGAACAATAGGGACGGTTTTCCTCCGCAATCCCCGTTCGGGAGGCCCGGGGGCCGCCCGGGGCCCCCGGGTCAATGCGCTGCGGTCCCTGCCGGGTTCCCGGCCCGGAGCATCCCCACGGCGCCCTTGGTGGCGTCGGCGAAGGCGTGGGACACGAACGGGTAGATCCCCTCCTCCCTGAGCCGGGCCTCGAAGATCATCCCGCCACCCACGGGGACGTTGAAGGTCTGCACTCCGCGGAGCGGGGACTCAGAGCCGTCCAGGTACACCCGGTCGAAAATGGCCCCGACGATGTGGAAGGCCGACACCCGATTGGGGCCGGCGTTCACCACGTAGAATCGGAGCGGCTCCCCCACCCCGACCGCCAGCGGATGGGTGGCATACAGATTCGCCACACCATTGAAGGTCACGTAGTCCGGGGCGAAGTCGAGCATCCGCTGCCAGTCCAGTGCCTGCATCGAGTCCGGCCCCTGCTTGGGGCCGAGATAGAATTCGCTTTGCAGCAGCACGAACTCCCGCGCGGGAGCACGGGGCCGCACGGGGTCCACGATGATCGCCCCGTACATCCCGTTGGCGATATGCGCCGCGACCGGTGCGGTGCCGCAGTGATACATGAACGCCCCGGGCACGCGGGCCACGAAGGTGTAGCGCAGGGAGTCGTTCGGCATGACGTTCACGTACGCCCGGCTCGGCGCCAGTTCGGCGGCGTGGAAGTCCATCGAGTGGGGCATCAGGGCACGATTCACAATGGTGAAGTCCACCGTGTCGCCCACCGTGACCCTGAGTGTCGGCCCCGGCACTTTGCCATCAAAGGTCCAGGCATCGTACTTCACCCCGGAGGCGAGGGTGTGCGGCGCGTGAATCGTCTCCATCCGTACCTGGTGCCGTTTCCCTGCGGCCCGCGGCGGGGCCTCGGCGGACCGCTCCACCGGCGTGGACGGGGCACCCACCGCGGCCTCGCCGTGGGACATGGATGCAGGGGGAGTCGCGGTCACTGCGCCTGGCGTGGAATCCGCGCGCCCGGCCGACCGAGGGGAGGGAGCCGGGCAGCCCCAGAGGAGGGCCGCCACCGCACATGCGACGAAGGGACGAACCACGAGGAACTCCAGAACGGAGGGACCCGCAACCTAGTAGCATCCCGACGCCTGGCAACACGAGTGACCGGGGATGCCACGACCTGGCGGAATGGCCTGCCGGGAAATGCTTGCGCCCCCTCCCCATCGGTACCACTGTGTACCCGGTCAGCCCCAACGGCGGATGCGCCCACCGCATGCCGCCCCTTTCCACGAGGTCGCCGCTCATGTCACCAGAAGACCGCCTCCGCCCACATCCCGAAACGCGCCTCGCCGAACCAACCCAGGTGGTGGATCTCGAGGCGGCCGTCCGGATGCTGCGGGCCGAGGCCCATGCCGCGGTCGCGGGGCACCGGCAGATCACCATGTTCCGGAACGGACCGGTGACCCTGGTGGTGTTCGTCTTCGCGACCGCCGGTCATCTCAACGAGCACAAGGCGGACGGTGTGGTCACGATCCAGGTGCTCGCGGGGCAGCTGGCCGTGGATGTGGGAGACCAGACGCATGAGCTGGGCGCGGGGCAGTTGGTGGCGCTGGGGCCCGGGGTGCCCCATACCGTGCGGGCGCTCTCCCCGAGCGAGATGCTGCTGACCGTGCACAAGATGGAGCGGTAGGCCCCAACCTCCTCCGGGCTACTCCCGCCCTCCCTGCCGCTCGCGCACCGCCGCCAGCGCCAGGACGATCGACTCCCGCGACTGCAGCAGGCGCGACAGCGCTTCCTCCGGCCCCCGCCGCACGGCCGCCGCGCCGGCGGCCTCCGGCTCGAGGAAGGGCCAGAGCCGCTCCCGGACCCCGGGGGGAAGCACACTCTCCAGGTATTCCAGGGCGGTGCCGCGCAGGTGACGGTCCGCGGTGTGGAGACCATGATAGGCCAGCCGGAGCGGCTCCCGCGGCAGGATCAGCGCCAGCAGGGTGAAGACATGCTCGAGGCTCCGGTCGGCCCGGTCCCGGATCAGCGCCGTTTCCATCGGCGCGGAAGCGTCGTCCGCGTCGTCGATCAGTCGGCGGCTCTCCCACACCCCTCGCCCAACCGTGACTTCGGTGCGCACCGCGGCCAGGATTCGCTCGCGATCCACCGCCACCCCCGGCTGCGCGGCGCGCTGCTTGAACAGCGCCCGGCCCGCGAGATAGCGCACCTCGAAGCGGCGGTCATCGAGCGCCCGGTGCAGCGCGGCGAACACCTCCGGCGTGGGACACTCCGCCAGCACCCGGACCAGCCGCCGGCGAATCGAAAAGTCCTCCTCCGGGTCCAGCAGCCGGGCGATCAGCGCCTCGGCGGCGCCGGGCGCCACCGGTGTGAGGGCCCGGATGGCCGCGGAAGCCACCGCATCCCAGGCGAGGAGTCCTACCGCCGCCGGCACCAGCGACGGCGGCAGCGGCCCCTCCTCGAGCGCCGCCGTCACTTCCTTCGGATCCCGGCTGGCGAGTGCCTCGGCGCGGCCGACAGCCTCCGGGGCCTTCGCCTCCGGCGCCGGTGATGGCACCGGACGGGGGCGCAGCTGCCCCAGGTCGAACCCGCCCACGGTCTGCAGCAGCGCCGTCGAATCGCCACTGGTGTCCGGGAGCCGGTCCGCGCGGGCGGTGAGACTCCGGGCGAGCGCCTCCGCGTACCCCCGGTGGAGGCGACTTGCGACCACAAGCGTTCCGAGGGTGATCCCGATGGTGGCGGCGAGCGCCAATCCCCCGGCCCACGCCCCCGCCGACAGCAGGAGCACCTGGATGAGCGCGGCTCCGGCCATGTCCCCGAGGCGGGTGGCGCCGACATCCACCAGGAGCTTGGTGGCGCGCTTCTCCGCCGGGGGGACCGGCGTGAACAGCAGTTCGTACGCGCTGCGGAAGATGGAATTGCGGAGCACGATCTCGGTGCCACGCGCCAGAATGAGCGGGGGAAGCCCGGGGAGGAGGAGGCCCCCCAGGGCGCCGAGGGAGACGCCCGCGGGCAGTAAGGCCGCGCTCCGGGCAAAGCCGAGCCGCGCCATGGCGGCGCGGATGGCCGTGCTCTGCAGCAGCACGCCGATGAGGGCGGTGGCGGTGTAGAATAGCGCGAAGAACCGGAGCAGTTCCTCCCCACTCGGGCCCACGGTCAGGGCCCGGGACTTGAACACCCAGTCCAGCACCCCTTCGGCCATCGCGGTGAGGACCACCAGCAGCGCCAGCAGCCGCAGGTGGCCCGACGAACGGAAGGCAGCCGTCGCGGTGAGTGGCGCGGCCCCGCCGCCCGGCTCCGGGGGCATCGAGGTGCCGGTCTGCACGCCAAGCACCAGCGCCGCGGCAATCAGATGGAGGAGCGCCAGCAGCGGGAGGATGGACGTCAGGGAGAGCACCGAGCCGAGCGGCGCGGCAAGGAGGCCGCCGAGCAGCCCGCCGACCGAGGCACCGGTGGTGATCCGGGTGATCGACACCCGCGCGGTGCGGGGGTCAAACCGCTCGGTGACCATGGCCCAGAAACCGGAGATGAGCAGGGCGCCGAGGGCGCTGAAGTGGAGGTAGTATAGCACCACCACCAGGGCGCGGAACTGCGCCGCCAGCGCCCACTCCAGCAGCAGCAGCAGCGCGCTGGTCACGAAGAGCGCTGGCACCAGCCGTGCCGGCCCCTCCCGCGCCATCACCCGGGAGAGCCCGATCGTCAGGAGCGCGGAGAGGAGGGCCGCCGCGATGACCATCCGCGGCAGCATGCCGATCTCGAAGGTAGAGAGGAAGAGCGCGTCCCGGGTTGCCTTGCCGGCGAGCTGGAAGGCCACCATCACCGCGCTGGCGGTGGCGGCGAGTGCGGTGGCGGTGCGGTCGGACCGCAGCCGGCTCACGCGGCTAGCCGGCGGGGGCGGTGCTCACCGTCCGCCCCCGGTCAGGCGGGCGTAGCCCCGGCCGGTGTACACCGCCAGCGCCAGCCACACCACACCCAGCCCGAGGTTCACCATGGCGAACTCGGTGGGGCCGAAGGCGAGCATCGTGGTGCCCACATAGATGGAGAGGGCGGACAGCACATCCCCCGCGCGCACGAAGAAGCCGTCGATCACCTGCTTGGCCTTGTACTTCTGTTCCCGGCTGGTGGGAAGGAAGAGGACGTTCCGGACGGTGTTCTGGAGCGAGTAGTCGGTGGCGTTCTCCGCCGTCTTCACCCAGCGCACCACCGCCAGCACCGGCAGGAAGGCGAGGACGGCGTAGCCGAGGATGGCGATCGCCGGCAGGACCAGCACCGCCACCCGCACCCCGAAGGCCCGGAGCAGGCGGGAGACCACCGCGAGCTGCAGCACCAGCCCCGCCAGGTTCACGCCGAAGAAGAACCGGGAGTAGAACCGGCCGATGTACTCCGCCACCGACAGTCCGTCCGCCGCGCCGGCAGCCACCGCCGCTTCGGCGGCGCCCGCCACCGTCCGGCCCAGCACGTACTCCCCGGTGGTATTGACCCAGTTCACCATCAGCATCAGGAGCGCGATCCCCAGCAGGTAGCGGCTCCCGAAGACCAGCCGGAAGGTGCCGGGGCGTCCACCGGTGCCGGTCAGGGAGACGGTGATCTTCTCCCCGGCGTCCGTCCCCTCCACCAGGTACTCGCCGGTGGCGGCGGGAATCTCCGCGGTGGTGAACCGGGGAGGGAGGCCAGCCTCGTGGCGGGCCCGCTCCCGGGCATCGGCCAGGTTGCCGAGCAGGGTGGCCACGGCGAGCAGCGCGGCCGCGACCAGCAGCAGCTGCGGCACGCCAAGGATCGGGATCAGCCCTCCGGCAACCGCGCTCCCGGTCACGGCCCCGACCGACGCGCCGAACGCGACGATGGGGAAGAGCCGCTCCCCCTGGTCCTTGGTATAGAGGTCATTGGCGAAGGACCAGAACTGGGCCACGATCATCAGGTTGAAGATCCCGACCCAGAGGAAGAACGGGATCCCGACCGGCACCCCCGCCTGGGCCAGCAGGTAGAAGACGGCCAGGCAGGCCACGAAGAAGCCGGTGACCGCGTTGAGCAGCCGCCGCCGGGGCAGCCGGTCCGCGAGCGCCCCGTACAGCGGGACCAGGCCGAGCAGCAGGACCGCCTGCCCGGCGGCGGCGTACGACTTTACCTCCGCGCCGTCGACGGCGAGGATCAGCGCCTCCCGGACCGGCTTGATCACGTAATACGCGGTCAGCAGCAGGAACACGTTGCCGGTGAGCAGGAGCGCGGTCGCGCTCTCACCCTCGCGGACCACGGTGAAGAGCCCCAGGGCGCGGTCGAGCGGACGGCGTGCGGCGGGCGTCAGTCCCCCCATGAAGACCCCACCGCCTTGGTGAGCGCGAGGTCACCGCAGGCCGTCGGCGTCGGGCAGGCTTCCTCGGGGTGGTGCCGTTCCCACCAGGCCTGGGCCCGCTCCTGGGTCCACGCCTCTGGACCGTAGATCGCCGCCAGGCGCTTCGAAACCTCGGCCGCGGTGGCGGGCCGGTCGGCCGGGCGCTTGGCCAGGCAGGCGAGCACGAGGTCGTCCAGCGCCGGCGGGATGGGAAGCTCCATGCGGCGGGAGGGCGGCACCGGTGGCTCGTTGATGTGGAGCAGGAGCTGCTGCATCGCGTTGCGGGCCTCGAACACCAGCTGCCCGGTGAGCAGCCAGTACGCCACGCATCCCAGGGCGTAGATATCCACCCGGTGGTCAATCGGGGTGGTCCCCTGCGCCACCTCGGGCGCGATGAACGCCGGGGTGCCGGCGGTGGCATTGGGCGCGGTCAGCAGCTGTTCCTGGCGGTCCTCCTCGCCCTGCGCCTTCACCAGCCCGAAGTCCAGAACCTTCACGAAATCCACCTCCAGCCCCATGCGGCAGGTGAAGATGTTGGAGGGCTTGATGTCCCGGTGGATGAGCCCCCGCTGGTGCGCCTCCTCCAGGGAGTGACAGGCCTGGATCAGGAGGTGCGCCACCCGCTCCGGCGGCTGCGGGCCGAAGCGCTCGACCAGCAGCTCCACATCGATTCCCTCCAGCATCTCCATGACCAGGAAGAAGGTGCCGTCCTGGGCCACGCCGAAGTCATATAGCCCGATGGTGTGCGGCGAGCGCAGCGAGGCCGATGCCTCCGCCTCCCGGCGGAACCGCTCGACGATCACCCGGGTCTTCTCCGCGGAACTCTGCCCCAGCACCTCGGGCCGGATGATCTTCACCGCGGCCGGCCGGGCCAGCATCTGGTGGGAGGCGCGGTAGACCTCCCCCATCCCGCCCTTCCCCAGCACCTCCTCCAGCCGGTAGCTCCCGAGCTGGCGGGCTCGGCGCACCTGCTGCCCCAGCTGGCGGATGATCTTCGCCGGCACCACCGCGATGAAGGCGCAGATGTAGGTCGGCAGGAAGTTCCAGGTCAGGAAGGTGGGCGAGGTATCGATCGGCACCCCGCGCAGCCAGGTCAGCGCCAGCCCGACCGGATCCATGCTCGCCGCGACGACCGAGACCACGAAGGTCCGCGTCGGGGTCATCGGCACGATCGCCGGATAGATCAGGATCAGGATGCACAGCCAGGAGACGCGGGGGGAGATCGCCGGCGGCGCCCACTGGCTCACGATGCCGGTGAGGAGGCAATTGATGATGAGAAAGCCGGAGCTCACGTTCACCAGCAGCCGGGGCCGGTTCTGCAGCCGCCCCGCGACCGTCATGAGGGATACCGCGAGCGCCAGCCCCACGAGGCTGATGGGGAGGCCCGGCCAGGGCCAGACGGTTTCGAGGATGGCGGGGCGGCCCATCATCCGCGCCAGGACGGTGTTGACCGTCAGCGAGACGGTCCAGAGTCCCCCCGCCACCACCGCCACGGCGAAGACCCGCTTGCAGGTCTGCTCGATCAGGTCACCCGGAAGGCTCGGGCTCGAGACACCCGTCGGCGAGGGCTGGGCGGGAGTGGAGGCGCGACGCTGCAGCAGGCGGGGCCCGGTCATGAGGCCGCCCGGTGTGCGTTCCACCATGCCTGCGCCTGGGCCTCGCCCCAGGGCTCCGCCGGGATCAGGGCGAGCGACGCCGCGAGCGCCGCGGCGTTCGGCGGCCGGTCCGCGGGCGCCTTGGCCAGGCACCCGAGAATCACCCGTTCAAGCGCCGGCGGCACCGGCATCTCGGTCCGCTCCGACGGCGGGACCGGCAATTCCCGCAGGTGCCGCGCGATCACCTGCAGCCCGTGGTCCCCCTCGAACACCACCCGGCCGGTGAGCAGGTAGTACCCGACGCAGCCGAGGGCGTAGAGATCGCTCCGCCCGTCGAGCGGTTCGCCCAGCGCCGCCTCCGGCGCCATGTAGGCCGGCGTCCCCGCGGCGAAGCCCGCCCCCGTCGGGTGGGACTGCCCGGCGGACCCGGCAGTGACTGACTTCACCAGCCCGAAGTCCAGCACCTTCACGAAGTCATGCCGCAGGCCCAGCCGGCCGATATGGATGTTGGCGGGCTTGATGTCCCGGTGCACCAGCCCCCGGGCGTGCGCCTCCTCGAGCGATTCACACACCTGGCGGAGGATATGGATCACCCGGGCCGCGGGCAGCGGTCCCTTGAGTCGCACCAGCGTTTCCAGGTCCATGCCGTCGAGCAGCTCCATGACGAAGTACAGGGTGCGGTCCTCGGTGATGCCAAAGTCGTACAGTTCCACCGTGTGGGGCGAGCGCAGCGAAGCCGCCGCTTCGGCCTCGCGCCGGAAGCGATGCACCGCGAGCCGCGCCTCCTCGCCGTCCGCGGCGCCGAGCATCTCGGGCCGGATCAGCTTGATCGCGGCCGGCCGGGCCAGCATCCGGTGGGTGGCGCGGTAGACCTCGCCCATGCCGCCCCGGCCCAGCAGCGCGCCCAGCTGGTAGCTGCCCATCTCCCGGGCCCGGGCCACCTCGCGGCCCAGGCCGTACACCACGCCCGCGGCGAGATAGGCGAACCCGACCGACACCGCCGGCCCGAAGCTCGCCTGGAAGTAGGCCCCGGGATCGGGGACCGCCACCAGGCCAATCCGGTCCAGCAGCAGCAGCGACAGCGGCGACATGGCGGCCGCCAGCCCGGCGGCCACCAGCATCCGGCGGGGTGGTCCCGGCATGACGAGCGGGAACATGATGACCACGGCGGGAACCCAGGTAAGGTTTGGCAGCCGGCCGGTGGAGAGGTACTCCTGCCAGAACGTGACCATGGAGATCGCGAAGCAGATGGCAACTTCGTACACCAGGCCGAGGGTGTGCAGCCGGGAAGGCGACACCCGCTGCCGCCGGGCAGCCCACCAGAGCCCCGCGGAGGCCAGCACCGCGCCGACGTTGACCCACTGCACCTGGCGGCTCTGGAACGCGCCCTCCGGCACCGGCGTGCCCGTGACCCGGACGTAGACCCACGCCCCGAGAAAGAACGCCAGGTCGATTCCGAAGCCGAACAGAAACAGCCCCGCCAGCAACCGCACGCGGCCCCGCACCTGTTCCAGCAGGTCGGGGGGGAGGGCGAGCGAAAGGTCCGGGGCTGACGGCGTGTCAGCGTCGGTGGCGGAATCGGCGAGCGGGAGCCCGAGAAGCTGGTGCGTGGGGCTCGCCGCCGCAGGCGAAGCGATGGTCATGGGTGGTTGTAGCATAGGGGAGACGGGACGTCAAGAATAGTCCCGGCGACCTCCCCGCCACCCCCCGTTCAGCGCAGCGGGTTCCCGGTCTCGAAATCGAAAAGGGTGACCCGCCGGAGCCGGTAGTAGGCCTGCCAGTAGCCCCGGAGCGCCTGCACGAACTGGGTCAGGGCGGCGTCCTTCTCGCTCTGCGCGATGTACAGGTTGTCGATCGCGATCCGGCCGATGACATAGCGGTTGTAGGCCACGTCGAACCGACGCAGGGCCACGGTATCCGCCTTGGCGGAGAGCAGCAGGTTCCGCCGGGCCTGCACCAGTTCCAGCGCCGCGAAGTGCGCCTCCTGCGCGGTCTGGTCGAGCGCCAGCCGCGTGGCGCTTTCCACCCGGTCGCGGTCGGCGCGCGCCGCCTGCACGCTTTCCTTCCGCAGCCCCCATTGCAGCAGCGGGATGTCCACCGCGAGGGTGAACTGGCGCGCCTCCAGCAGGTTCCGGTAGGCCGAGCGGGCCTCGGTCCCGGTGGCGTTGAAGCCGTAGCTGGCGGAGACGGTGGCCCCCATCCCGTTGTTGAGCCGGGCCTCGTTGATCCGCCGCCGGGCCTGGACGGCCTGCAGCTCGGCGTCGCTCGCCACCGAGCGGTTCCGGAGCGCCTCCGCCACGGCCAGCGTCGTGTCGGGGGTGAAGTCGGGCACCATGGTGGAGACGGCGATCGCCAGCGACTCCCCCGGCGCCATGTTCAGCACCAGCCGCAGGCCCGAGCGGGCGCGCTGGTACTCGAGGCGCGCCGCGTCGAGCGCGTTGCGGCTGCGGAGCAGCGCCAGTTCGCTCTGCAGCAGGTCGTTCTCGCCGATGCGCCCCACCTCATACCGGCCCGTGTTCAGGGTGTAGAGGGTGTCGTTGGTCGCGGCGTTGGCCTCGGCGTTCCGCAGGGCCACCTGGGCGGCGTGCACGTCGAAGAAGAGGTTGGCGGTCTCGAGCGCGATATCCTCCCGCGCCTCCCGGTACTGGCGCTCGGCCACCTCGGCCCGGAGCGGCTGCTCCTTCCGGTCCCAGCCGTTGTCGTTGGAGCGGAAGAGCGGCTGCCGGAGCCCCACCTCGACCGGAGTCGACGACCAGGTCCGGGTCGTCTGCTGGCCGCTCACCGACAGCCGGGACAGCGCCGAAGAAACGAAGAAGTCCCCGCCGGTGAGTGGCAGAGTCTGGGACATCGTGGCGGTGAGCTCCCCCTGCACCTGGTCCTGGGGACGGAAGCTGGTGCTGCCGTCGGGTTGCAGCACCGGAATGATGGCGCGGTTGTAGGATGGCACCGTGCCGCCCAGCGTGAGCCGGGGGAGCTGCCGGGAGTAGAAGGCGTTGTCCCGGTAGCGTGACGCGTCCCGGTTGGCCCGGGCGGTCTCGGCCAGCCGGCTCTGGGCCAGTGCACGGGCCACCGCCTGCTCCAGGGTGAGCGGCTCCTGGGCGGCGGCCGCCGCCGGACCGGTCAGCAGGAGTGCGGCCAGCGCCACGCCGGCCCGAGGGGAGTTCCAAAGGGCCATGGGGCTCACTCGTAGCGGAGGGAGGTGACCGGGTCCTGCCGGGCGGCGCGCATCGCGGGCACGATGCCGAACGCCAGTCCCACGGCGAACGAGACCCCGAAGGCGATCAGGACCGAGAAGGTGGAGACGATGGTGCGCACATCGGCAGCGCGCTCGATCACCAGGCTGAGCGCCACGCCGAGCACGATGCCGGCGAACCCGCCGGTGACGCTGATGAGCACCGCCTCCATCAGGAACTGGAACAGGATGTCCTTCTCGGTGGCACCCACCGCCCGGCGCACCCCGATCTCGCGGATCCGCTCCAGCACCGACGCCAGCATGATGTTCATGATCCCGATCCCGCCGACCACCAGCGAGATCGACGCGATCGCGCCGAGGACGATGTTGAAGATGGCCTTCGTCCGCTGCTCCTGCTTGAGCAGCAGCTCGGGCACGCTGATCTCGAAGTCCACCACCGTGTTGTGCCGCCGCGCGAGCATTCGCTGCGCGATCTCGGCCACCGGCATCACCTGACCCGTTTCCGCCACCCGGACGATGATCCGGTCCAGCTGGTGCGGGTTGGTGCGCTCCGCCCGGACCTCCTCGCTTTCCTCCTCCCCGGCGCGGGTGAAGGTGCCGGCCCGCGCCGCCTGCTCGATGTCCTGCTGGGTGAGGAGCGCCCGGTTGCGGAACCGGGTCAGCATCGTGTGCACCGGGACATAGACGTCCATGTTCGCATCCCGGATGCCGAGGCGCGCGGCGGTCTCGGTGGCCACCCGCCGGTCGGCCAGGACCCCGACCACCGTCAGCCAGATCTCCCCCACCTTGAGCGGCTTGCCGATCGGATCATCGGTGGTGAAGAACCGGGTCCGGAGCCCCTGGCCGATGATCGCCACCGGCAGCCCTCGCGCCACCTGCTCGGCGCTGAACCAGCGCCCCTGCGCCAGCGCCAGGTTGGTGAGCCGGAAGTAGGTGGAATCCACCCCCAGCACCTTGCCGGACCGGCGGCGCCCCTCCCGGGTGATCGACGTGTTGAGCACGATCTCCGCGCTGGCCGCTTCCACCGCGGGGATGACCCGGGCCAGCGCCTGCGCGTCGGCGTAGGTCAGGCCGGGGGAGTACTTCTTCACCTCGCGGGTCGGCTCCTCGTCAGCCTTCCCTTCCTTCTGTTCCACCAGCGGAGTGATCATCACATTGTTGGAGCCGAGCAGGCGCATCTGCTCCAGGATCTCCTGCTCGGCCCCCTTCCCCACCGCGAGCATCGCGATGACCGACGCCACGCCGAAGAGGATCCCGAGCGAGGTGAGCGCGGCGCGGAGCTTGTTGTGCCGCACCGCCTCGAGGGCCGTGCGGAGGCCGAAGGCCCCGTGCGCGATGAGCTCCCGCCCGTGGCGGGCCAGCTCGGTGCGGTCGGTCGGCACCGGTCAGCTCTTCGCGGCGGGGCGGGTCGCCGGGCGGGCAGAGTCGGCGGGCGGAGTGTACGGCTGGGCGGTCCGGGCGGTGTCTCCCCCCGAGGGGGGTGTCCCGGCCGTCGAGCCGGCGAGCCGCACCAGGGTGAGCTTGTTCCCGTCCGAGGGCGGTGCCAGCAGCACCCGGTCGTCCGCGTCGAGCCCCTGGGTGATGACGACCTCATCCTCGCTCATGGCCCCGGTCACGACCTCCTGCCGCACGGTGCTCCCGCCGGTGACCTTGTAGACGAAGGGAACGCCCTCGCTCCCGCTCACCGCTTCGAGCGGCACCGACAGCACGTCCGGGAGCCGCAGGGTCTCGATGTTGTTGCCGGTGGTCATCCCGGGCCGGAGCGTGGTGTCCACCTCGGTCACGTTCACCTTCACCTCGAACACCTTGGCATCGGCGTTGGGCCGCTGCTCTCCCACGTTGGCGACGCTGGTGACGGTGCCGGTGAGCCGCTTGGTGGGGTCGGAATCGAGGGTCATGACCACCGTCTGCCCCACCTGCACCTTCCGGACGTCGATCTCGTTCACGTAGGTGATCGATTCCATCTGGGTCAGGTCGGGGAGGGTGGCCACCCCGGGGTCCCAGGAGTTCACCTGGGAGCCGGTGGTGCGTTTCCGGCCGTTCCATTCCTTGACGTAGATGACCATCCCCGGGGCGGGCGCGGTGATCGTGAAGGCCTGCATCACCTGCTGCACCACCTGCAGCTTGTTCTTCTGCCGGTCGAGGTCGGCGCCGACCTCCCGCATCTTGGCCTGGGCCTGGTCGGTCTTGGTCTTGTAGTCGAGCCGGGCCTGCGCCAGTGCCCGCTCCGCCTTCTCGAGATCGATCTCCGCCTGGCGCCGCACGGTGGGCGCCTCGAACGACGCCTGTTCCTTGGCCAGCCGCTTCTCCTCGAGGCCCAGTTCCATGCTGCGGATATCCTCCCGCGCCTTTGACAGGTTCAGGGTGGAGTCGAGCATGGCCTGTTCGTAGACCGCCTCCGCCTTCTGCAGCGCCAGCGACACCTCGGCCAGCTTGGGTGCCAGGCTCGACCGGTCCAGCTCGGCCACGAGGTCCCCCGCCTTGACCACCGTTCCCTCGGGGACGATCGAGGCGATCTTCATCTGGTAGATCTCGGCTTCCTGCACATTGGGGGGGACGGTGATCTGCACGAACTTCCGGGCGCGGAGTTCGCCCGAGGTCGTGACCGTCACCAGGAACTCGCCGCGCTTCACCCGCGCGACCACCGCGGAGGCCCCCGCGGCGGGGTCCCGCGCCAGCAGCCAGGTGGCCGGGACGCCCACCACGATCAGGGCAAGGGCGGCGAGCACTCCGCGCTTCGGAAGCGGCGGCATGGGAACTCCTGGGCTGAGCTAGCGAACGGGGCGCCGCTCCCGGTGGCGGGAGGGCGGCCCTAATGTGTCCGGCGGGGCGGGGATCGGCAACTGTTCAGGGGGGCTGACCAGAAACACAACGCCCCCCGGAGGGTCTCCGAGGGGCGTTAGATGCGTGGAACCGGGAAAGGGTTGCCGCCGGTCAGTTCTCCACGAGGATCAGGTACTTCGACCCGGCCCAGAACTGCTCCGGCTGGGCAATGTGCAGGGTCCCGGCCAGCTTGCCATCCTTGAAGGAGGTGCTGTCGGCGAAGCTCAGGTCCTGCCGCGAGACCAGCTTGTACTGCCGGTCGGCGGGGAGGTCGATCATGGTGCCGGTGGTCTTGTCCATGGCGGTGAAGACCGTCGGGTCGAGGCTCCGGGCGGGGTGGAGCTGCTTGCCGCCGAAGAACAGGAACTTCTTCCCTTCCTTGGTGACGACCCCCTTCTCGATCAGCTCTTCCTCGGTGCCGGCGATGTAGTACACCGTGTTCTTGTACGTGGTCAGGTTGGACACGGTGTCCTGCAGCGCCACCTTCTCGGTGCTGAGCTGGGCATTCACCACCCGCGCGGTATCGAGCTGCTGGTTGAGCCCGGCGATCTGCACCGACTGCGAGTCGATCACGCTGCGGAGCTCGGTCTCGGTCCGGAGTGCGGTGGCCTGGAGGCTGTCCACGCTGGCCTTGTACTCCTCGATCTGGCGCAGCAGGGTGGTGTTCCGGTTGCCGAGCGACCGGGCGCGCTGGGTGCTCTGCTCCAGCCGCTGCTCGGTCTCATTGAGGCGGGCCACCAGCGCCTGCACCCGCTCCAGCGCCGCGGTCCGCGCCGCCCGGTCCCGCTCCGCCGGGGTCCCGGCGTCGGTGGAGGTGGCGGTGGTCACCAGCGCGGTGCGGGCCTTGGCCAGCTCCTCGTTCACGCCGTTGACGAACTTGGAGGTCTCGAGGACCTCGGTGATCAGGCTGTCCTTCTCGGCCGCGAGCGCCTGCGCGTCCGCGAGCGCCTTGGAGAGCTCTTCCTTGTGCTGGTTGCAGCCAAGCATCAGGATGAGCGGCACGAGCCAGAGACTGCGACGCATCGGTACCTCCTACTGGGGTCCAGGGCGCCCCTGCCGCACAATGGGCGGGGCGCCGCCGCACACGGAAAGGGTAGCCGCGTGCAAGTGCCCTAATGCTATACGCATGGAAACTGGACGGAAGTGACCCGACTCACACCGGGAGATGACAATACTGTTATGCACCCCGCTCAGCGCGCGGGGCGCGCCGCCGCGGGGCGTGGGGTAGCCTTGGCGGCCACCGGGGCGGGAGCGGAATCGGGCGGGTCCACCTTGATGAGCCCGTACTTTTCCGGGTGGGCGCAGACGATGGCCGCCGCGATGATCTTGGGCACGTACTCGCGGGTCTCTTCCGGCAGCAGCTTCAGCCGGTAGAGGTGCCAGAAGTCCCGCTTGCTCTTCTTGAAGCCGCCCGGCGTCTGGGCCACCTTCCGGAGCACCCGGCGGACCCCGTTTTCGCCCTTGTTGTAGCTCGCCATGGCCAGCATGAAGGCGTCCTCGCCGAACTCCGCCAGCAGGCCGGCGAGGTACTTGGCCGCGGCCCGGGTCTGCTTGGGCACGTCGGTCCGCTCGTCCACCGCCCCATCCACCCGGAGCCCAAGCGACTGCGCGGTGGTGCGGGTCATCTGCCACATCCCCCGGGCCCCCGCCGAGCTCTTCGCCATCGGGTTGAACTGTGACTCGGTCCAGGCCACGTAGGCCATGGCCTCCGGCAGCTCCAGCGCCTTGAACTCCGCCGTGATCTGGGGCCAGTAGTTCACCTTCCGGCGGTAGATGATGCGGGCGGTGGGTCCCGACTTCCGGAGCACCTCGATGTGGTAGGCCACCCGCTCCTTGAAGATCGGGGGCACGGCGTAGGCGGCGGCGTCGAACTGGCGCAGGATGGAGCGGATCTCGCGGTCCAGCTCGTCCCCGCTCTCGGCCACCTGTTCGGCCTTGGCGCGGTCCTTCTCGGCCAGCTGCGCCAGGGCCTGCATCGCGTTGGCCTGGGTGATCTGGAACTCCCGCTCCAGCTGGGTGAGCTTGAGCGAGTCCCGCTCCAGCGCCATCCGCTCCTGGATCGCGCCCAGCTCGGTGTCGTAGCGCGCCTTCTGGTCCAGCAGCAGGTTGATCTGCTGCTGCTTCCGGTACAGCACGAACGACAGCACCGAGATCACCACCAGGGACGCCCCCGCGACCACCCCCACGATCTTCACCCAGCGCTTGCGGGTCTGGGTCTTCATGAGGTCTCCGACCTCATGGATGGTGGCGGCCATCACTTCCATGGTGCGGCGGGACTTGGTGCCCCCCGCCTTGGCCCGCTCCTCCGCCACCCGTTCCGCCGCCGCGGCCACGATCCGGACCGCCGAGGTCTCCCGGCTCCGTTCCTTGAAGGTCTCGACCATCTGGGCGGCATCCTTCGCCGCATCGTAGTTGGGGTCGAAGACCACCGCGACTTCCGCCTCCGGCCCCCCCTCGCCACCGAAGCGAACCCGGTCACCGCTCTTCAGGGCCTGGCTCTGCACCCGCTCGCCGTTGACCCACACCCCCCCCGCCTGCCCCAGGTCGAGCAGGTGGTAGGCGTTCTCCTTCCGCACCACCGCCGCGTGGTACCGCCCCACCTCCGCGTCCCGCACCAGGTCGTACCGGACGTCGCAGTCTCCGCTGGTGCCCACGCGGATGGAGCGCTTGTCCAGTTCAGTCGTGGTGCCGGCAAGGCTGCCGGTGATGTGGTTGAAGCGGATCATGGATTCGGGAGTGAGGGCAGAGGGTGCAGTCGCCCCGGAGCTTACCGTCACCCGGCCCGACACGCCAGAGTGGCGCCGGTGCCACGCGGCCGACGGGGCCCGGCGAGGTGAAGCGGGCCTTATACGGGCATTCATCACCCCTTCGCCGGCCCGGTGCCACCTTGTACCTGATCCCGGAGGTCCGGATTCACGCCCCGGAACCGGATCAGAGAGGCTGCCCCGGCCATGTCACGGATTCCGCACGCCCCCGTACCCGCCCCGCCCGGGTCGGCGGGGGACCTCGTCCGGCTGATCGAGATGGAGCAGGCGCTCGCGACCCGGCTGGAGGCCACCACCCGCGAATGCGCCGGGATTGTCGCTGCGGCGCGCGAGGACGCCACCAAGGCCGAACGGGAGCTGGAAGCCAGGGTCGCCCGGGAGGTGCACGCCGCCACGGATCGGATCGCGGCGGAAACCGCTGCCCGGATCGCCACGATGGAAACCGCGGCCCGCGCCCGGGCGGAGCGGTACACCGCCGTGCCCGACGCGACCGTGGCCACGCTCGCGGACGGGCTGCTCCGCTGGCTCACGGCGCCGCCCGGGAGCGCGCCGTGATCCTGGCGATGTCGCGGGTGCGGATCCTCGGCCCCCGGCCCCGGCTGCCGGACGTGCTCGGCGCGCTGCAGGACCTGGGGCTGATCCACCTCGCCCCGCCCCCGGAGACTTCGGTCCTCACCCCGGTGCTGACGTCGCCCCGCGAGGAGCGGCTCCGGCTCCGGCTGGGGCGGCTGCTCGAGGACGCGGCGGTGGCGGGCAAGCTGCTCGAGGTTCCACCCAATACGCCCGCAGCGAAAACGCCGCTCCCGCTTCCCCGCGCGGTGCGCCTCCTGGTGCGGGCCCGGCGCGAGGGAGAGCGGCTGGTGGCGAAGATCGAGTCCCTGGAAGAGGAGCAGGCCCTCCTGGCCCGCTATGAGGCGGTGTTCCAGGCCTTCGAACCGCTGCTCCGGAGCCAGCCCCGCTGGGCCAGCGGCCGGGCGTATCACGTGGTCCTCCGCCCCGGCCAGAAGGAGATGGTGGCCCGGCTCCGGAGCGAACTCGGCGCGCTGCTCGGGGATGCCTTCGAAATTCGCGATCACCCCCTCCCCGCCGATGAGACCGCGCTGCTGATCCTGGTCCCGGCGCATGCCGCCCCCCGGGTCGAGCAGTGGCTCGCCGCCGGCCGGGTGAGCGAGGTGAGCCTTCCCGCCGGGTTCGCCGGGAAGAGCCTCGCGGAAGCGATGCCCGCAATGCAGGAGCGCCGCCGCCAGCTGCCGACCGAACTGGCCGCGACCCGCCGGGCACGCGCCGAGGCGGCGCGCCGCTACGGCCCGCTGCTCCGTCAGGGCACCAGCCAGCTGCGCGACCTGCTGGCCCGGCTCGAGGCGCGGGACCTGAGCCGGGTCACGGCGCATGCCTTCGTCATCGAGGGGTGGCTGCCGAGCGACTCGCGCGCCCGGGTGGCGAAGACCCTGGAGCGGGACTTCGGCGCCGAGGTGGTGCTGGAGGAGGTGGCGCAGGATCGCTGGACCGCCGAGACCGCGCCGGTGGTGCTTCACAATCCCCGGCTGTTCCGGCCCTTCGAACTGCTGGTGAGCCTGGTGCCCCTCCCTCGCTACGGCAGCATCGATCCGACCCCGTTCGTGGCGGTCTTCTTCCCGATGTTCTTCGGGCTGATGCTGGGTGATATCGGCTACGCGGTGGTGCTCTTCGGCCTGGCCTACCTGCTCCGCCACCGGTCCAAGGGGGAGGGGTGGCGCCGGTCGGTGGCCGAGATCCTGATCGCCTGCGCCTGTTTCAGCGGCATCTTCGGGGCCCTCTTCGGCGAGTTCTTTGGGGACCTGGGCCGCCGCGCCTTCGGGCTGCACGCTCTCTGGTTCGACCGGGAGCAGGCCATCGTGCCGTTCCTGATCCTGGCGGTGTCGCTGGGCGCGGTGCACATGCTGCTCGGGCTGGTGATCGGCGCGGTCAGCGCCTTCGCCGGCCACCGGCGGCAGGCCATCGGCCGCGGGCTGGCCGCGGTGATGCTGGTGCTCGTCATCCTCGCCCTGCTGGCGAGTGTCGAGGTGGTCCCCCGCGGGCTGCTGACGCCGGTGACCATCGTCATCCTGATCACCTTCCCGATCATGATCGTGGTCGAGGGCGTCGTGGCGCCGGTGGAATTCCTCTCCACCCTCGGCAAGGTCCTCTCCTACTCCCGCATCATGGCGCTGGGCACCGCGTCGGTGATGCTGGCAGTGGTGGCCAACGAGATGTCCGGCGCGTTCGGGAGCGCCCTCGTGGGGGTCCTGTTCGCCCTGGTGTTCCACCTGGTGAATTTCGCGCTCGGGGTGATGAGCCCGGCGATTCACGCGCTGCGGCTCCATTACGTCGAGTTCTTCGGCAATTTCTACAGTCCGGGCGGGGTGGCGTACCGGCCTTTCGGGCACGGGACGCCACCTCCGTCCCGCGCCACCTGAGGAGGAGTCGGCCATGTCCATCTGGATCCCGCTCGCGGCCGCCCTGGCCGTCGGTCTTCCGGCGCTTGCCACGGCGTGGGCGCAGTCCCGCATCGGGCCGGCCGGCGCCGCCGCGCTCGCCGAAAAGCCCGAGCTCACCACCACGGTGATCATCATGGTCGCGATTCCCGAGACGATGGTCGTGCTCGGCTTCGTGGTCGCGGTGCTCATCATGCTGCGCGGCGGCGCCTGACCCGCCATGCCCCTGCCCGACCTGCTCGCCGCGCTGGAACGGGAGGCGGAGGACCGGATGGCCCGGGACCGCGCCGCCGCCCTGGCGGAGGCGGACCAGATCACCACGGAGGCGCGCGAGCGCCTCACCCGGCGCCGGGAGCTGGAGCTGGCCCGGGCCACCGCGCGGCTCCGCGCCGAGGCGGAGCGGCAGCATTCCCAGGCCAGCCGGGCGGCGGAACAGGCGGTGCTCACCAGCCGCGAGGCGCTGCTCGCGCGGGTGCTGGCCCTGGGCCGGGAACGGCTGCTCGCCCGCGAGCCCGGCGCCGGAGAACGGCAGGCCGTCCGCGCGTTGCTCGGGGACGCGCTCCGCTACCTCGATGGCGGTGCGGTCGAGGTCCGCGCCTCGCCCACCCTGCTCGACCTGGTGCGCGGGGCCCTCGCCGACCGGCCCGATCATGCCGTCACGGCCGAGCCGGCAGTGGCGGCGGGCGGCATCGGCCGCGGCGAGGGCGGCCGGGTGACGGTGGACGCGAGCCTCGGGGGACGGCTGGCGGCG
>CAZPER010000004.1:54973-88717 GCA_964585655.1 uncultured Gemmatimonadaceae bacterium | reverse complement strand
CCATCCCGAGGTAGCCGTTGTTGAAGATCGCCATCTTCACCGGGATCCCTTCCTGCACCATCGTGGCCATCTCCTGCATGTTCATCTGGAAACCGCCGTCGCCGGAAATGGCCCACACCGGGCGATCCGGGCGGGCGAAGTGCACCCCCATCGCCGCGGGCACCGCGAACCCCATGGTGCCGAGCCCGCCGGACGTGATGTGGCTGTTGCGCTCCTGGTAGCCGAACAGCTTGGCCACCCACATCTGGTGCTGCCCCACGTCGGACACCACCGTGGTGCCCGGACCGCTGACCTCGCGGATACCCGCCAGGATCGCGTCGGGCGCCATGTCGCCGCGGTAGGCCTCGGTCCGCTCCCGGGCCATGGCGGCGATCTCGGCGCGCCAGGCGTTGCAGTCGCGGGGCCGGAGGCGCTCCGTCAGGCGGGCGGTCAGGGCGCGCGCGTCCCCGACCAGCGCCAGCGCGACCGGGATGTTCTTCCCGATCTCGGTCCGGTCGAGATCGAGGTGGATGATCTGGGCCTGCGGCGCGAACCCCGCCGTGTTGCCGGTGACCCGGTCGTCGAAGCGCAGCCCGATGGCCAGGATCACGTCCGCATGCTGGATGGCCCGGTTGACGTGCACCTCCCCGTGCATCCCGGGCATGCCGAGATGCAGCGGATGGGACTCCGGAAAGGCGCTGATGCCGAGCAGGGTGGTGATCACCGGGATGCCGGTCTTCTCCGCCAGGGCCCGCACCTCGTCGTAGGCGCGGGAGAGGATGACCCCGTGCCCCACCATGAGCAGCGGGCGACGGGCGCCCGCCAGCATCCGGACCGCGGTCCCGAGGGCGGTGTCCAGGTCGTCGTCGTCTCCCACCGACGGCCGAGCCGCCGTGCCGTCGTGGCGCCGTACCGCCGTGCCGCCCCATTCGAGTTTCTGGTTCTGCACGTCCTTCGGGATATCGATCAGCACCGGCCCGGGCCGCCCTTCGGTCGCGATCGCAAAGGCCTCCCGCACCTTCGCGGCGAGTTCGGTCACGTCCTCCACCACCACGCTGTGCTTGGTGATCGGCAGGGTGATGCCCACCACGTCGGTCTCCTGGAAGGCGTCCCGCCCGATCATCGCCCGCGGCACCTGGCCCGTGATGGCGACCAATGGAGAGCTGTCCATCTGCGCGGTGGCGATCCCGGTGACGAGGTTGGTCGCGCCCGGGCCCGAGGTCGCGACACAGACGCCCGGGCGGCCGGAGGCGCGGGCGTAGCCGTCGGCGGCGTGAGCGGCCGCCTGTTCATGCCGGACCAGGATGTGCCGCAGCCCCGGGCGCTCCGGCAGCGCATGGTAGAACGGCATGATCGCGCCGCCCGGATACCCGAACAGCAGGTCCACCCCCTGCTCTTCGAGCAGGCGGCACAGGATCTGGGCGCCGGAGAGGGCCTCGCTCATACGCCCCAGTGCTGGGTCGAATCGTACGCGGTGGCCTCCAGCCGCTCGGCGTGCCGCTCCTTGTTGAGCGCATGCACCAGGGCACGCGCGCTGGCCTCGACGATATCCGTCGACGCCCCCTGCCCCGAGAGCGTCTTGCCGCCGATCCGGCACTGCAGGAAGACCTGTCCCACCGAGTCCCGGCCGGGGGTGACCGAGCGGACCGAGAGGTTGCTCACTTCCACCGGCCGTTCCAGGATTTCGCTGATGGCGGCAAAGGCCGCGGCGATCGGTCCGTCCCCGCCGGCGCGCGCCGCGCGCTCGCCGGTCCAGGGGCCGGTCATCCGCACGTCGGCCTCGGCGAGGCCGCTGCCGCAGACGATGCGCAGGTGGGTGAGGTGATACTCCTCGGGCGCGTCGTGGAAGCTCTCGTGCAGCAGCGCGAGCAGGTCCTCGTCGAGGATCTCCCGCTTCCGGTCGGCGAGGACGGTGAACTCGCGGTACAGTTCCGCCACCTTTCCCTCCGACAGGTCGTAGCCCAGTTCGCGGTAGCGCCGCTCGAGGGCGTGCCGTCCGGAGTGCTTGCCCAGGACCAGGGTGGAACGCGGGATGCCAACCGACTCCGGCCGGATGATCTCGTAGGTGAGGCCGTGCTGCATCACGCCGTGCTGGTGAATGCCGGCCTCGTGGGCGAAGGCGTTGCGGCCGACGATCGCCTTGTTGGGCTGGGGGAAGCTGCCGGTCAGGTAGGAGAGCAGCTGGCTGGTCCGGTAGATCTCCGTGGTGTTGATCCGGGTCTGGAACCGGGTCAGCTGCGGCCGCACCCGTCCCGCCATCACGATCTCCTCCATCGCGGCGTTGCCCGCCCGCTCCCCGATCCCGTTGATGGTGCACTCCACCTGCCCCACCCCGGCCTCGATCGCGGCCAGCGAATTGGCCACCGCCAGCCCGAGATCGTCGTGGCAGTGCGCGCTCCAGACGACGCGGTCGGCGCCCGCCACCCGCTCCCGCACGGTCCGGAACATGGCCGCGTACTCCTCGGGCAGGGCAAAGCCGACGGTGTCGGGCAGGTTGATCGTGGTCGCCCCCTCGGCGATGGCCATCTCGGCCACGCGGCAGAGGTAGTCGAGGTCGGTGCGGCTGGCGTCTTCGGCGGAGAACTCGACGTCATCGGTGTACCGCCGCGCCTGCCGGATCGATCGCCGCGCCAGCTCGAAGGCGTCGTCCCGGCTCATCCGCAGCTTGTGCTCCAGGTGCAGGTCGGAGGTGGACAGGAAGATGTGCAGCCGGCCGCGTGCGGCCCCGTGAATGGCCTCGGCGGCGAGGTCGATGTCGCGGTCATGGCACCGGGCCAGCGCCGCGATCACCGGCCGCCGGACCTCCTGCGCGATCTCCCGGACGCTGCGGAAATCCCCGTCGCTGGCGGCGGGAAAGCCGGCTTCGATCACGTCCACCCCCAGGGCGTCGAGCTGCCGGGCCAGGCGGAGCTTCTCCTCCGGCGTCATGGTGTTGCCGGGGGCCTGCTCGCCATCGCGCAGGGTGGTGTCGAAGATGATGACGTCCCTGACCATACCGGTGTCTCCTGTCCCCATCACGGGGGGTGGAAAACGAAAACCGCGGACCCTGAAGGGGTCCGCGGCTGGGGGAGGCGCCTGCTACTCGCCGTTACTGCTTCTGCCCGTAAGCGCCGCGGTCCCCGTACTCGAGTCCCAGAAGGACGAGCACGAGGCTAATAAGGACGAGCACGAGCGGCAGCGAGCGGAGCATCACGATCCTGTCTCGAACGGAAACCTGGCCGGGTAACTTTATGCGCCCGGCTGGAACTCAAACTCTACGAGCCGGGCCGCGGGTTGTCAAGCGGCAGGAGAATCCCGGTTCGAGCCGCGGGCGGGGCTTGACCCGGTCCCACCACGGCGTATTTTTATGCATATGCCTGCGCTCCGTCCGGTCGCCGCCGTCCTTATTACCAAGGCCCTCCCCCTGGGGAGCGGTCCGGCGCGGTGACGGGCTGACGTCGAGCCTGCCCCTGACCGGCCCGCTCCCTGAATGGAGCGGGCCTTTTTCGTGTGCCCCGAGGAGTCCCCGATGCACGAACCCCGGTCGCCCGCCCCGGCCCACCGCCGCACCGACACCGGCCAGGCCCGCCGCGAACATGACGCCTGTGGCGTCGGCTTCGTGGCGCGGGCCAGTGGCGAGCGCTCTCACGAAATCGTCCGGATGGCGCTGCAGGCGGTGGCCCGGGTGGCGCACCGCGGGGCCGCCTCCACCGACAACTCGGGGGATGGCGCCGGCATCCTGACCCAGATTCCCCACCGGCTCTTCCACCGGGAGGCCTACCGGCTCGGGCTCCGGCTCAAGCCGGGCCAGCCCTTCGGGGTCGGGGTGTTCTTCCTCCCCCCGGACCATGAGCCCCAGACGCGCGCCGTGCGCCTGATTGAAAAGGTGCTGGAGCGGAACGGGCTCGCCTGCCTCGGGTGGCGGGAGGTGCCCACCGATCCGGGGGCGCTCGGCCCGCTGGCCCGCGCCAGCTGCCCGGCGATCCGGCAGGTCTTCGTGGGCCGCCCCATCACCGCGCCCGATGACGACGCCTGGGAGCGGGCGCTCTACCTGGCGCGGCGGGACATGGAGCGGGAGGCGGAGGCGGTCAACCTGAGCCCCTTCTTTGTCTGTTCCCTCTCCTGCCGGACCATCGTCTACAAGGCGCTGCTGACCGGGGGCCAGCTCCCGGTGTTCTTCCCCGACCTGCGCTATCCCGAATATGAGAGCGCCGTGGCGCTCTTCCACCAGCGCTACTCCACCAACACCCTGCCGAGCTGGCCGCTGGCCCAGCCATTCCGGATGATCGCCCACAACGGGGAGATCAATACCCTCTGGGGCAACCGGAACGCGATGGCCGCCCGCGAAGCGGACCTCGCCGCCCCGGTCTGGGGCAACGACATCGAGCGGGTGAAGCCCGTTATCTGGCCCGAAGGCAGCGATTCCGCGGGATTCGACAACACCATGGAACTGCTGGTCCGCTCCGGCCGCGACCCGCTGCATACCATCATGATGCTGGTGCCCCAGGCCTGGGAGCGGTATGCCGACGTCGAGCCCGCCATCCGCGACTTCTACCGGTTCCACGCCCACCTCACCGAGCCCTGGGACGGGCCGGCGGCGCTGGCCTTCACCGATGGCGTGATCGCCGGCGCGGCGACCGACCGGAACGGCCTCCGTCCCTGCCGCTACAAGGTGACCCGGGACCAGCTGGTGGTGGCCGGTTCCGAAGTGGGGCTGGTGGATCTCGACCCCCGCGAGGTGGTGGAGAGCGGCCGCCTCGGTCCCTGCGAGTTCATCGCGGTGGACCTGGCGCATGGCACCGTCCTGCGCAACATGGACGTGAAGCGCCGGGTGGCGTCGCGGCAGCCCTACGGCCAGTGGTGCCGGGACAACATGCAGGTGCTCGCCGCGGACCCCGCCTTCCGCTACACCGCGCTCGACCCGGCCGACCTCGCCGCCCGGCAGACCGCCTTCGGCTACGGCAACGAGGACCTGCGCTTCGTGCTGGAGTCCATGGGCGGCTCCGGCCTCGACCCGGTGTGGAGCATGGGCGATGACGCCCCCATTCCGCCGCTCGCCCGCACCCCGGTGGGACTCTACAGCTTCTTCCGCCAGCGCTTCGCGCAGGTCACCAATCCGCCGATCGATCCGCTCCGGGAGTCGGTGGTGATGTCGCTCCGGGTCCACATGGGGAAGCACGGCAGCTTTTTGGTGGAACACCCGAGCCTGGCGCGGGTGCTCCGGGTGGACCACCCGGTGGTGGTGGATGAGGAGATGGCCGCCCTCCGCAACACCCCGGGATTCTCATGCGTCACCCTCAATACCGTCTGGGCGGCGGCCGAGGGGACCGACGGGCTGCGGGCGGCGCTGGACCGGCTCTGCGCCGACGCGGAACATGCCGCGCGGAACGGCGCCCGCCTGCTCGTGCTCAGTGACCGCGCCGCGGATGCCGAGTTCGTGCCGGTCCCGATGCTGCTCGCGGTGGGCGCGGTGCGCCGCCACCTCATGGACTCCGGGCTCCGCATGCGCCTCGGCATCGTGGCCGAGACCGGCGACGCCTGGGACATTCACCACTTCGCCACCCTGATCGGGTACGGCTGCGAGGTCGTGTATCCCTGGCTGGCGCTGCAGTCGGTGACGGCGCTGTTCGACGGCTCCAGCGCGCCGGCGCCGGAGGGTGAGGCGTCCGCGCCGGCCCCGATCGGCGCCAGGAAGTCGCGCAAGAGCCTGTACGACGTGGCGGAGCGGCCCGAGCCCGAGGAGGCCCGGCGCCGGTTCCGGGCCGCCGCGGAGAAGGGGCTGCTCAAGATCATGTCGAAGATGGGCATCTCGGTGCTGCCGTCGTACAACGGCGCCCAGATCTTCGAATGCCTCGGGCTCGGTCACGACGTGGTGCAGCGCTGTTTCCGGGGCACCGACTCGCTGATCGGCGGCATCGGGCTGGAGGAGCTGGCGGAGGACGCCCTGATCCGGCATCGGACGGCCTATGGAGCGGCGGCCGGGGTGGAAGGTGTCCCGGACTACGGCCGCATCCGCTACCGGAAGGAGGGGGAGGAGCATGCCTGGGCGCCGCAGGTGGTGGCCGCGCTGCAGAAGGCGGTGAAGGCCGCCGACGCACCCGAGGCGGACGCGCACCAGGCGGGATACCAGAAGTTCCGCGAGTACGTGGCCCGGCTGGAGGAGCGTCGGCCGTCGAACCCGCGGGACCTGCTCGGCTTCCGTACCGAGACCCCGGTCCCACTGGAGGAGGTGGAGCCCGCCGAGGCAATCATGGGACGGTTCATCTCTTCCGCCATGTCGCTGGGCGCGCTCTCGCCGGAGGCGCACGCGACGCTTTCGATCGGCATGAACCGGATCGGCGCCCGCTCCAATTCGGGAGAGGGAGGGGAGGACCCCTTCAACTACACCCCGCTCCCCAACGGGGACCGGGTAGACAACCGGATCAAGCAGGTGGCCTCGGGGCGCTTCGGCGTCACGGCCGAGTACCTGGTCCGGGCGGAGGAGCTGGAGATCAAGGTCGTCCAGGGGGCGAAGCCGGGCGAAGGGGGCCAGCTCCCGGGACACAAGGTGACCGAGCTGATCGCGCGGCTCCGCCACTCGGTGCCGGGGATTCCGCTCATTTCCCCTCCCCCGCACCATGACATCTATTCGATCGAGGACCTGGCGCAGCTCATCCTCGACCTCAAGACCATCAACCCCCGGGCGCGGGTCGGGGTCAAGCTGGTGGCGGAATCCGGCGTGGGCACCGTCGCCGCGGGCGTGGCGAAGGCCTACGCCGATTACGTCCTGATCGCCGGGCACAGCGGCGGCACGGGAGCCTCTCCCCTCTCCTCCATCAAGCACGCCGGGAGTCCCTGGGAACTGGGGCTGGCGGAGGCCCAGGCGATGCTCGTGGCCAGCGGCCTGCGGCACCGGATCGAAGTCCGCACCGACGGCGGGTTCAAGTCCGGCCGGGACGTGGTCGTCGCGGCGCTGCTCGGCGCGGAGACCTTCGGCTTCGGCACCGCGCCGCTGGTGGCGATCGGCTGCGCCATGGCGCGGCAGTGTCACCTCAACACCTGCCCCACCGGCATCGCCACCCAGCGCCCCGACCTGCGCTCCAAGTTCAAGGGGACGCCGGACCAGGTGGTCACCTTCTTCAGCTTCGTGGCGGAACAGGTGCGGGAAATCCTCGCAAGCCTCGGCCTCCGGAGCCTGGAGGAGGCGGTGGGCCGCGCGGACCTCCTGGTCCGGGTGGAACGGCCCGACGTGCCGCGGGCGCAGATGCTTGACCTCTCGATGCTGATGGCGCCCGCCTCCACACTGGGCGGCACCGCGCCGCACCGAACGCTGGAGCGGAATGACCGCCCGGGGGTGATCTACCTCGACGACGAGATCCTCGAGGAGTGCGAGGGGCACCTGACCCAGGGGCTCCCCTTCTCCGGCTTCTACGACATCCGCAACCACCACCTGGCGGTGGGGGCACGGGTCGCCGGAGCGATCGCCCGCCGCCACGGCGATGCGGGGCTCGCGCCGAACTCGGTGCACCTGCGGTTCCGGGGCAGCGCCGGACAGAGTTTCGGGGCCTTCGCCATCCGGGGCATGCACCTGGACCTGGAGGGCGAGGCGAACGATTACGTGGGGAAGGGCCTGTCCGGCGGGGAGATCAGCATCCGCCCCTTCCGTCAGGCGGCGTACGCCCAGGCCACCCACGAGAACACCATCCTGGGCAACACCTGCCTCTACGGCGCCACGGGGGGTCGGCTCTTCGCCGCGGGCCAGGCCGCCAGCCGGTTCGCGGTGCGGAACTCCGGCGCCACCGCCGTGATCGAGGGCGCGGGCAACCACTGCTGCGAGTACATGACCGGCGGGCTGGTCGTGGTGCTCGGCCCGGTGGGGCGGAACTTCGGCGCGGGGATGTCCAACGGCGTCGCCTACGTCCTGGATGAATCGGGCGGCTTCGCCAGCCGGGTGAACATGGACATGGTGCGCGTAGACCCCTGCACCGAGGCTGATGAGGCCACCCTGCTGACCCTGATCCACGAACACCAGGAGCGGACCGGCAGCTGGCGGGCGCGGCTGCTGATCGAACGGTGGGCGGAGTTCCGCTCCCTGTTCAAGAAGGTCGTCCCCAACACCACTCCCGCCGCCCCCAGGGTCGAAGTGCACCCGCTGGCTCCGGCCCCGGAAGAGGTCCCAGCCGGAGTGCGCTAAGAACCCCCCCGTACGGCCCCCCGAGGCGCGGGGGGCCGTGACCGATACCCGCCGCGTACGTTTCCCAATGGAACCAATTGACGCCATTGCGCACTTCTGCCTATACTTGCTTGTCAACAAGCAAGTCATGGCGCATGGGGAACCCAGCACCTATGGAGCAACCGCAGGAGCGCGAACGGAACGCCGCACGCTCCCGTGAGGCGATCCTGGAGGCGGCGGAGCAGCTCTTTGCCGAACGGGGCTACGACGCCACCAGCCTCAATGATGTGGGCGCCGCCGCCGGGGTATCGCGAGGCACGCCCGGCTACTTCTTCGGCGGGAAGGAACCACTCTACCGCGCGGTGCTGGAGCGCTGCCTCGAGCGGGTGCGCCAGGCGGTCCGCAGCGGACAGGTACGGGCGCTGGCCAGCCGTGAGCCACCGGAGGTGGTGCTGGCCGGCGCGGTCGGGGAGTACTTCGACTTCATCCTGGCCAATCCGGCCTTCGTGCGGCTGCTGGAGCGGGAGGCGCTGGATGGTGGCCACCGTCTGGCCACCCTGCCTCCGCACCTGCAGGCGGCCCAGGAAGCCCTCGGCGCCATCGTCACCGAGCTGGCGTTCGAACCCTCGGAGCGGGCGGAGGCGGAGCAGCTCCTGATCAGCATGCTCGCCCTCTCCTGGTTCCACGTGGTCCACGCGCCGACCGTGCTCCGGGCGCTGGGAGTGAATGCCGCCGATCCGGCGTTTCTCGCGGAACGCCGCCGGCATGTCGTGAACCTGGTGGTGCAGGGCCTCCGCGGGCGGGTCGGCGGATCGCCGACGACCGCGGAACGTGCGCAATAGCCGGTAGGGGGTGGCGGCGAGAGCCGCCCACTCCGCGCCGGAGTCCGATACCTGACTGGACCGAGAGGATCAGCACCATGACGAACGTCCTGAGTCCCGAACCCGGCACCGCGCGCCCGGTCACCCCGTTGGCGACGGAGAAGGAAGCCCGCGAAGTCGCGGAGGCGGCGCGGGAGCAGCATTGGGAACAGCCCAGCTTCGTGCGGGAGCTGTTCGAGGGCAACCTCCGGATGGAACTGATCCATCCCTTCCCCCAGCCAGACCCCGCGGACGTCGAACGGGCCCGGCCGTTCATGGAGAAGCTGGAGGCCTTCCTCCGCGACAACGTGGACAGCGACCTGATCGACCGAGAACGGAAGATTCCCCCCCACGTCATCCAGGGGCTCAAGGACCTCGGCGCCTTCGGGATCAAGATCCCGACCGAGTACGGCGGCCTCGGCCTCTCCCAGCTGATGTACACCAAGGCGATCGGCCTGGTCACCAGCCAGGACGGCAGCCTGACCGCGCTGCTCTCCGCAGCCCAGTCCATCGGCGTTCCCACCCCGCTCAAGCTCTTCGGCACCCCGGAGCAGAAGAAGAAATACCTGCCCCGCCTGGCCAAGGGCGCCATCTCCGCCTTTGCGCTCACCGAGGCGAATGTCGGCTCCGACCCGGCCGGCCTCGCGACCCACGCCGAGCTCTCCGCGGACGGCACCCACTACATCCTGAACGGCGAGAAGCTCTGGTGCACCAACGGCACCGTGGCCGAGCTGTACGTGGTGATGGCGCGGACCAGCGGCAAGAAGATCACCGCCTTCGTGGTGGAACGGGACTGGCCGGGGGTGGAGGTGGTGCACCGGCTGCACTTCATGGGGCTCAAGGGGATCGAGAACGGCGTCATCCGCTTCACCAACGTCAAGGTGCCGGTGGAGAACGTCATCTGGGGCGAGGGCAAGGGCCTCAAGCTCGCGCTGATCACCCTCAACACCGGTCGCCTGACCCTGCCGGCCTCCTGCGTGGCGGGCGCCAAGCGCTGCCTCGAGATCGTGCGGGCCTGGACCAACGAGCGGGTGCAGTGGGGCCAGGCGGTCGGGAAGCACGACGCGATCGCCCAGAAGCTGGGCCGGATGGCGGCCGAGACGTTCGCCATGGAAGCGGTGAGTGACCTGGCCAGCCTGATGGCGGACCAGGGCGGGCGGGACATCCGCCTCGAGGCCGCGATCGCCAAGATGTGGAATACCGAGCTGGGCTGGCGGATCATCGACGACACCCTGCAGATCAAGGGCGGCCGCGGCTACGAGACCGCCGACAGCCTGCGGCTCCGTGGGGAGCGCCCCGATCCGGTGGAGCGGATGATGCGCGACTTCCGCATCAATCTGATCTTCGAGGGCTCGAGCGAGATCATGCGGCTGTTCATCGCCCGCGAGGCGGTGGATACCCACCTCAAGGTCGCGGGCGCGCTGATCGACCCCAAGTCCACGGGGAGCCAGAAGTTCCAGGCCCTGCTCAAGTCGGCGGGGTTCTACGGGCTCTGGTATCCGAAGCTCTGGATCCCGTTCAAGGGATGGTTCGGCTACGGCGACTTTGGTCCGCTCGGGCGGCACCTCCGCTTCGTGGAGCGCTCCAGCCGCCGGCTGGCCCGGACCCTCTTTCACTGCATGGTGCGCTTCGGGCCCAAGCTCGAGAAGCGCCAGGCGGTCCTCGGCCGGCTGGTGGAGATCGGGGCCGAGCTGCTCGCGATCTCCGCCGCCTGCTCCCGGGCGCAGGCGATGGTGAAGCAGAATCCCTCCCAGACCGGCCCGCGGGAACTGGCCGATGTCTTCAGCCGCCAGGCGCGGCGCCGGGTGGAGCAGAAGTTCCGCGAGGTCTGGGCCAATGACGACGTGGCCACCTATCAGACCGCACGGCACTTCATGGACGACCACTTCCTCTGGCTGGAAGAGGGGATGGTCCGGGAGGCCTCGAAGGCCTGAGGCGCACCGCCGGAACGACGCGCGGGGCGGGCCCTGGGGCCCGCCCCGCGCTGCGTTTTGGCGCCCGCGACCGGCTCAGCCGGGGAGGCCAACCGACTAGGGTGAAACCAGCGCGCAGGTCACGTACCGTTGGGTCCACTGCGCCGCGACCTGGACCGGGCTGGTCGAGCCCGGCTGGGTCTGGCGCCCCTCGCCCACGATGGTCCCGCACTGGTTCACTCCGGTGGCGAACGCCCGCCCGCTGGCGGGCACCGGCAGGGTAGTGAACTTGGTCCCGTAGGCGAAGGCGACGTACTGTCCCCCGACCATGCGCTCCCCGACGATCACCCCGCCGGTCCCGACGTCGTAGCCCACGGCGTACGTGTCGCTGGGGGAGAGATCCTCGACGGTGGCGCCGTTGACCTGCCACCGGGCCAGGTGCGTCAGGCTGGGCGAACCGGCGATCGTGATGGAGCCCACGATAGCCCCGGCGGTGTTGATGGCCGCGGCGGAGCCCTTGAAGTCGCCGGGCAGCAGCACCGCGAGGTAGGTGTTGGAGCCGCTCGCGGCCGGCTTCCAGATGGTGGCGCGGGTGGCGAGCGCTCCCCCCTGGATCGGGGTGTAGCTCTTGCCGACCACGAACCCGGCGGGGTTGATGTCATTCGCCTCGGCGTTCAGGTAGCCGCTGGCCGGCACCAGGTCGATCCGGGTGCCGTTGGGCCGGCGCAGGAAGCCGTGCTTGCGGATGACGCCGCCGGCCATCGCGATCTCGCTCCAGCCTACCACGTCACCAGCGGCGTTGATGGCCCGGGCCTCCGCGGCGGCGCCGCCCGCCAGGGTCCCGAGATCGCTGACCGTGTGCCCCGAGCCCGACGGGGTCCATTGCAGGGCGCGGAAGGTGAAGGTCCCGTCGCCCGGCGCGCTGTAGCCGACGATCCGGCCACCCAGGT
Source organism: uncultured Gemmatimonadaceae bacterium (assembly GCA_964585655.1). Taxonomy (GTDB): domain Bacteria; phylum Gemmatimonadota; class Gemmatimonadetes; order Gemmatimonadales; family GWC2-71-9; genus JADJOM01. Next base: position 76,884 of record CAZPER010000004.1, on the reverse strand, counting down.
TGATCTCGAGCGGGAAGATGCTGCCGTTGGGGCCCAGCCCGGCCGGTCGCGGCAGGGAGGACACCACCCCGGCCCGCTTCACGAACGCCCCGAGGCCCAGGCAGGCAGAATGGCCCACGACAGCGCCGGAATCGTTGATCCCGTAGCCGGTGTCCTGGCAGCCGGGGTTGACGACGGCCGCGAAGATGTACGGGTTGATCGGCGGCAGCGTGAGCGCCGCCTGCTCCACGGGCTCCGCGGACGGGCCGGTCGTCTCACAGGCGAGTGACAGCAGGCCCGCCACCAAGGCCACCCCAAGAACACCTCGTTCGGTCCGCATCGGTCTTCCCCCTGATCCTGCTGGTCCGCTGGAGCGTGATAGTGGCCGTCCAGAGAGCAACGCGAGGGGAGGAGAGGAATTCTCACCGAAGGGGCGGCTGCGGGGCGGTGCCCCGCCTCCGGGGCCGGGGTGTGCTGCGCCCGGCAGCGCATGTCACTAGAATTCCGGGACGCCGCCCCCGGGATCGGGGCAGGAACGCCAGCCGAAGGAGTGCCACACCGATGGCCATCGCCGAAGGCCGCTCCCTCCCGTTCGTGGGGCCGGAGCATGTGGATGTCGCCGTGCTCGAGACCTTCCCCTACGAGGGGCCCGAGCAGGAAATCGTCACCGAGACCGACGAATTCAGCGCCGTCTGCCCCTACAGCGGGCTGCCGGACTTCGCCAAGCTGGTGATCCGCTACGTCCCGGGCGGGGCGTGCATCGAGCTCAAGAGCCTCAAGTACTACGTCACCAGCTACCGCAACGTGGGGATCTTCCAGGAGCACGCCACCGGGAAGATCGCCGAGGACCTGCATCGCTGCCTGGCGCCGAAGTGGATCGAGGTCCGCACGGTCTACAACGTGCGCGGCGGCTTCCTCACCACCTGCACGGTGCGGCTGCCCAAGGCGTAGCCGCTACCGCGCCACCCCCGGGCTCGGCTTGGCCACCGAGGGTGGCGTCACCTCGGTGCGGTTGCCGCGGGGGAGCAACACCGGGAGGTTCGCCAGCTGATAGGCGCTCACCGCCAGCACCGCCGCCGCCTGGCGCAGGTCGCTCCCGATCGCCTTGTCGAAGGTGTCGCTCTGGGAATGGTGGGTGTGGTTGTAGCCGCGCGTCTCCTGGTCGAAGTTGAACGCCGGCACCCCGTACGGCACGAAGGCCAGGTGATCGGTCCCGCCCTTCATCCCCTGTCGCACGGCCCCCGCGCCGAGCCCGGCCACCGGGGCCAGCAGGTCCTTCCAGAGCTGTTCCAGTTCATCCCGTCCCTGCAGCGCCTGTCCGGTGATCATCCCGGTGCCGTTGTCGAGCACCAGGACCGCCTGGATGCTGTCGGCCGTGGCGGCGTGCGCCGCGGCATAGGCGCGTGAGCCCAGCAGCCCCTGCTCCTCCCCGCTGAACAGGATGAACCGGATGGTCCGCTTCGGGGTGAGTCCCGAGGCCATGAGGACCCGCGCCGCCTCCAGCACCGCCACAGAGGAGGCGCCGTTGTCCGTCACCCCCTGCGCCACGTCCCAGCTGTCGAGGTGGGCACCCAGGATCACGACCTGCCCGGGCCACTCGCTGCCCCGGATCTCACCGATGGTGTTCCACTGCTCGACCGGCGCCTTCCCGATCCGGTTCTCGATCCGGGCCTCCAGCCGCGGCGTGACGCCGGCACCGATCTGCCGGGTGAACATCAGGAAGTCCTCGTGGCTCACCACCAGGTTGGGAAGCGGCGAGACCCGGTTGGGGGACCCGGACATCGTGACCAGGGTGTGTTCCTTGCCGCCGTCGGTGAGGGTCCCGAGCGCGCCCATCTTCCTGAGCAGGTAGGGGCGGTCGATCCCGAACTGCTGCCGGACCTCCCGCGCCGCCTTGGAGGTGTCGGCGTTGAGCTGACGGGCGAGCCCCTGCCGCCGCTCCTGCTCCGCCCGCCGGGCGGCGGAGTCCGCCGCGGTCATCGCGGGCCCATCCGGGTTCCAGACCAGCGCGGTGTCGCTGATGATCAGCCACGCCCCCCGGATGCGGTCCCGGTATACCGTGAGGCTCTCCGGCGTGGCGGCATTGACCCGCACGATGGGGCCGGTCAGCGCCTTCCCGCCGGTGCCCTCGGTCCAGGCCCAGCTCCACGCGGTGACCGCGCGCGGAAAGGGCGACAGCAGACGCACCGCGATCGGCCCCCGCTCCCAAGTGAGGCCGAAGGGATACGCCTCCAGCGACGCCGCGAGCCCATAGCCCCGGAACTTCTCCGCGAACCAGTCGTTGGCCCGGCGCATCGCCGGCGATCCGGAGAGCCGGGGCCCGATCATGTCGCTCAGGTGCTGCAGGTTGGGCATCAGGTCCGAGCGCTGGAGCGCCTCCTCGATCAGGCGGCCGGCGCCGGTGGTGTCCACCGGGTGCTGGGCGCGAGCGGATGCGGGGGCGAGGAGCAGGGCAAGCAGGCACAGGCGACGCATGGCGGAGGCTCCGGGACGCCGCGACGGGGGGTCACGGCCAGCGGGGAAACGAAACGGGGCGCGCCCTGGTGGGCGCGCCCCCGAATCTGTCCCCCGGCACCGGGTCCCGCTAGCCTCGGGTCCAGCGCTTGGGGAGGGACATGTAATACCCGGTCACCACCACCACGAGGGAAATCACGCTGGCGAGCACCAGCACCCAGCGGATGGGCCCGCGGGCGAGCCCCAGCACCTTGAGGGTGGCGAAGGTGTGCAGGTTGTGCATGGTGAGATGCAGCCGCTTGTCGCTGGTGCTGGTGCCGAGCACGCCGTCCCGGACGCTCAGATGCACCAGCGTGCCAGCCTCGTCGTCGAGCGTCACCCGCCACACCGGGAGGCTGCCATTGCCATAGCCGCGATCGTAGGCCCGGACGAGCTCGGCCGACCGGATCCCGGCGCCCGGCACCGTCTCCCCGGCCAGCCGCCGGGCGAGCGCCTCGTCGACGATCAGCCGCTCCCCGCGCTCCGCGTCCACGAGGACCGTCCGCCCCTTCCCCCGGATGCGGTAGATGAAATGGGGACCCAGCTGCTCGAACTCCAGCGAGCGGACACCGGTGAGCGCGCTGTCCCCGCTGGTGGCGAGGGCGAGCGCGGCGGCGGGGGCCACCGTGGCCCGGCTGAAGTCCGGCGGACCATCGCCCGAGCCCTTCGGCGTATCGCCCCCCGCGATCAGGATCCCGGTGACGATCCACATCAGGAAGATCACCCCGATCCCGATGCCGACCCACTTGTGCACCTTGTAGAACAGCCTCAGCACCGCGTCCTCCTAGAGTCCGGCCAGCCGCAAGGCCAGCGCGTTGATCCGTTCCGCATCCGGCAGCGCGGCGATCCAGCGCGCCGGCACCGCGTCCACACCGTCCCGCGCCCCCAGCAATCCGCCCGCCACCGCCGCATTGGTGTCGGTGTCCCCCCCGGCGTTCGCCAGCCAGGTCACCCCCCGCTCGAGGTCGGGCTCGTGATAGGCGAACCAGAGGGCGATCTCCACGCCGTGGATCACGTAGCCGGCGGATGGGCCGGCGACCGGGAGCTCCTCCCGCCGCTCGAGCGGCACCCGACGCACCGCCGCCAGGAGCTCCTCGGGGGCGTGGTTCTCCCGCAGCACCTCCAGCACGTCGCCGATGAAGTCCCGCCTGCCGTGCAGGAAGCAGGCCGCGGCCACGTTCACCGCCACCGCCCCCCAGCCGCAGCGCTCGTCCGGATGGGTGAGCGTCGCAGTATGGTAGGTGCCGCTGATCAGGTTCTTCGGCTGCTGGAAGGTCCGGAGGGCGAGCGGGAGGCAGCGGGAAATGGTGCCGTTCCCCGCCTGGCCGCCGGTGGACGAGGGGGGCGCATCATGCACCCGGATGTGCTGCAGCGCGCGCCGGGTCCAGTTGCCGATCCCGCGGCCGTCCCGCTCCGCCCAGTCAGCCCAGCGCAAGGCGAGGCGGTGGAGGTCCACCGCCGGCTCCAGCAGCTCCTCCGCCAGGATCAGCGTCAGCGCCAGGTCGTCATCGTAGGGAGAGTCGGGGGTATCCTGCCGCACCACGTCCCGAACGCCGCCCGGGAACCGGGCCTGGATCAGGTCGGGAGTATGAAGGAACTCGGTGGGTACGCCAAGCACGTTGCCGGCGGCGAAACCGAGCAGGGCGCCACGGGCGCGGGACGCGAGATCGGGAGCGGGCATCGGGGGAAAATCTACCACCGGAATGGTGAGCGCTGAATGAACGGGGACCGGACGCGGACCCCATTTCGCCGGCCGCCCCGGCGGGGCTATCTTTGCGGCCCGACCCCCCGGTACCGCCTCCTGGAGCGACGTGTGGCCAAGGATACCCTGACGATCACCGACAACCGGACCGGCAAGCAGTACGAAGTCCCCATCGCGGATGGGACCATCAAGGCCGCCGACCTCAAGCAGATCAAGGTGGCGGACGACGACTTCGGGCTGATGTCCTACGATCCGGCCTACCTCAATACCGCCTCCTGCCGGAGCGCCATCACCTTCATCGACGGCGACAAGGGCATCCTCCGCTACCGGGGATACCCGATCGAGCAGGTTGCGGAAAAAGCCAGTTTCCTGGAGACCGCCTACCTCCTGTTCGAGGGGGAACTCCCCACCCGCGCCCAGCTGGACAAGTGGGAGAGCGACGTCCGGTATCACACCTACGTCCACACCAACGTCATCAAGTTCATGGAGGGCTTCCGCTACGACGCCCACCCCATGGGCATGCTGCTCGGCGCGGTGGGGGCGCTCTCCACCTTCTACCCCGACGCCAAGGACATCGAGGACCCGCACAACCGCTACCTGCAGCGGATCCGCCTGATCGCCAAGCTGCCCACGATCGCCGCGTTCGCCTTCCGCCACAGCCGGGGCCTCCCCTACGTCTTCCCGCGGAACGAGCTGAGCTACATCGGCAACTTCGTGAACATGACGTTCGAGATCGGCGGCAAGCACGAGCCCAACCCGGTGCTCCAGCGCGCCCTCGAGATCCTGCTCATCCTCCACGCCGACCACGAGCAGAACTGTTCCACCAGCGCCGTGCGGAGCGTCGGGTCCTCCCAGGTGGACCCGTTCTCCGCCGTCTCCGCCGGCATCGCGGCGTTGTACGGGCCGCTGCACGGCGGGGCCAACGAGGCGGTGCTCCGGATGCTGGACGAGATCGGCGACAAGAGCCAGATCCCGGCCTTCATCGCGCGGGTGAAGAGCGGCGCCGGCGAGCGGCTCATGGGCTTCGGCCACCGGGTGTACAAGTCGTACGATCCCCGCGCCAAGCTGATCAAGAAGGTGGCCTACGACGTCTTCGAGCAGACCGGCCTGAATCCCAAGCTGGAGATCGCGCTGGAGCTGGAGCGGATCGCGCTGGAGGACGAGTACTTCATGAAGCGGAAGCTCTACCCCAACGTGGACTTCTACTCCGGGCTCATCTACCAGGCGATGGGCTACCCCACCGAGTACTTCACGGTGCTGTTCGCCCTGGGGCGGCTGCCGGGCTGGATCAGCCAGTGGGAGGAGATGCTGCGGGACAAGGAGCAGAAGATCGCCCGGCCGCGGCAGATCTACACCGGCCATGACGAGCGGGACTTCGTCCCGATGGCCATGCGGGGATGACCGAGGCCGAGCTCGACGAGCGGCTCTCCCGCCCCACCCCGGGCGCGATCGAGGTCCTCCGGCGCCTGCCGGGGGACCTTCTCGTTCTGGGTGCCGGGGGCAAGATGGGCCCGTCGCTCTGCCGCATGGCGCGGCGCGCGCTGGACGCCCGGGGCCTCCCCGGCAGGGTCATTGCCGTCTCCCGCTTTGGGGAGGCGGGGCTCGCGGCGGCGCTCGCGCGCGACGGCATCGTGACCCTTCAGGCGGACCTGCTCGAGCGCGACGCGCTGGCCCGGCTCCCCGACGCCCCCAACATCCTGTTCCTGGCGGGCCAGAAGTTCGGCACCCGGGACGCCCCGCACCGCACCTGGGCAATGAACGCGATCGTCCCGGCGCTGACGGCGGAGCGCTACGCCGGGCGGCGCACGGTGGTCTTCTCCACCGGCAACGTCTATCCCCTCACGCCGGTGGCCTCCGGCGGCGCCGTGGAGGCGAGCCCGACGGGTCCGGTCGGCGAATACGCGATGAGCTGCCTCGCGCGAGAGCGGATCTTCGAGCACGCCGCCGCCACGGCCGCCTCGCCGGTGCTCCTCTTCCGGCTCAACTATGCCGTGGAGCTGCGGTACGGCGTCCTGCTCGACACCGCCCGGCGGGTGCGGAGCGGCGAGCCGGTGCCCCTCGCCATGGGGCATGTGAACGTGATCTGGCAGGGGGACGCGAACGACCGCGCCTTGCGCGCCCTCGAGCTCGCCGCCGCGCCCGCCGCGGCGCTCAACGTGACCGGCCCGGAGACCGTGAGCATCCGCTGGCTGGCGCAGCGCTTCGGCGAGCGGTTCGGCGTGACTCCTCACTTCGAGGGCACTGAGGCGCCTGACGCCCTGCTGAGCAACGCCGGCGAGTCGACCCGGCGGTTCGGGCCGCCCACGGTGGATATCGAGACGCTGATTGGCTGGACCGCGGAGTGGCTCGAGGCGGGCGGCCGGACCCTCGAGAAGCCCACGCGGTTCGAGGTGCGGGACGGACAGTTCTGAACCGGGAACACCGATGACACCCCAGGACCTCGCGCACCTGCGCACCCACCTGCTCGCGGGCCAGGTCATTCCCGCCCACCCGCTCGCCCTCACCGCGGCGCGGAAGCTCGACCCGCGCCGACAGCGCGCCCTCACCCGCTACTACCTGGCGGCCGGTGCGGGCGGGATCGCGGTCGGGGTGCACACCACGCAGTTTGCCATCCGGGAACCGCGCCACGGCCTGTTCCGGCCGGTGCTCGAACTGGCCGCCGAGACCATCGCCGCCGAGCTGCAGGCACGACCACGGCCGTTCGCCCGCATCGCCGGTGTCGTCGGCCGGACCGACCAGGCCCTCGGCGAGGCGCGGCTCGCCGCCGACCTCGGCTACGACGCGGTGCTGCTCTCGCTCGCCGCCTGGGGCGATGCCACCGACGCGGCGATGCTGGCCCATTGCCAGGCGGTGGCGGAGGTGCGGCCGCTCATCGGCTTCTACCTGCAGCCCGCCGTCGGGGGGCGGGTCCTTTCCTACCGGTTCTGGCGCCAGTTCGCGGAAATTCCGCGGGTGGCCGCCATCAAGATCGCGCCCTTCAACCGATACCAGACCCTCGAAGTGGTCCGGGCGGTGGCGGACGCGGGCCGGGAGGACATCGCCCTCTACACCGGCAACGACGACAGCATCGTCGTGGACCTGCTCTCCCGCTTCCGCGCGCCGCACGGCGTGGAGCGACGCATCGTCGGCGGGCTGCTCGGCCAGTGGGCGGTCTGGACCCGGCAGGCGGTGGAGATGCTGCACCGGATCCGGCGCCTGCCGGACGAAGCCCCGCTCGACCCCGCCTGGTTCCGGATGGCCACGGCCCTCACCGACGCCAACGCGGCGCTGTTCGACGCCGCCGGCGGCTTCCGCGGCTGCATCCCCGGCATCCACGAGGTGCTCCGGCGGCAGGGACTCCTCGCCGGCACCTGGTGCCTGGAAGAGCAGGAGACCCTCTCACCGGGACAGCGGGAGGAGATCGACCGGGTCCTCGCCACTCACCCCGAGCTCCACGACGATCGCTTCATCACGGAGCACCTCGCGGAGTGGCTCGCCGACTGACCCCGCTACGGCGGCAGCTCCTTGAGGTAGTGCACCGTCTCGGGCTGGTAGCCCAGCCGCCGGTAGAGCCCGATCGCCCGTCCGTTCTGGGCCCAGACGTTGAGGGTCACCCGCCGGCAGCCGCGCTCCCTCGCCCACCGCTCAGCCGCCTCCATCAGCTGCCGCGCCAGCCCCCTCCCTTCCGCCCCCGGGTCGAGCGCCAGGTCCTCCACGTGGGCCAGCCGCTCCCCCGTGAAGTAGTCCGCCCGCTCCGCGGCGAAGAGGAATCCCAGCAGTCGTCCGCCCTCCTCCGCCACCAGCAACAGGTGCCCCACCCCGGGCTCCCGCAAGGCGGCGAGCAGGATCGGGTGGTCGGCGCGCGCGATCTCTCCTGCCGTCCGCCAGGGGGGCACGGGAAAGTCCCCGAGGCGCTCAGTGAGCCGGAGGATGGCTTCACGGTCGGCCGGGATCGCGGGTCGAATGGCGGGCATGGGCGGTTCCCTGGTCTCGGGCAATGGCGCTAACTCCTTTCAGCACAATCGAATGACAGGCGGATTGACAGTCAACTATCACAATGATATCATTGTGCTTCCACTCTCACTCGAGGATAGGGCCGTGATTCGCGAAACCGAACGGAAGGTCGCCTCTGGCGGGCTCATGCTCACCGTCCTGCTGCTCGGTACGGTCGCCACAATCTACGGCTTCATCAGCGCGATCCGGACCGAGGCCATCCCCACGCTGCTCTTCAGCCTGGCCGGCATGGTCCTGTTCATCATCCTCTGGTGCGGCCTGTTCACGGTGCAGCCCAACCAGTCGCGGGTGCTGCAGCTGTTCGGCAATTATGTCGGCTCGGTGCGGCACCCCGGGCTCTGGTGGGCCAACCCGTTCTTCACCAAGAAGGCGGTAAGCCTCCGGGTGCGGAACTTCGAGACCACCAAGCTCAAGGTGAACGACCACAGCTCCAACCCGATCGAGATCGGGGCCGTCGTCGTGTGGCAGGTGACCGACGCCGCCGAGGCGCTGTTCGAGGTGGACAACTACGAGGACTACGTGAAGGTGCAGAGCGAGTCGGCGCTGCGGGGGCTGGCCAACCAGTATCCTTACGACGCCCACGAGGAGGGCAAGATGTCCCTCTCGACCAATACCGCGGACGTGGCCGAGCGGCTCAAGGGCGAGATCCAGGAGCGGCTGGCCAAGGCAGGGGTGATGGTGCTGGAAGCCCGGATCAGCCACCTGGCCTACGCCCCGGAGATCGCGGGCGTCATGCTCCGCCGGCAGCAGGCCTCGGCCGTGATCGCGGCGCGGCAGAAGATCGTGGATGGCGCCGTGGGCATGGTGGAATCGGCGCTGGAGCAGCTCTCGGCCAAGCAGATTGTCCACCTGGACGAGGAGCGGAAGGCCGCCATGGTGAGCAACCTCCTCGTGGTGCTCTGCTCCGAACAGGCCACCCAGCCGGTGGTCAACGCCGGCAGCATCTACTGATGAGCCGGTGAGTTGTGGCGGAACGCAAGCCCTTTCTCCTGCGCATGGACCCGGAGCTCCACGAAGCGCTGCAGCGCTGGTCCTCGGACGAGCTCCGGTCCCTCAACGGCCAGATCGAGTTCCTGCTCCGGCAGGCGCTCAAGGATGCCGGCCGGCTGCCCGGCCGGACGTCCGGCGGGGCAACCGGCTGATACCCGTATCACGGAGTCAACGATGACCACCCCGACCTGCCCTCGCTGCGGGAGCCGCTACCAGGAAGGCTTCATCCTGGACCGGGCGGACAAGACCCGCGCCACCGCCTCCTGGGTGGAGGGCGCCCCGGAGCGGTCGTTCTGGACCGGGCTCAAGCTCAAGGACAAGGCGCGCTACACGATCGTCACCTACCGCTGCATACAGTGCGGATTCCTGGAGTCCTATGCGCCGAAGTCTTGAACTCGCGGCCGGCCTGGCGCTGGCCATCCTGCCGTGCGCCCTCCGTGCGCAGGCTCCGGCCACCGGGACGTACCGGATCTATCAGGGCGTCGCCGAGCTGGGCCGGGAGAGCTTCCGGCGCCACGGGGACACGCTCGAGCAGGAAGTGGTGGTTCCGGTCGTGAACCTGCGGGTCACGAGCCAGACCTCCTTCACGCATGGCGGGGCGCTGGCCGGCTTCAGCATGACGGTGAGCAACGCCGCCGGCGACACGACCCGTGGCAGCTACGCAGTCACTGTGGATGGCGATTCGCTCCGCATCACCAGTCAGCTCGGCAAGACGTCGCGCACCCTGGTCCGCACCGGCCGGGCGCTGCTGGTGCTGCCCCCGCAGTCGATCTTTTCCTTCGTGGAACTCGCCCGCCGCACGGGGTGGCGGGATACGACGGCGATGTTGCTCGTCGCCGGCGCCGATACCCTGATGCCGGCGGAGGTCCGTTTCCGGGGCGATTCCGGCGAGGTCCGCTTCGCCGGGCTCGAGATCCTGCTCCGACAGGGCGCCGCGGAGCTCACCGTGCCGGTGCAGCGCGTCCGTGCCGTCCTCGCCGGACTCCACGACTCCCTCCCCGCGCTAGCCGGACTACGCCGGCCCCCGGCCGACTACAGCGCGCCCGCCGGCGCGGCCTGGACCGCAGAGGAGGTGCGGGTACCCGCTGGCACGGCCCCGGACACCTTCTCCCTGGCCTGCACCCTTACCCGGCCCCGTGCCGGCCGTCACCCCTTCCCTGCCGCCGTCACAATCACCGGATCGGGGATGCAGACCCGGGACAGCGACCTCTGGCCGCTCCTGCTCGGCTACCGGATCTTCGGCCAGGTGGCGGAGCGGCTGGGGGCCGCGGGGATCGCAGTGCTGCGCTGCGATGACCGCACCGCCGGCGGGAGCGGGGGCCGGGCCGACTCGGTCACCACCGCGGATCTGGCGGAGGACACGCGGGCCCAGCTCCGCTGGCTCCGCACCCGGCGTGACATCGACGGCAAGCGGCTGGCGCTGATTGGTCACAGCGAGGGGGGGGTCATCGGGCCGCTGCTCGCGGCGCAGGAGCGGAGCCTGGCGGCCCTCGTGATCATGGCCGGCCCATCCAAGAACGGGACCGAGATCCTGGTGGATCAGGTGCGCTGGCCGATCCTGACCGCCACCGAGCTGCCGGAGGAGAGCCGGGCGGCGCGGATGCAGGAGGCCGAGCTCGCCGTGCGGGACGACTCCCTGCCGGCGCTCCCCTGGCTGCGCTGGTTCCGGCACTACGACCCGCTCAAGGCCGCCCGCCTGGTCCGGCAGCCCACGCTGATCCTCCACGGGGCGCTGGACCGGCAGGTGACCGTCGGCCAGGCGGACACCCTGGGGGCGGCCATCAGGGCCGGGGGGAACCGGCGGGTGGAGGTGCGGGTCTTCCCCGGCCTCAACCACCTCTTCCTGCCGTCGGCCACGGACGGTTCTCCGGCGGAGTACACCTCCCTGCGGGAGACCCAGGTTCCGGCGGAGGTGCTGGACACCCTGGTGCGCTGGCTGGCCGGCGTGCTCCGGTGAGGCCGCGCCCCCCGTCCGGGGGGTGGCGGAAACTAGATACTTGACTAGTCAACTAATGCCTTGTAAAGTACGCCCATGACGCCAGCGAGCCGGATCCAGCAGGAGATCAAGCAGACCCGCCCCTTCCGGAGCACGGCGCAGGAGGCGGGGATCGCGCTGCTCCGCACCACCGACCTGGTGCGCCGCCGGATGTCCGCGGTGCTGGAGGCGGAGGGCATCACGGTGCAGCAGTACAACGTGCTCCGGATCCTGCGGGGCGCCGGGCCGGAGGGGCTCCCGACGCTCGAGATCGCGGAGCGGATGATCGAGCAGGCCCCGGGAATCACCCGGTTGCTGGACCGGCTGGAGGCCAAGGGGCTGGTTGGCCGGGAGCGCTGCCCCACCGACCGGCGGCAGGTCACCTGCCGGATCGCAAAGCCGGGGCTCGCGCTCCTCGCCGCCCTGGACCCGACCGTGGACGCCCTGGACGACAGCATGCTGGGCGACCTCACCCGGACTGAACTCAAGCAGCTGATTCACCTGCTGGACCGGATCCGGGCGGCGCAGGCGCACTGACGCGCGGGGCTCGCCGGGATCGTAAGGCTGTACGGTATTACTTGACTAGTCACCTGTTAACGTGTCACTCAATAAAGAGAGGATCACCGCCATGACCACCGCCACCCTGCCCCACGGCTCCGTCCTGCCCCGGGAGCGCAGCACCGTGTTCCACAAGCTGCTGTCGACCACGCCGGACACCGCGACCACCATTCTCCGGCTGGTCCTCGGGCTCATCATCCTCCCCCACGGGCTGCAGAAGACCCTCGGCCTGTTCGGTGGCTACGGTTTCTCCGGCACCATGGGGTTCTTCACCCAGCAGCTCCACATTCCCGCCCTGTTCGCCCTGCTGGCGATCCTGGCGGAGACGGCCGGCGCGCTGGGCCTGATCACCGGCCTCTTCACCCGGGTGGCCGCGCTCGGGGTGTTCTCCGTGATGGCGACCGCCGCCTTCATGGTGCACCGGGCCAACGGCTTCTTCATGAACTGGAGCGGGACCCAGGCGGGTGAAGGGTACGAGTATCACCTGCTGGCGATGGGGATCGCGCTGGTGCTGATGCTCAAGGGGGGCGGGAAGTACTCAGTGGATGGGGCGCTCAGCCGCAAGTCATAACTCGACCCTTTCCCCAACGGCCGAGGGGCGGATCGCGAGATCCGTCCCTCGGTGTTTCAGAAGCCACGCCGCTCGCCCGCGGGGTAGCACACCAGCCGCCCTTACGCCGCCCCGTCCGGTCCCGGCAGTTCCTCGCCCTCGAGGTAGGTGTACCCCTCCAGCCCCGCCACGTAGTCGGCGATGAACTGATTGGCGTCCTGCCGCGACAGGTCCCGGGCGTTGGTCACCTTGCGGCGGAAGGTGGTGAGCAGGTCGGCCGGCTGGAACTGGACGTAGCGCAGCACCTCGGTGACGGTGTCGCCGTGGACCAGGTCGGTGATGTCATAGCCCGCCTCGGTCAGCCGCACGTGCACGGCGTTGGTGTCGCCGAACAGGTTGTGCAGGTCGCCCAGAATCTCCTGGTAGGCACCGGTGAGAAAGATGCCGAGCAGGTAGGGCTCGTCGTCCTTGATGGGGTGCAGCTCCAGGGAGGGCTTTCCCTTCCGCCCGCCCACGAAGCGGTCGATCACCCCGTCGGAATCGCAGGTGATGTCCTGCAGCGTGCCCCGGCGGGTGGGCTGCTCATCCAGCCGGTGGATGGGCATGATGGGGAACAGCTGGTCGATGGCCCAGTTGTCGGGCAGCGACTGGAAGACCGAGAAGTTGCAGAAGTACCGGTCCACCAGCGTCGCTTCGATGTCGGACCAGATCTCGGGATGCTCCGCCTTTTCGCTCTCCACCAGCCGGGCCAGCCGGGTCATGGTGGCGAGGTAGAGCTGTTCGGCGTTGGCCCGGTCCTTGAGCGTCAGCACCCCGCTGGAGAACATCTCCTGCGCCCGCTCCTTGCCGAAGGCGGCGTCGTGGTGCGCTTCCGCCAGCCGGTCGGCGGAGATGGACTCGAGGTTCTCCTTCATGTCCACCAGCAGCGGATGCGGCTCGGGCCCCAGGTCGGGAATCGTGGGCTCGGTCTGCGACTCGACGTCGGTCACGTTCACCAGCAGCAGCGAATGGTGCGCGGTGATGGCACGGCCCGACTCGGAGATCAGGTGCGGCGCGGGGACTCCCTCCGCCTTGCACATGCTGCCCAGGGTATACACGACGTCGCTGGCGTACTCCCGCATGGAGTAGTTCATGCTCGCCGGGCGGGTGGAGCGGGAGCCGTCGTAGTCCACCCCGAGGCCGCCGCCCACGTCCACGTGGGTAAGCCCGAAGCCCATGTTGCGCAGCTCCACGTAGAACCGGCCGATCTCCTCCAGCCCCGCCTTGATGTACTTGATGTCGGTGATCTGGCTGCCGAGGTGGAAGTGCACCAGCCGGAGGGTGTCCTTCCGGCCCAGTGACTCCAGCCGGTCCAGCACCTTCATCAACTCCATGGCGGAGAGCCCGAACTTGGACTTCTCCCCCCCGCTCTTGGCCCAGCGGCCGGCGCCCTCGGTGGCGAGCTTGATCCGGACGCCCATCGTGGGCTGCACCCCGAGTTCGTCCGCCACCTTGAGGTAGGTGTCCACCTCCGAGAGCTGCTCGATGACGACGAAGACCCGGTGGCCCAGCTTCTGGCCCATCAGGGCCAGCCGCATGTACTCCTCGTCCTTGTACCCGTTGCAGACGATGATCGTGTCGGTGCTGTCGCTGATGCCGAGCACCGCCTGCAGCTCCGGCTTGGAGCCGCACTCGAGCCCCACCCCATGCGCCGCGCCGAACTCCACGATCTCCTCGATCACGTGGCGCTGCTGGTTCACCTTGATCGGATAGACGGTGGTATAGGTCCCCTCGTAGCCATTCTCGGCGATGGCGTTCTGGAACTGGGTGGCGAGGGTCTGGATCCGCATCCGGAGGATGTCGGAGAAGCGGAGCAGCAGCGGCAGGCCGACGCCCTGGGCGTTCAGGTCCATCGCCAGCTGGAAGAGGTCGAGCCCCCGCTTGGGATTGCCGTCCGGATGCACGGTGACCCGCCCCTCCGGGTTCACCCGGAAGAAACCGAGTCCCCAGCCGGGCATGTTGTACAGCTTCTCGGAGTCCTTGGTGGACCAGGGGGTGGCGGCGATCGGGGTGCTCCGGGCGTCGGGAGGGGGAAAATTCTAGTGGGACGGAAGGGCCAGAGAAAGTGCCCGCCCCGGGCCAGGTCCCGCCCGGGGGCCGGCGGGAATCCCGCCGGCGGGGCACCTGTTTAGCTTTCTCCCCATGGCATGGTCTTTCAAGCTGGTCCGGCTCTTCGGGGTGGATGTGAAGGTGCACTTCACCTTCGTCCTGCTCCTCGTGCTCCAGGGCATGCAGGCCTTCTCCACCGACGGCCTCGCGGGGGCCCAGCAGGTGATCGGGTTCACCCTGGCGGTCTTCGCCTGCGTGGTGCTCCACGAGTACGGCCACATCCTCACCGCCAGGCAATTCGGCATCCAGACGAAGGACGTGGTCCTGCTCCCGATCGGGGGCGTGGCCCGGCTGGAGCGGCTGCCGGAGCGGCCCCGGGAGGAGTTCCTGATCGCGATCGCGGGGCCAGCGGTGAACCTGGCCATCGCCGGCCTGATCTGCGGGGTCCTGGTGTCGCGCGGCGTAGCGCCGCTGGCCGTGATCCGCACCACCGTGCCGGCGCTGCTCACCGGCGAGGCGGCCGGCATCTCCCTCCTGCTCTCGAGCTACTGGTACTTCCTGCTCGCCATCAACCTCTTCCTGATGGCGTTCAACCTGATCCCCGCCTACCCGATGGACGGCGGGCGGGTGCTCCGGGCGCTGCTGTCGGTCCGGATGGGGAACGTGCGGGCGACGCGGGTGGCCGCCAAGGTGGGCCAGGTCCTCGCGATGAGCGCCGGGGTGTTCGGGCTGGTGAACCAGGACTTCATGCTGGTCCTGCTCGCGGTCTTCGTGTACCTCGGGGCGGGGGCGGAGGCACAGGCGGTGGAGACCCGCGCCGCCGGCAAGGGGATCATCGTGGACCAGATGATGATCACCAAGTTCGACACGATTCCGGTCTATGCCACGCTGCGGCAGGCGGTGGACCTGCTGCTCGACGGCGAGCAGCGGGAGTTCCCGGTGGTGGACGGGGGCGGCGCCGTCGCCGGGCTCCTCACCCGGGACAATCTCATCAAGGGGCTGGCGCACCGGGGCGCCGACTCGGCGGTGTCCGCGGCGATGACGGCGGGAGCGCCCACCCTGCCGCTGGGGCTGCCGTTCGAGGAGGCGCTCAACCGGCTCCGCGCCAGCAACCTCCCGGCGCTCGCGGTGCTCGACAGCACCGGCCGGGTGGTCGGGCTGCTGACGCTGGACAACATCACCGACCTGATCCTGGTCCGGCAGGCGGTGGCGCGGGGGTAGGGCGATTGGGCGATTGGGCGATTGGGTAGTGGGGTTGGGATCGGATCGGCCTACCCGCGCAGAACCGGCCGGGTGAGGCAGGTCGGGCCTCCCTCGGCTTTCCGTGAGATCTCCTCCCCCCGGTAGGTCAGCACCTCGCACCCCGCCGCCTCCAGCCGAGCGCGGGTCACCGGACACCCCTCGAGCATCAGGCAGCGCCGCGGGGCCAGCGCCAGCACGTTGGTGCCCATGGCGGCGTACTCGTCGGGCGGCACCTCCAGCAGGCGGATGCCGCGGGCCCGGAGCAGCTCCCAGAAGGGCACCGGGAGGAGCGGGCTGTGGACCACCGCCAGGTCCTCCGCCACCAGGCTGATCAGCGACATCAGGTGCAGGCAGGCCACCGGCCCCTGGTCGTAGGGGAGCTGCACCGGGAACACGTCCCCGGCGTCGCCCAGGGCCTGCTGGATCTGCCGCAGCCCCTTCGCGTTTGTGCGGAAGCCCAGACCGACGGCGAGGGTGCGCTGGTCGAGCCAGAGGCAATCCCCGCCTTCAGCCAGGGCCTCGCCCTCGAGCCGCGCCAGCACCGGCACCCCCGCCGCCTCGAGGGCCGCACCGATGGCTTCCTCCTCCCCGCGCCGGAGCGGCTTCCCCATCCGGAGCAGGATCGCGCCGCGGTCGGTGACCAGCACCGGATCGTGGACGTAAATGGCGTCGGCGCGATCGGTGAGGGGGGCGTCGTGCCGGAGGATCTCGGAGCCGGCGCCTTCCAGCAGCGCGACGAACGCCGCATGCTCCGCCCGGGCCCGCCCCAGGTCAGGCGTCGCGGTATAGTGCCATTTGACGGGGTCGGCGGAGCCGAAGGCGGCGTCGGGAGTGCGCACCAGCACCCGGCGCAGCGGCGCCACCATGGACTGCGCGCCGTAGAGACGTGACATGGAAGCCTGGTGGAAAGCCGGTTCAGCCGTCGGAGACAGAAGAGCGGGAGGAACCGCCGCTCTCGGGACCGGAGGGGAGGGGACGGGGCTCGCGGGGGTCGTCGAGCAGCCGGAGATCGCCCAGGGTGGTCATCGGCACGGCCTGGGTGCTCCTGAGGCTCGCCACCTCACGCGCCGGGGCACCGCGGGAGCCCAGGCGCCAGTGCAGGCGCCCCAGGACCGGCCCATAGAAAATGAAGTCGGCAATGAGTTTCCCGGCGAGCACGCCCCAGGGAAGCGCCAGCAGGCTCAGCCCGAGATAGATGGCGAGGGGCCGGAGCAGCAGGCTGTCCACCGCCTCCGCCACGCCGAACTCGCGGATGAGGTTCTGCACCACGTCCTCGACGCCGCGGCGGCCGAAGCCGAGTCCGGCGTTGCGCCGTTCCCGGGCCTCGTAGCGCAGGTCCCGCAGCAGCAGCGCCGCGTAGTAGCAGATCGTCTCGGCCGCGACCGCGGAGATGACCATCGTGATCCGCCCACCGCCGAACCCCTGGGCCAGCCAGGCGCCGGCCACCGCGGCGGCCGCGCCCATCAGCTCCGAGGGCCCGAAGCGTCCCAGCCACCCCGCGAAGCGTCCGCTGGTGGAGAGTTCGCCGCGAAGGGTGAGGCCGGCGGGGGCCAGGTCCACCTTCACCTCGTAGCGGCCGATGCGGATGACGTCTCCCGCAGCCAGCAGCACCGGGCTCACCACCTGGGCCTGGTTCACAAACGTGCCGAAGCGGCTCCGGTCCACCAGCAGCGGGCCGGCGGTGGTGGGAACGATCCGGGCGTGCCGGCGCGAGACCTCCCACCCCTCGAGCATGACATCACACTCGGGGAGGCGGCCGATGGCCACGGGGCGCCCATCCAGCGGGATCACCACCAGGCCATTGACGAGGGCAAGCCGGTCCGTCACGTCTCTTCCAGTTCCCGGCGCAGGGCCGGTCCGAGGTTCCGGGGACGCTCGAAGTACCACCAGTTCCGCTCTTCGTTCCAGCCTTCCTCCCCGGCCACGATACCGCCCCAGAGGCAGCGGCCGGCGGGGACCAGCTCCAGACGGATGCGCATATCGGCGTCATGGACGCGGGGGCGAAAGGCCTCCCGGAACTCATCCGGGGCCAGCTCCAGCGCGTTCGCCAGGAGCTGGCGGGCGTCCATGTCGTTGAGGTAGTCGTCCAGGCCGAGGTTGTAGCCCGCGATGACCTGTTCCACCACGCGCTCCCAGTTTTCCACCAGGCCGCGCAGCCCCTGGGTCACCACCGAATAGGGGGCGCCGCTCCGCCGGAGGTACTCGCGGACGGGATCGTTATTGGGGCCGGAAGTGCGCTGGGTCATGGGGTGCCTGGCGGGCGTCTGGCCTGCCGCCTGAAGTATGCCTCACCGTCGTTCGGACGGAAATAGGTGCGGATCGTGTAATCGGGATCGAAGGCCAGGAAATCCCCGGTACCCCGATCGAAACGCGTCACTACCCCGTCACCCCGGCGAGCCTCCAGGATCTCCCCCCCGGCCACCCGGTCCCGGAGCGCCTGGGCCCGGCGCAGGTACTCCCCCTCGGTGATCTGCCCGAACTCCGCCCCGTGCTTCTCGAAGTGTTCGGTCAGGGCGGCCCGGTCCCGGAAGCCGATTTCGGGGTGGCCCGGAGGGGACGGCGCCTCGACCGCGACCGGTGGCGCTCCCGACTCCGCGGGCGTCGGGGTACCCCTCCGCCCGTTGTTGTAGAACCAGACGCCAAGAGCGACCAGCAGGGCCAGCGCCAGCCGGACCATCCGCTGCGGGCTCACGGCACCGCCTGGTTATTGGCCCGCTCCACGTCGGGGAGGGTGCGCTCTGGATCCACCACCACGCTCCGCACCGCCTCGCCGCCGCGATGCCGGTAGGTGAACCGGTTCCCCAGGTTCCACATCTCCACCGGGAGCCGGACGTAGCGGGTGACGGGCGCGCCGTCGCCGGAGTCGAGCACCAGGGCCAGGGTGGCCGGCATGACCAGCTCCCCCCGGCTGGAGAGGTAGATCTCGGTGAGCGAATCCCCGCGGGCCCGGACCGAGTCCACCGCCTGGTCCAGCCGCCCGGTGCCATACACCCAGCCGCGCCAGAACCAGTCGAGCTCCTGCCCCGACTGGTCGCGCATCAGGCGGAAAAAGTCGGCGGGGGTGGGGTGCTTGTAGGCCCAGGTGCGGAGGTACTCCCGGAAGGCCGGATCGAAGCGCTCGCGGCCCAGCACCTCGTCCCGGAGGAGGCCGAGCATCAGGGCCGGCTTCTGGTAGCCGGTCCAGAAGAGGTTCTTCACCTCCACCGGGCGGGCGATGAGCGGCTGCTCCAGCCCCGGCAGGGCGTGCTCCCGGTGGAGATGCAGCGGATGGGCCTCGATCGAATCCCCGTAGGGGGTGCCGGTGAAGTACTCGGCGGCGTTTCCGAGGTCCATCCAGGTGTTGAAGCCCTCGTCCATCCAGGGATAGAGCCGCTCATTGGAGCCGACCAGCATGGGCATCCACTGGTGCCCCAGCTCGTGGGCCAGCACCCAGTGCAGGTCCTCGCGCGTCGGGCCGGCGGGATCGAAGGTGAGCATCGGGTACTCCATCCCCTCGATGGGGCCCTCGACGCTCGAGATCTGCGGGTAGGGATAGGGGTGCCACTGTTCGCTGAAGTAGCGGAGCCCGGCGCGCACCATCTTGTTGGCCTCGGGCCAGAGGCTGGCGGAGGGCCGGTAATAGGTGTGCACCAGGATGGCGCGCCAGCCGCTCGCGTCCCAGCGGAAATCGGGGGAGGCGGCGAAGCCGAAGTCCCGGACGCTGTCGGCGTGGAAGCGCCAGGTGAGGGTGCCGGTGGTCCGGGGCCGGGTGCGGCGCGGCTGGCCCGCCTCCTCGCGACCGATGATCGCGACCGTGCTGTCGGACGTCCGGGCGCGAAGCAGCCGGGCACGCTGGGTGGCGGTAAGCACCTCCAGCGGATTGTCGAGGGTGCCGGTGGCGGCCACGATGAAGCCCGCGGGGACGGTGAGCGCGACGTCGTAGCGGCCGTACTCCAGGTAGAACTCCCCCGCCCCGATGTAGGGCTCGTGGTTCCACCCCTTCACGTCGTCGTAGACCGCGAGCCGCGGGTACCACTGCGCGATCTCATAGAGCGAGCCATCCCGCCCCATCCGGCCCGCGCCGTAGGGGGGCACGGTGAAGCGCCAGGCGACGTCGAAGTCGAACACCCCGCCGGGGGGAATCGGCCGCGCGAGGTCCACCCGCATGGTGGTGCCGTACACGGTGTGGCGGAGCGGCCGCCCCAGCGCCGTGAGCGACTCGAGCGTGAGCCCGCTGTCGAATCCCTTGCAGGAAAAGTCGAACGCCGTCCCCAGGAACATGAGCGGCGGCTGGTCCAGGACATTGGCCACGCTTCCCGGGGCGCAGATGTTCTGCTCCACGTGCAGCCAGAGGTACGGCAGCGGATCGGGGGAGTGATTCACATAGTGAATCGCCGCCCGGCCGCGGAGCTGGTGCCGGGCCGGGTCGAGGGTCGCCTGGATGCGGTAGTCCACCCGCTGCTGCCAGTAGCCGGGGCCGGGCCGGCCGGCGCCGGTGCGCACGGCGTTCGGCGCGGGGAGCGGCAGGGGGCGGAAGGGGGAGGTGTCCTCGAGCTGAGCGACGAGGGGAACGGGCGCCGCCAGCACCAGCAATGTGAGAAGTCGATTGGCGAGCACGGGGGTCCGGGGCGTGAGGGAACCATCAACCACAAAGGACACGAAGAACACGAAGGACACGCCATGCCCCTTCGTGCCCTTTGTGTTCTTCGTGGTAGAAGTATGCCATCGGGACCCACCGGCGGAAAGGTTGGGCACAGCCGCCCGTCCGTCCGCCTATCTTGCGCCCGTACGTCCACCGCACGGAGCACCGATGGCGACCCACCGGTTCGAGCTGGCCACCGAACTCCCCTTCCCCGCCAGCGTCGTCTGGGAATGGCACACCCGCCCGGGCGCGCTGGAGCGGCTCACGCCGCCGTGGGAGCCGGTGCGGATCCTGGAGCGCCGCGGCGACCTCACCCGCGGCACCGTGGTGCTCGAGGTCCCCATCGGCCCCGTCCGGCGGCGCTGGGTGGCCCGGCACCTGGGGGGAGAGGAGGGGGTCTACTTCGTGGACCAGCAGGTAGAGGGGCCGTTCGCCCGGTGGATGCACACCCATCGCTTCGAGCCGGTGGGGCCGGACCGCTGCCGCTACGTGGACCAGGTCGAGTACGAGCTCCCCTTCGGCGCGGCCGGGGAGATGGCGGCGGGGAGCGTCGAGCGGCGCCTGACACGGAGTTTCCGCTACCGCCACGCTACCCTCGCCGCCGACCTTGCCAGCCACCAGCGGATGCAGGCCATGGGGCCGCTCAGCGTCCTGGTGACCGGCGCTTCCGGCCTGGTGGGCCAGGCGCTCACCGCGTTCCTCTCCACCGGCGGCCACCGGGTGCGCCGGCTGGGACGGGGCGCGCCGGGGCCGGAGGCCTTCCGCTGGGATCCCGCGAAGGGAGAGCTGGACCCCGCGGCGCTCGCCGGGGTGGACGCCGTGGTGCATCTGGCCGGGGAATCCATCGCCGCGGGCCGCTGGACGCCGGAACAGAAGCGGCGCATCCTCGACAGCCGCCGCGCGGGTACCGCCCTCCTCGCGGAACGTCTCGCCGCGCTCCCCGGCCGGCCGCGGGTGCTGGTGTCCGCCAGCGCCGTCGGGGTCTACGGCAGCAGGGGCGACACGGCCGTCCTGGAGACCACGCCGCTCCATACCGGCCCCGACCTGATGTTCGTGGAGCAGGTGGGACAGGCATGGGAAGCCGCCACCGCCGCCGCGGAAGACGCCGGCATCCGCACCGTGCACGCCCGGATCGGCCTGGTGCTCACGCCGGCAGGCGGCGCGATGGAGAAGATGCTCCTCCCCTTCCATGCCGGGGTCGGCGGCCGGATGGGGAGCGGACGGCAGTACATGAGCTGGATCGGGATCGACGATGTCGTGGGCGCCATCCATCATGCCATCGGCACCCCGGCGCTCGGCGGCCCGGTGAACTTCACCGCCCCGATTCCGGTGACCAATGCCGAGTTCACCCTTGTGCTCGGCCAGGTGCTGGGCCGCCCGACGATCTTCGCGGTTCCGGCGGCGGCGCTCCGGCTCGCGGTCGGCGAGATGGCCGACGAGCTGCTGCTCGCAAGCCTCCGGGTGATTCCCGAGCGGCTGCGGGAATCCGGCTACCTGTTCCGCCACGCGGAACTGGGGCCGGCGCTGAGGCATGTGCTGGGGCGGTAAGGGGACGACGGGCTGACGGGACGACGGGACGACGGGACGACGGGATGTGGTGCCGGCCGGGGACAAGCGCCGCCCCTACACACATACCGCCCCCACTGCCTACCCTCTCCCCCAGGCTCTCTCCCCCGCCACCCGGGCTGCGCGCGCTCACGCCTCCCGCCCCCTGCACCCC
>CAZPER010000004.1:0-54963 GCA_964585655.1 uncultured Gemmatimonadaceae bacterium | reverse complement strand
GATTCCGAAACGTGACTGGAGTTCAGACGTGTGCTCTTCCGATCTCACACATCCCGCCCTCCCGCCCTACCTTCCCCCCATGCCTTCCACTCCGCGCGCCGTGGTGCTGGTCTCTGGCGGCCTCGACTCCGCCACCGCCCTCGCGGTGGCGAAGCGCGACGGCTTCGCGGCCTACGCGCTGAGCTTCCGCTACGGCCAGCGGCACGCGGTCGAGCTCTCGGCGGCGCGCGAGGTGTGCCGCCGCGCCGGGGTCGTGCAGCACACCGTCGTCGCCATCGACCTGCGCTACTTCGGCGGCTCGGCGCTCACCAGCGACCTGCCCGTGCCCAAGCATGCGAGCGTGGCCGACGTCGGCGGGGAGATCCCCGTCACCTACGTCCCGGCGCGCAACACGATCTTCCTGAGTTACGCCCTGGCCTGGGCCGAGGTACTCCGGAGCAGCGACATCTTCATCGGGGTGAACGCCCTCGACTACAGCGGCTACCCCGACTGCCGCCCGGAGTACATCGCGGCCTTCGAGCAGATGGCCAACCTCGCCACCAAGGCCGGCGTGGAGGGCGGCGCGCGGTTCCGCATTCACACGCCGCTGATCCACCTCACCAAGCGGGAGATCGTCGCGCTGGGGCGGGAGCTGGGCGTGGACTATAGTGTGACCCGGAGCTGCTACGATCCTTCGGCCACCGGCGAGGCCTGTGGCGCCTGTGACTCCTGCCTGCTCCGCCTCAAGGGGTTCCGGGAGAATGGGCTGGAAGATCCGGCACCTTACGTGAAGGTCGGGAGGTAGGGAGACGGGGGAACGGAGAACGGAGAACGGAGAACGGGAAAACGGCCCGTCGTCCCGTCGTCCCGTCGTCCCAGCCAGACTATGCCCTACGCGATCAAGGAAATCTTCTACACCCTCCAGGGTGAGGGCGCGCAGGCGGGGCGGCCGGCGGTGTTCTGCCGCTTTGCCGGCTGCAACCTCTGGACCGGCCGCGAGGCCGACCGGCCAACCGCCGTCTGCCGCTTCTGCGACACCGAGTTCGTCGGGACCGACGGGCCGGGGGGCGGGAAGTTCGCCACCGCCGCCGACCTGGCCGGCGCGGTGCGCGGCGCCTGGCCGGCCGACGCCGACCCCCGGGCCCGCCCGCTGGTGGTCTGCACCGGCGGGGAGCCGCTGCTGCAGCTCGACACCGCCGCGATTGACGCGCTGCATGCGGCGGGATTCGAGATCGCGGTGGAGACCAACGGCACCCAGCCGGCGCCGGCCGCACTCGACTGGATCTGCGTGAGCCCCAAGGCCGGCGCCCCGCTGGTGCTCACCGCGGGAGACGAGCTCAAGCTGGTCTTCCCCCAGGAGGGGGCGGAACCGGAGCGCTTCCGCCAGCTCCCGTTCCGGCATTTCTTCCTGCAGCCGATGGACGGCCCCGACCGCGCCGCCAACACCGACCGGGCCGTCGCCTACTGCCTCGGCCACCCCGAGTGGCGGCTGAGCCTCCAGACCCATAAGCTGCTGGGCATCCCATGAGCCACGGTTACTCCGATCGGATCGCGCACGCTTTCGCCTTCGCGGCCAAGCACGGCACCAGCCGGCCGCGGGAAAGCGGCACCGGCAGCTGGCCGACCGCGCCCGCCAACGTCGCCGTGATCCTGGCGCGGCACGGCGCGGAGGAGACGGCCATCGTCGCCGGGGTGCTGCGCCCCGTCGTGAACGACGCGGAGGCCCCCCGACGGCAGATCCTGCTCGAGAAGGTGCGGGAAAAGTTCGGGGACCGGGTGGCGGAACTGCTGGGGCAGGTGCTGGAGCCGCGTTTCGACTCCCGAGGGAAGCAGCGGAGCTGGGAGGTGGCGCGGATGGAGTTCCTCTCCTCCCTGGCCGCAGCCGAAACCACCGCCCTCGACGTCCTCGCCGCCCACGAGATCTACGCCTGCGGGGCACTGCTCACCGACGTCCGGCGGCTGGGGCCGGAGTATCTCTCGACGTACGCCCCGGGGGGCGGCCCCGCGGTGCGGCGCTGGTTCGACGGCGTGGTGGACATCCTGACCCGCCACCCGACCGGCCCACGACCGGCCCTCCTGGGGGAGCTGCGGCAGCTGGCGGGGAAGCTCGGCGGCCTGCTGGACTGAACCCGGCCGGGGCTCCCGCGCCCCCGCCGCCTCCGCACCGCCCCGGGTGCCTGTTCAACCTCGCCTCCCGGTACGGCTATCGCTATATTGGACAACAGGATGGACTCCTCCTCAACTGCGGCGCTCGCGTCGCTGCCCAGCGCCTTCGCCACCGCCTGCCGGAGCGCCAGCTCCGACACGGAGCTGTTCGAGCGCTGCCGGGATGCCCTGGTCGCCCGTTTCGGGAGTGACCGCATCTGGTTCCAGGTGAACTCTCCCGGAGTCATGGTGCCGCTCCTGCCGCCCCCCGACTGGCTCCCTGGCGCAGTAGAAGTCATCCGGCTCTCCAGCGGCCAGACCGAGATCGCCATCCTGGCGGACGCCGGGGTGGCGCCCGAGCTGCGGGGACACGCCACCCCGATTGCCCTGGGGCTCTCGGTGATCCTCGAGCTGCACGGGGTACTCCGGGAACGGCAGGGCCAGCTCGACGACGCGGTGTTCCAGCTCCGGGCGCTGCGGCAGGTGGCGCGGCTGCTCTCGTCGGTGCATTCCGGCGAGGAGACCGAGAACCTGGTCCTCGACTTCATGGCCGAGGTGTTCTTCTGCTGGTGGGCCTGCCTTTACCGGCCCCTGGGCGACGTGTACATCCCCAAGGTGGTGCGGTCGCTCAAGGGCTCGATGTCGCTGGCGCCGGTGCCGCGGGAGCAGCTGGAGCGGGCGCTCCCCGGGGACAGCCCGGTGACCACCGCCAATGACACCGCGATCGCCACGCTCTTCCCCCCCACGACCCAGCTGGTGGTGTCCCTTGATGCCGGCGCCGAGCGGCTGGCGGTGCTGGCGCTGGGACCGCGGCTGCACGAGCAGGCGTTCGGGCCGTCGGAGTCGGACCTGGCGGGCACCCTGGCGTTCGCGGCGGCGATCGCGCTCAAGAACGCGCAGCTGGTGGAGCAGCTGCAGAGCGCCGCCAGCACCGACCCGCTGACGGGGCTGCTCAACCGCCGCGCCATGGAGGAGCGGCTCGCCGCGGAGCTCTCCCGCACCCACCGGCACCAGATCAAGACCAGCGTGGCGGGGATCGACGTGGACCGCTTCAAGCTGGTCAACGACACCCTGGGCCACGCCGCGGGGGACCGGCTGCTGATGGAGATCGCGACCGCGATCCGGCAGCAGTGCCGCTCGCTGGACGCGGTGGGCCGCATGGGTGGGGACGAGTTCCTGGTCATCCTGCCGATGACGAGCGCGGAGGAGGCCCAGGTTTTCGCCGCCCGGGTGCAGCGCGCGGTGGCCCTGGTGGGCAAGGCGCATCCGGAGTTCGGGCAGCCCTCGCTCAGCATCGGGCTGGCGGAGGCGCCGCGGCACGGCTCTTCTCCCGACGCCATCCTGGTCGCGGCGGACGCGGCGCTCTATCGCGCCAAGCGCGCCGGCCGGGACGCGGTGCTCGTCGCCGAGGACCCCTGAGCGATGAGCGACCCCGAGTTCCTGCTGCTCGGCGATGCGCTGTGGCTTGAGTTCGTCAACACCATCCACACCCCACCGGGCCCGCGCGACACCCTCCCCGACCCGGGCGCCTATCACCGCTGGACCAAGGCGGTCCGGCTGGAGCCGGCGGCCGACCGCGCCGGCTTCACCGAGGCGCACGCCTTCCGTGCTCGCCTGCTGGCGCTGGCCCACGCCCTCGACGAGGGCCGGAGCCCGCCCCCCTCGGTGGTAGAGGCGGTGAACACCCGGCTGGCGGCGCTGGATGGACGGGAGCAGCTGGTGCGGGTCGGCGGGAGCTGGCGGCTCCGCTTCCAGCCGGCGCGGCCCCCCTCGGCGCTGCAGGCGATCGCGCTGTCGGCGGCGCAGACCCTGGCCAATCCGCTGCTGCTGGTGCGGCGCTGCGCCAACCCCGACTGCGCGGTGTACTTCGCCGATGACAGCGCCCAGCAGGCGCGCCGGTGGTGCAGCCCCAGCCTGTGCGGCCAACGGGGCCGCTACGAACGCCGCCGCGGCACCCGCCCGGTGCCGATCGTGGCGGATGCCTAGGCCCTCCGCGTGACCAGCACCCCGCCACCGCTCACGATCTTCGAACGGGTGGAATCGGCGCTGGGGAAGCGCTTCCGCCTGGAGACGATGGTCGCCGCCTCCCGCGAGCGGGTGCTGTTCACCGCCAGCGACACCCTGCTCAACCGGCGGGTCTCCCTCCGCGTCAACCTGTATCCCAACGACCAGACCCGGGCCTGGTTCCTGCGCGAGGCGGAGGCCCTGGCCCAGCTCGACCACCCGGCGATCCGGCACGTCTATGACGCGGGGGTGGTGGGAGACCTCGCCTACCGGGTGGGGAACTGGATCGAGGGGGAGAGCCTGGTGGAGGCGGCCCAGCGCGGGCCCCGCCCCTTCCCCGCCGTCCACATCCTGGCGCGGGACGTCCTGAGTGGGCTGGAGCATGCTCACGCGCATGGCGTCGTGGTGCGCCGGATCGCGCCCACCTCGCTGCTGGTGAACCTCGGCGGACGGGGCACCGTCACCGATCTCCGGTTCTCCAACTGGACCCTGCCCGCGATCCCCCCCGGCGAGGCACCGAGCGCGCAGGCGTTCATGGCGCCGGAAATCCGGGGCGGAGCGGGGGGCGACCCGACCAGCGACATCTACACTGCCGGGGCGATTCTCTACTACGCCATCACCGGCCAGGAGCCGCCGCTCGATTCGCTGGAGCTGCGGCCCCCCTCGGAACTCCGGCCCAACTGTCCCCGCGCGATCGAGCGGATCCTGCTCCGGAGCCTGCGCCCGGCGCCGGACGACCGCTACCTGACCGCCGCCGAGATGCTGGAGGACTTCGCCTCCGACGCCGGCACCTTCGAGAACGCCGCGGTGATGGTGCAGGTGAACCCGCGGCTCCTCCCCGGCGAGAGCGACGACGGCAGGCACTGGGAGAAGCGGCTCCGCCGCGCCCTGGGAGACGACTATGAACTGCTCTCGCTGCTGGGCCGCGGCGGCTACGGCCGGGTGTACCGGGTGCGGGACCTGCACCTCGAGCGGGAAGTGGCACTCAAGATCCTGCACCCGCACCTCACGGCGGATCCGGGGGTGGTGGAGCGGTTCCGGCGCGAGGCGCAGCTCGCGGCGCGGCTGAGCCACGCCAATATCGTGCAGATCTATGACATCGGCGGGCGGTCGGGGCTCCTCTGGTACACCATGGAGCTGGTGAAGGGGCCGAACCTGGCGCAGCTGGTGGAGAAGGAGGGCCCGATGCCGCTGGAACGGGTCATCCGGCTGCTCAAGGAGTCGCTCAGCGCGCTGGCCCAGGCCCATGCGAGCGGGCTGGTGCACCGGGACCTCAAGCCGGAGAACATGCTCATCGACCAGACCGGCGCGGTGCAGATCACCGACTTCGGGCTGGCGCTGGCGCTCCGGGGCCAGGGGCGTTTCGGGGGGGCCACCAGCCAGAGCGGTACCCCGATGTTCGCCAGTCCGGAGCAGCTGCTGGGGGAGCGGGTGGACCAGCGCTCCGATCTCTACAGTCTGGCGGCGGTGGCGTACTTCGCGCTGCTGGGGGAGCCCCCCTTCTTCGGGAAGACGGTGGAGCAGGTGCTCACCCGGCAGACCACCAACCAGCGGCCGGAGCTGCGGGAGCTGCGGAGCGACGTCAGCGACGACATGGCGCAGGTGCTGGAGCGGGCGCTCCACGCCGAGGTGGACCAGCGGTTCCCCTCGGCGACCGAGTTCCTGCTGGCCCTCAACCGGGCCACCACCAGGGGGTTGCGGCGCCGGAGCGGGGAATGGGCCCAGGCGGCCATGCGGTGGTGGCGCCCCTAGGCCCCCCCGGCGCTGGGTCCGTTTGAAATGTTACGGTGACTATCTGTAGGTCGAAATCTCTCGCGACATTCGCTTATCCGAATTTGTATCGCTTTCTCATTTTTAGCGGCTGAATTTCAGGTGTGATAGGCACAAGAAATTGCAGTATTGACAAGTGCCAGCACTCTCCTAGTTTAAGTGCTAGGGAGCGCGACGGGAGGGATTTACGACCCTCGTCAATCTCGTCGCCTGTGTGGTGGCCATGGTCTAGTGGCAAGGCGCCTTCCTCGTAAGTTGGAGACGCCGGTTCGATCCCGGCTGGTCACCCACCCCTTCTGGCCTTCGGTGCCGAAAACCAACCGAAGGCCAGACTGTCAAATTCTTGGTCTTGACTAGTCGCCACTTTAGGCGATAATTGAGTTACTTACGAGGAAGGCGCGGCCAGCTCTTTAGGCCGTGGGATGGCGAAAAAGGCCCTGAACCTCAGGGCCTTTTTCTTTGCCGTAAAGTCAGGAAAGCCCTATGACCACAAAGAAGACGAAGAAGGCTCACAAGCCCTCTCTTGACCCCGCCGTCGCCGCACATGAGGCGGTGAGGCGGCTTACTGGCGACGCCACCCCTGCGAGGCGTCCTGCGCCAAAGCGGGCCAAGCCGACTAAGACTCGACCTTAGCTGGACCAGCCTTCAGGCGTTTCCTCTCCGCGACTGCCTGCTCGAACAACGGGCCATGATCTTTCGGTAGTACACGGCAAACCGCCTGGTAATACCTGTCGTACTCTCCATCTCCAAATCCGTGGGCCAACCCATCGAGCACGCCTAGATGATGCAATAGTTTTGGGTTGCCGATGTTCTCTGTGAGCCACTGAAAATGCTTGTGCTTTCGTCTCCCCCCTTTTGTGGCAATCGGATTGACCCTTTGCAGCTCGTCTTTGACCCCAGGTGCGAGCCGGTCATAAACGAGGTCGTTGATGATGTGACCGAAGTACTGCGGTAGCCTCATGTCCTCCGGGAATGGAATGCCTTTCAATCGGCAAATCTGCTGAAAGAATGAACGGGGGAATGTTCGGACCCACTGGCGGATCTCTTTCGCCACGTAGGCTGACAGGAACTTTGCAAGCGCGTCTTGGTCTCGAACGGACTGGTAGCCGGTTGCCTCATCGACCAAGGCAATGATTCCGACCCGTGCAAGCCCCCTCACCAGTATTTCGGCGCGTTCGGCCGTCTTAAGTTGCTGCTTGGATAGTTTCCCCGCCTCCCTTGCCTTCAACCACGCCTCACAGATCCCTGGAATCAACTTCGCATCCACCCCATAGCCGACGGTCCCACCCTTTGCGGAGCGGTACTTTATCGGCTTCAATAGCTCACTGGCTAACTCCTCACCGACAAATGAGATAAGGCCCTTAGGTGGGGCAAAGTGCGGCATTCTAGCTCCGGGGTCGTTCCCCCGTAGCCAGGGTGTTCCGCTTCTGGCTCGCCCAAGGGCACTCGTGAACCCGGACTCCGAAAGCACCCTAGTGCCATCCTCCAGCACGTAGCACGGCAGCTCTAGGTCCCCGATCCGGAGTACTCCAGAGTGCTCGGCCATCGGTACCGTTCCCCACCTAGCTTCCGCCGCCTTGGTAGCGATCTCACTTCGCTCCACTTTGGTGAGAGCCTTCGCACGCGCTCTCCCGCCTTCCGCCCCATACCGCTTCGATTCGTCGGCCATGCTCGCTCCGTTGTTGATGCCTAGGGGTAAGCTACCGCCATCAGGCGGAGAAGTCAAATGCTTACCGGGTAGGCATTGACAATATGCCTACCCCTAAGCATATTCTACATATGAACGCCACCGACCCCGGCACCAAAGCCACCGTCATTCGCTGCCTCATCGACGGCATGGGTATTCGCGCTACTTCCCGGCTCTCCGGCGTCGCCAAGGGCACCGTCCTCCGCATCCTGGCCGAGGCGGGAGAGTTCTGCGAGGCGTTCCAGGATCAGATCCTCCGCAACCTACCGACTACGCGTGTAGAAGCAGATGAGGTGTGGAGCTTTTGCGGGGCGAAGCAGCGGAACGCGAAAAACCCTGCCCACGGGGACCTCTGGACCTTCTGCGCAATCGACGCCGACTCCAAGCTGGTCTGTTCTTGGCTGGTTGGGGCGCGGAATCCCGAGAACACCGATGCCTTCATTGCCGACCTGGCGGCCCGGGTGGCGAATCGGATTCAGCTTTCGGTGGACGGGTGGGGCGCCTACGTCACGGCCGTTCGTCGGGCGTTCAAGTTCGGGCGGGTGGATCTGGCGCAGATCATCAAGGAGTTGGGGCAGCCGGAGGCGGACGGGGGCGCGGCGCGGCGTTACAGCCCGCCCGTGGTGATCGGAGTCCAGAAGGTCCGGGTGATTGGTCGCCCCGACATGGAGCTCGTTTCCACGTCCTATGTCGAGCGCCTGAACCTGGCCACCCGGCAGCACTGCAAGCGGTTTGCCCGGCTGACCTCCGCCCATAGCCGGAAGGCGGAGAACCACGTTCACGCGGTCAACCTGAATTTCTTCGCCCACAACTTCATCCGGGTCCACTCGACCCTGACCAAGGCGGCAGGGGTAAAGACCACTCCGGCCATGGCTTCCGGTCTGACGGGCCGGGTCTGGACGGTCGAGGGCTTGGTGGCTGCGATGGACCCGAAATCTGTTACAGTCAAATAGACCCAGCACCGGCCCCCCCTTGACGAATTCCGGGAATCTCAGATATTGGTGTCGGCTGGAATTGGCCAGATGGCTTGGCCGGGTACAATCGAGCAGGTCCTCCCTACAGGAAACTTGCGAGACCCGGGCACCACGCTCGGGTCTCTTTTTACAGTCAGAGTATGGGCCGGGAAAGTCCCGCGCCCGTTTTCCCTGTCGGTGGTACCGGGCATTCCGGTCCCCGACGATGTCCCCTTCCGAACGGAGTACAGCAGCATGCCTCGCGTCACCGGCACGGTGAAGTGGTTCAACGACGCCAAGGGTTATGGGTTCATCACGCCCGAGAACGGCTCCAAGGACTGCTTCGTCCACCACACTGCCATCAAGGCTGATGGCTTCCGCAGCCTCTCGGAAGGTGAGCGGGTTGAGTTCGACATCGTCGAGGGGGCCAAGGGCCCCGCGGCGGAGAACGTCACCAAGGTCAAGTAAGCTCACTGGGCTGAAACAGGCGGGGGCCGGTCGCAAGACCGGCCCCCGTTTGTCATCCGGGGCCGTCCATTGCGCCCCGGCCCCCTCGGGGCAAGATTCTACCCCGCCCCGCGCCCCCTTCCCGGGGGCGGTTGACATCCCCGGTCGGAGAGCGTGAATGGCGAAGGAAGAAGGCATCGAGATGGAAGGCGTGGTCCAGGAAGTCCTCCCGGATCGCAATTACCGGGTGCTGCTGGAGAACGGCCATACCATCCTCGCCTACGCGGCCGGCAAGATGAGCAAGTTCAAGATCCGGGTCCTGGAAGGGGACCGCGTCACCGTGGTTTTGTCGCCCTACGACTTGACTCGCGGACGGGTTATTTACCGACACAAGTAGTTTGTGGCCGGCGCGGGCGACGCTGCCGTGTTGTCGCGTCGGAGGGTGGCCGCACAGGAATGGACAGCCCGCCGCGCGGCGCACCCTCCGCCGCTCCCCCACGGCAGCCGCCGCCCGTTCCCCCGCTTCTCCGTTTCCCCGTTTCCCCGCCTCCCCGTTCTCCCGTTCTACCTGAGTCTGTCCAACTCCCCCTCCACCAGCTCCACCAGCTCCCCCATCAGCCCGGCGTCGAAGCTCAGCTCCACTCCCGCCGCGCGGTACAGCTCCGGCAGCGAGCGGGTGTTGCCCAGCGCCAGCGCCGCGCGGTAGCGGGCCACCGCCTGCCCCTGGTCCGTGCGGCTGTTGCGCCAGACCTGGAGCGCCCCCACCTGCGCGATGCCGTACTCGATGTAGTAGAAGGGATAGAGGAAGATGTGGAGCTGCCGGTACCAGCGTGCGATCCGCTCCCGCTCGAGCCCGCTCCAGTCAATGCCGCGCTCGAACCGGCCGCGGATGCGGAGCCAGGCCTGGTCCCGGGCGACTCCGTCCCGACCGGCGCCGCTGCCGTAGATCCAGCTCTGGAAGGCATCCACCGAGGCCACGTGGGAAAGCGTCACCAGCACGTCCTCCAGGTGCTCCACCCGGGCCCGCACCAGCTCCTCCTCGGAGAAGAAGCCCCCGGTGGATTTCCCCAGGTACGGGGTGGCCAGCAACTCCATGGACATGGAGGCCAGCTCGCACATCTCGAGCCCCGGGTGCCGTTCCCACACCAGCGGCCGGCCGTGGGCCTCGAAGGCGTGGAAGGCGTGCCCCGCCTCGTGCAGCAGGGTCGAGACGTCATCGAACACGCCGACGGCGTTCATGAAGATGAAGGGCCGGCCCCGGTGATGCAGCGTCTCGCAGTAGCCGCCAGGTGCCTTTCCCTTCCGCACCCCAAGGTCCAGCAGTCCCTCGTCCATCATGATGCGGTACTGCCGGCCGAACTCCGCACCGACCCGGTCGAAGATCCGCTGCCCCGCCTGCTCCAGCTCCTCCGGCTTCTCGAACGGCCGGAGCGGCGGACGCCCTTCCGGGTCGGGGCCGACATCCCAGGGCCGGAGTTCCGCCACGCCCAGCCGCTGCTTGCGGCGCTCCATGACCCGGGCGACGGCGGGGGCCACCACGGCCTCGACCGATTCGTGGAAGCGGCGACAGTCGGCGGGGGTGTAGTCGAAGCGGCACTTGGCCTTGAAGGCGTAGCTCTCGTAGTCGGCGAAGCCGGCGTTCCGGGCCATCCGGCTCCGCAGGTCGAACAGTTCGTCGAAGACGCCCGCCAGCTCGTCCCGCCGCTCGGCGTAGGCGCCGGAGCTCAACCGGAAGGCCCGCTCCCGCAGCGCGCGGTCCTGCTGCTGCAGGTAGGGCTGCAGCTCGGGCAGGGTCTTCTCGACGCCGTCCCACTGGACCGTGAGCCCGCCGGTGACCTTCTGGTAGCGGGTG
The DNA here is from genome assembly GCA_964585655.1 of uncultured Gemmatimonadaceae bacterium. Taxonomy (GTDB): domain Bacteria; phylum Gemmatimonadota; class Gemmatimonadetes; order Gemmatimonadales; family GWC2-71-9; genus JADJOM01. The sequence continues at coordinate 44,126 of CAZPER010000004.1, read as the reverse complement.
GAGAGCTCCTCGATCTGGGTGGCGAGGGGGACGTTCTCCTCCCGGAAGAGTTCCGCCCCGGTCTGGAACCGCTGCAGCGTGACCGCCAGCTCGGGCCGGCTGTAGCCGGTCTCCAGCAGCCGGCGGGCAAGGGCCACCTCCAGCTCCTCCAAGCGGGGGAGGATTTCCCCCGAGTAGCGCAGGTGGGCCGCCTCCTTCGACGGATCGGTGGTGTCGCAGGTGTAGGCGATCATCGCCAGCGCAGCGGCCTCCCCCACGACCTCTTCCAGCCGGGACCAGTCGGCCAGCCAGGCCGGCACCCCACCCTCGGGGAGGGGCCGGTCGAGCAGCTCCTGGTAGAGCGGCCGGATGTCGTCCCAGGAGGCGGTGGCGAGGGCAGCGGGAGTGAGCGAGGCGATGGGGGTGGGGTTCATGACCGGGAGGCTAGTCAAACTACAGGGTAGAGGGAAGAGGAGGACGGGGGAACGGGGAACGGGGAACGGGGAACGGGGAACGGGGGAACGAGGCGATGCGGCCGCGGGGAGCGGCGGAGGGTGCGCCGCTCGGCGGTCCCACCAATCCTGTGCGGCCACCCTCCGACGCGACAACGCGGCCGCGTCGCCCCTACTGCCCGTCGTCCCGTCGGCCCGTCGTCCCGTCGTCCCGTCCTACATCCTCTCCAGCGCCACCGCGAAATCGTGCGCCGTCTGGAACCGCGCCGCGGGATCCTTGGCCAGCGCCTTGAGGACGGCCTGCGCCAGCGCGGGCGGGACCTCAGGGCTCAGGCTGCGGGGATCGCGGGCCGGCTCCTCCACCTGCTTCATGATGAGGGTGGGGAGGGAATCGGCGGGGAAGAGCCGCTCTCCCGTCAGGCACTGGAACAGCACCGCCCCGGTGGCGTAGATGTCCGCCCTGCCATCCACCTCGCGGCCCAGGAGCTGCTCCGGCGCCATGTAGTCGGGGGTGCCGACCACCGCCCCCTCCATGGTGAGCCCCTTGGAGTTGTCCGCCAGCCGGGCGATGCCGAAGTCCATCACCTTCAGGAAGCCCTGGGCGTCCACGATCATGTTCTGCGGCTTGATGTCGCGGTGCACCACGCCCTGGGCGTGGGCGGCCTCGAGGGCACGGAGCAGTTGCCGCGCCACCGTAAGCGTCACCCCCACCGGCAGCTTGCCGCGCTTCCGGATGAGGTCGTCGAGGCTGGTCCCCTCCACGAACTCCATGGTGATGTAGTAGAGCCCGTCGGCCTCCCCGAGGTCGTGGGTGCGGACCACGTTGGTGTGGGTGATCCGGCGCGCGAGGCGGATCTCCTGCTTGAACCGCTCCAGCAGCGACGCGTCGCGCCGCACCATCTCGCCGTGCAGCAGCTTGATCGCCACCTGCTCGTCCAGCTCCCGGTCCACCGCGCGGTAGACCACGCCCATCCCCCCCTGCCCCAGCACGCTCTTGATCTCGTAGCGGCCGGCGAAGACCTCGCCGGGAATCGGCCCGACGGCGTTGACCGCGATGCTGGGCCGCATCGCCACGGTGTGGGCCCCGGTGGCGGAGAGGAAGTCCACCAGCTGCTGCTTCTCCTTGAGCTCCGCCACCATCCCCTTGAAGGCCTCGGCCAGTTCGCCGATCTCGTCGCCGCTTCCGACCTTGATCTCGGCGTCGTAGTTGCCGGCGCTCACCTGGCGGGTGACCGCCACCAGCTCCCGCACCGGCCGCGCGATCCCCCGCGCCAGGAGCAGCGCCCCCAGCGAGGCGAAGAGCAGCCCGCCGACGAAGGCAATCAGGATGGCCTGCTGCAGCCGGGCGTAGGGGGCCAGTTCCACGGCGCGGGAGCGGAGCGCCGCGAAGCCCCCGACCGGCGCGCCTGAGGCGGTCCGCAACACCCCGAGTTCCCCGATCCAGGTGTCCCCGCCGGTATCCAGGCGCAGGTGCGAGGCGGCGGTGTCCTCGGTGGAGAGCCGGTCGAAGGTGGCCTGCCCCGCCACCGCCGCGGCGATGTCCCCCGCCAGGGTGCTCGCCACCACCAGCGGCTGGTCCAGGGTGTCGAGCACGACGAAGACGATCTCGGAAGCGGTCTGCCGCTTGAGCCGGGCGGCGAAGCTGCTGTCGAGCGCGAGCCCCATCACCAGGGTGCCGCGCACCGGCCCGTCACCCACCCGGATGGGCACCGCCGCCGCCTGGAAAGCGGCGTTGTCCGGCTCCACCCAGGTCCCGGTGGCGGAGGAGCCGAGCAGCGCCTGCTCCACCATGCTCCCCTCGCCGGCCAGCGAGATGCCGAACAGTTCATTGCTGCGGGTGAAGGCCTGGAGCGTCCCCTGGTCGTCGGTCAGCAGCGCCCAGTCAGCCTCGCCCTGCTGCTGGAACTCGGCCGCCTGGTCCAGCAGGTCGGAGCGGCCCTCGGACTGGAAGCCCAGCTCGATGCGCGACACGTAGGTCGGCACCTGGGCCAGGGCCCGGGCCACCTGCTGCAGGGTGTGGGCGCGGCTTTCGAGCTGGTCGGTGAGCGCCGAAGCGGTGGCCGCCAGCCCCCGGCCGATGGACTCCTCGGCGGCACGGATGGCGAAGTGGCGGGTGAAGAGCAGCGCCACGCCGAGCGCCAGCACCACCACCAGCGCGGTGGCGGTGAAGATCTTGAGGGCGAGACGGGGGCGGGGCAACGCTAGTACCGTCGCCCGCGGTCGGAGTAGGCCCGGCCGGTCTTGTCCTTGTGCTGCACGAAGCGCCACCGCCGGGCGTCCAGCGTCAGCGTGAGCGGGGCCGCCGCCGCCGTGCCTACGCGGAGCGGCTGCGACAGCGGCTGGGCCCGCTCATGCCAGACGTGCAGGGTGTAGTCGCCGGCGGGAACGTCGGTGAAGCGGAAGCTGCCGTCGGAGCCGGGGCGGACCCACTGGCTGTTCCCCCGCACCAGGATCACCGCGCTCATCTGCGCGTGCACGTTGCAGTAGACCTGGACCAGGCCGGGGTGGGCCAGGACGGTGCCCTTTTCCTCGCCCCGGCCGTACAGGCCCAGGTCGAAGGACCCCTGCTCCGAGAGGGAGAACACATTATGGTTGAAGGGGTCGTTGTTGGGGAACCGGACGGTAGAGCCGGCCGGCACCACGACGATCCGGGGAACGAACTGCTTCCCCTCCGTCACGATCCGGGTCTCCACCGGCATGGCCGCCGGGAGGGTCGGGGACTCCAGCCAGAGCACCGCGTTGCCGACGTCCTGCCCGGGGCGGTCGCCCCGGTCCAGGATGGTCAGCCGGCCGCTCACGGCGACCTGCGCGACGACCGGCCCTGCCGAAAGGCATCCGATCAGGGCCGTCAGGCGGAATAGAGGGGGTAACCGCACGGGGGTAGCATACCCGGCGGAGCGGGACACCGTCAACCACATGGACACCATGCGCACCTATCGAGAACTGGCCCTGGCGCTGGCGCTGCCCCTGCTGGCCGCCGGCGGCCTCACCGCCCAGCAGGACCGTCCCGGGGTGGACGTGAGCTTCCACGGCACCATCCTGCTCAACGGCTTCTACACTTCGGCCCGGACCAACAACAGCGACCTGCCCCAGTTCGCGGTGCCGGAGACGGCGGCCGACAGCTTCCCCACCGGCGGCATCGGCGGGACGCTGCGGCAGACGCGCGTGATGGTGCGCGCCTTTCTCCCCGAGCTGGGCGGCGCCGAGTGGCGGGCGGAGCTGGACGCCGACTTCTTCGGGGGGCAGCAGCCCTCGAATGGGGGGCGGACCTTCCCGCTGCTGCGGATCCGGCGAGCCTGGCTGGAGGGGCGGTGGAACCGGTTCTCGATGCTGATCGGCCAGGAGGCGCCGCCGATCGTCGAGCTCAACCCCGTGACGACCTCGAGCTTCGGGCTGAGCGCGCTCTCCAGCAGCGGCAATCTCTGGTTGTGGATTCCGCAGATCCGCTTCACCGGGGACGTGGTGCAGGGGAAGAGCGCCCGAGTGCAGCTCGAAGGGGCGGTGCTCGCGCCGACCGGCTATACCCCGCAGCCGCCGTTCGCGACGGACTTCGACCGCGCGGAGCAGACCAAGCGACCGTACCTCCAGGGGCGGGTGCGGATGCGCTGGGGCAGCGGCGAGACGGCCGGCGAGGTCTCCGCCGGCGGACACTACGGCTGGCTCAGCACCGCGGGCGACACCACCCTCGCCTCCAAGGCCGTCGCCGCGCTGGTGCTGCTGCCGCTCGGCAGCAAGGTGGAGTTGCGGGGCGAGGCGTTCGCCGGCGAGGGGATCGCCGGACTCGGCGGCGGGTCCATCGGGCAGGTGTTCGGGCTGGGCGGCCGGACCATCCGCACCAGAGGGGGGTGGGGCCAGCTCAATATCAAGCCTACACCGGAATGGACGCTTGGCGGGAGCTTCGGGATCGATGATCCGAAGGATGCCGACCTCGATACCACGGTGCAGCGACTCAAGAATGTGACGTGGGGGGGGCATGTGCACTGGCGCCCGGCGCCGCTCCTGTTCGGGCTCGAGGTGCGGCAGGCGAAGACCACGTATGGGGCGGGCGTCGGGGAGCTCAAGGCGACGCACGTGAATTTGGCGGCGGGGTTTGAGTTTTGAGCGACGGGGAGACGGGGCGACGGGCCGACGGACCGACGGACCGACGGACCGACGGACCGACGGACCGCTGGACCGACGGACCGACGGACCGACGGACCGACGGACCGACGGATGGCGCAGAAGGTAGCACCCGCCGCTAAGGCGAGGGGCGCGCAATTGCCTGATAGAGTCGCCAGGTAACCTGACTGGCGCGCTCTCGGGCCTGATGGAGCGTGTCGCCCCGGCCACCGTGCAGGTAGCCGAGATCCACCGCGATTCGAAGGAGGCAGGCAACTTCAGCCAGTGAGCCCAGTGAGATGTCGAGGAACCTCCGGAACTCGCGGCGGCCACGTTTCGCTGACCCCTCCGCGATGTTGGCTTCCGCGGATACCGCAGCGCGCCGGATCTGCGCGACCAGCCCGTAGAGTTCACTCCTCGGCCAGTCAGCCGTCGCTGCATACACGGCGAGTGTCAGCTCGTGACACCGATGCCAGGCATCGAGCCGCTCGTATGGGGTCATGCGTGGGAGAGTATTCCTCCCGCCTCAACCAATCATCAACCTGCCCGTCGACCCGTCGGTCCGTCGGTCCCCCGGTCCGTCAGTCCCCGTCGTCCCGTCGGTCCGCCGTCCCCGCCACGCCACGTTGCGCGCGCTGATCCACCCACCGAGCTGGTAGGCATCGTGCCGGAAGCGGTGGCGGTTGAGCCGGTCGAGCTGTTGGGCCAGCCGCATGATCTCGGCAACCGCTTCCTTCATCCCGCCATGGGCGCCGACATGCGCCAGGCCGCTCCTATTCCGGGCCACCGCGGCCCGCTCGAACTGCTCCAGTGCGTGGGCCAGGTGATCCAGGAGATCCCCAGGGAGACCGTGTGTCTCCAATTGCTCCTGGTGGGCCCGCGCGAGCTCCAGCGCGATGCGCACGCCGGACTCGAAGGCGGTCAGGCTGGTGCGGGTACGGGGGAGCGGGATGCGCGGGATGTGAGGATCGTCGGCCCGGGCCGCGCGCGCGATGCCGGTGAGCAGGAGCAGATCCTGGTGCATCTCGGAACGCAGGTAGTCCCGGACCTGCACCGCGTTGGAGACCGCGAGGCGCCCGGACAGTTCCTCCTCCAGGCATCGGTTGGCCCGACCCACCCGGTCTTCCAGCCGGTCCACCGCCGCCTCCAGGCCGGGATTGGAGGAGGGGTTGGCCCGACAGAAGCAGAGGACCCGGTGGGCCATGTCGAGCTTGCGTCGAATGTCGGCATCCATGGAGCGGACCCTCCCGGTGTCTTGTCTCCCACGGTGGACACTTTGGGGCGGAAACGAGCGGTTTTGGGGGAGTCATGCGAAGGGCGTGCCAGAGGACGGGATTGGGGGACTGTGGGACGACAGGAGTGGCGCTCAGTTCGAGGAGGGTCCAGGTGGCGCCGTGGGGGCGGGGCCTGGTGTCGGGAGGGGCGCCCGGCGTTCGAGGTCATGCGGGAGTGAACGGGGCTCCTGGGGGTGGATTCCCGACGGTGCCGGGCCCTCCCCGAGGAGTGGGGGACCGGTGACGAGGGCGGCGGGACCGATTCCGAGGATTGCGGGGGATGGGCCGCCTGGGGTGGGCCGGAGGTCGTGGGTGGAGGGGCGATGGCCGACGGGACGGGGGGGCGGGACGACGGGACGACGGGACGACGGGACGACGGGACGACGGACCGACGGACCGACGGACCGACGGACTGACGGACCGACGGACTGACGGACTGACGGACTGACGGACTGACGGACTGACGGACCGACCGACGAAGGTAGCCCCGCCTGTCATCCCGAGGGAGCGCAGCGACCGAGGGATCTACCTGCCCTGAGGGGATTCACCGCCAAGACCGCGAAGACCGCCAAGGGGATGGGTGATTTCGGGCTGCCTCGCGATGATCTGGTACCACCAGCGATAGTGGATCGGGACATCGTGGGGGATGTCTTGCCAACCCCCGGCCGAGGACGACAGCTTATGGGCATGGTCGCGCCTATCTATTACACGGCAGAGATGGTCCGGGCGTTCCCGGAGGACGGGAACAGCTACGAGCTGGTGCATGGGGAGCTGCTGGTGAGCCCCTCGCCCCGGCCATGGCATGAGGAGGTGGCCGCCCGACTCCTCGAGACCGTCCGCGCGTACCTCCGTGCCCATCCCGTTGGACACGCCTTCGGATCGCGATCGGACCTGTCGTGGGGCCGACGGGACGTGCTGGTCTCGCCCGATCTCTTTGTGGTGCCGCTGGCGGAGGCACGGCGTCTGGAGTGGCAGGCGCTCCGGACCGTGCTGCTGGTGGGCGAGGTGCTGTCCCCCTCGTCGCTCCGGGCGGACCGGTTCACCAAGCGGCGGCTGTACCAGGAGCACGCGGTGCCGCTCTACTGGGTGGTGGAACCGGAGGAGCGGTACGTGGAGTGCTGGGGGCCGGAGGACGACTTGCCCCGGATCGAGCGGGAGGGGCTGGTGTGGCGCCCGGCGGGGGCGGCGGAGGAGTTCCGGCTGGAGCTGGGAGAGTTGTTTCGGGAGATTTGAGGGACGACGGGACGACGGGACGACGGGACGACGGGACGACGGGACGAGCGGAAAGTAGCGACTACAGACATCTCGAGTAGCTGGCGGCAGCATGTCGCGATCCCGCGCTTCGGCGGCGCGAGGGATGCTCCCTACCGAGGTGACTCGCGAATCCGCAGATTCCACAGATGACACAGATTCCGCTGCGTCATTGCCTGGGGTGACGACGAGCCAATCTTTGCAATTTGTGGACGGTTGTTGCAGGTCGGCGGGCACCAGGATCGGGGCCACCCCGCTTCCCTGGCTAGCAAGCCACTCGGCGGTCGGGCCGTACTTCAGACTCATGGCGGCGCTCGTTCATGGCGCCTTCTCCGCTTCCGCCCCGGCCCAGGCGATCACTCGGCCATCGGCCCCTGCCTGGAAGCAATATCGGAATCGACGCGGACCGCCAGCGAATCCGACATCGTACGAACTCACCTGAATACACACGGCAGCACCGACTGAGACACCCGCCTCGCGGAGGCGTGGGATGCTCTTGGGGGGATAGCTCTCCACGTCCGCCTCGGCGATGACCCTCTTGGCGCCGAGTGGGTCCAGCAAGCGAGCGAGCAGGAGCGCCACCCGTCGATCCTCCTCGAGGCTGACGCCGAGGCGCACACCCATCGCCCGGGCCGTCGGCACGAGTTCGGGTGCCTCGCTCCCGCCGAGGAGAAGCGCTTCCCCCTCGACCACGGCAAACAGAATGGGCATGCTGTGCAGATGCCCGAGATTGCTGGCACGAAGGAGAGGCACTGAGTCCGTTCCGAACCCTGTCGTGTCGATCCAGACCTCCACGATGGGAGTCATTCCAGGAGTTGACGATGGCTTGGATGGATCAATTAGGCTGCGTGCCCGGAACACGGCCGTGAGTTCAGCATGCACTGCCGAGCTGGACTGAGCTGCAGCACGGTCCACGATGAATATAGCACTGCACAACAACCACCATGCGCCAGCTAGGTGCGCACCACTGAACGCCCCTCCTACAATTGTTCTCATGGCGCCCTCCGAGTGCCGTAGTATTCCCGGTTCGTGTTTCGCGCGAGCGCCTCGACAAGTAGTGCGTAGTGGTGGGCATCATCATCCGAGAAACCACCGAGCGTACCATTTGCCTCGGCCAACTCGTGAGTAAGTAGTATCGCCCAATCCACGCGGCCACCCCACATGCTACCTAACATGTCCCAGGCATACGATGTGTCCAGCATTGGTACATCAAGAGTAAGACTACCATCCTCGTTCCTCGATAACTCAGAGCACGGCCTATGGTCCGGCCGGCAACCACCGAACCATTCAGGGAAGTTGCCAACGCGTCGGATGTTGACCACACCACCCTGCTTTGTGAAGTCAGCGAGTTCCTGGTCACAGACCGGATTCGCCCTGCACGCGACCAGGGCTGGGTCGTCATCATTTGCCCCGCCATTCCCTGACTGCGCCTGCCGGTTCAGGTGCGAAGCAGGGTCTGCGAAATCCTCATCACCGCTCCAAGACTCGAACCTTCCCCCACCCCCCGGCCACGGCGGGAGCTGGTAGTTCTCATTCGGGCGGGACGCCTCCGCGTATTGCCCCATCGTCCGGCCGGAAAGATCCTCGATCAACCCACTCGGATCCCTTGCCTCCATGACCGCTCCGCCCACGTAGGCGTACAGGTTCCCGCCCCCGGCGTAGCCGATCGGGTCCTCCTGGGTCCAGCGCCGCAGGTCGGGGCTGTAGTAGCGCGCCCGGTGGAAGGTGGGGCGGACAGACGGTCAGACGGTCAGACGGTCAGACGGTCGGGCGGACGGGGGGCCTGCCGGCGGTCCTGGTGTCGGACCGACCCGACCTCACGTGGGTAGGGCTAGCGCACCGCCGATGATCCAGGTGCCGTCCCGCCGCACCAGCCCCCGCACGCTCCCTAACTGGTCCTGCACCACGTAGTACTGGGTGCCGGTCGAGTCCTGCAGGCCGATGAGGTTGTCGGTGCCGGGCGGTCAGACGGCCAGACGGTCAGACGGTCAGACCCGCGGGTGGCATGGTGGAAGGAGTCGAAGGAAGTCCCTCCTGTCAGCGCGGGGAGCGCGACGAAGCGATGGAGATTGCTGCTTCCGCACGGCTGCCATCGACGGACCCGAGCGTCTCACCCGCCGCGGGGGCACTCACGAATCGAGCTTCCCGGGAAACCCGCGGCGGTCCACCAAGGTGGAGGCTCAGACAGGTGCCCACCAGATCTGGGAAGGGTCAGAGCCCTCGGCGACAGAGCAGAGCATCAGCGATGAGCGTCGCCAATGCGATGATCGGCACTCCCATCAGCCATCGCTTAAGGAGGGTGAGCTGTCGCACGCCCTCAGGATCATACGACGCCGGATCCCAGAATGCCTTGCCGTACTTCGCGCCACCAACCGCGTGCGCATTCATAGCGAACGACATGGCAAGGCCCCAGAATCCGTAGGCGGCAAACCCACCGAAGACAAGCACTACACACATCGGCACTTCCTCTGCGAACTATCGACGCAGGGATCCAGGTGCGCGTAAGTGACTCCGATCTGCTCGGAGAAGCGGGGCAGACCCGGCTTGACCTTTCCCCCAGGGCAGGGCCTCGTCCAGTCCCGAACCTCCTGCCATTCCGTGGGTCGCGCCGGCCCTACTTCCAGGGAGCCCCGCCACGACGATTGCGCCGCCAGCCATGCGCACCCCATCGCTTGGGTGGCGATACACGACGTCCCTAGGGTTCGATCGGCTTGTACGTAGACGGGTCCGCGCCGTATCGCGCAATGGAGATGCCATACTGGTCAAATGCCCGAGACGTCATCTCCACCAGAAGCGCAGCTCGGCGCCCGCTGAGCAGGCGGGAGGCGACGAAGATGAGTGTGTGCGCCGAGCCCACATCCGACGCGGTCGGTCGCACGTGCGCATAGCCAGTCGTGTCGGCGGCCGCAGCGAAGATGCGCCACGCGGCGTCACATGCGTATTGAAACACTTCCGATTCGGACGCAGAATCGAGCGGGAATCGTACAGCGTGCAGCGCATTGGCGATTGTCCCCAGTTCATCGCCACGAACCGCCCGCAGCACTGGCCTAGCGTCCCCCGACAAGGTGAAGTAGAGCCACCCTTCCGGACCCAATCCGGATGACTCCGCTGTGCCTGTGCGGAGCAAGTATGCCAAGGCCGACTTGACGAGTTGCGGCCGGCGCTCGAACACCGGCTGTAACTCCGACAGGAGGTGATCGACGCCAGTACCACCGTCACGTCCAGCAGCTTCCCTGATGCGCACCTCAAGGGTATCTGCAAGGCTCACTTCCTGCGGATTCGGATGCCACCGTACGGATCGCGGTGCCACTCGGGCACCGGCCAGGCATTCCGGAGGCACCTGAGCGTTAACTGAGTCGGGTGCGGCTGCGGCCGTGAGCGTGAGCACCAAGGGCAGATACCATGTCATCGGATGATCACCTCGCACAGTGCCGTCCAGTCCGATCGTAGGAGTTTGCGAGCGCATACTGATAAGCATTGCCCGGGCCGGCGTCGGGCGCGTTTCTCGCTGCATGAGACCACTCATGGACGAGGCACCCCTCAAGCACCCCGGAGGCGGCGCTTTGCGAATTGAAGTATGACCTGGCAACGACGATGAAGGAGAAACCGCTCACTCGGGCATGCATCCCCGAGTGACCACCTCGTGTCTTCCTCGCGCTGCCAATCTGACCCCCATTCAACATGCGCATAATGTCTTCACCAACTTGCGGGTTTTGGAAGGAAAGTCCTGCCTGTGACCCACTTCCAGCGACTAGCGCGTACTGGCTAGCGGTAAGTGGATTAACCTCACTGAGGTCGAGACTGGCACTGCCCTTCCCGATCACGCCACTTGGGACGGCACCCCAAAGCGACCCGAGCACCCGCATAAAGTTACCCACGTAGCTGTTGTATTCGTCCATATTGGTCGCACACACGGACCCCGAACACCCAGAGCGCCCGTTTCCTGCATCGAACAGTACCTGCATTAGGTCGTCAAGATACCCATCATCCTCGATGTAACTGGTGTTCAGCCACCCGCCCCGCTTCCCCCCACCTCCCGGCCACGGCGGGAGCTGGTAGTTCTCATTCGGGCGGGACGCCTCCACGTATTGCCCCATCGTCCGGCCGGAGAGATCCTCGATCATCCCACTCGGATCCCGCGCCTCCATGACCGCCCCGCCCACGTAGGCGTAGAGGTTCCCGCCCCCGGCGTAGCCGATCGGGTCCTCCTGGGTCCAGCGCCGCTGGTCGGGGCTGTAGTACCGCGCCCGGTGGAAGGTGAAGCCCGTCTCGGCGTCGTACTCCCGGCCGGTCCAGCCCACGTGGAGGCCCTTGGGCATGCTGCTCCCGGCCGAGTCGCGGGCGAGGAGGGTGCCGTAGGGGGTGAAGCGCTGGTGCATGATCCAGGTGCCGTCCCGCCTGACCAGCCCCCGCACGCTCCCTAACTGGTCCTGCACCACGTAGTACTGGGTGCCGGTCGAGTCCTGCAGGCCGATGAGGTTGTCGGTGCCGGGGCCCCAGAAGTATTTCCACTTGATGTTGCCCGCGGCATCCGTCTCGGCCCCGACATGGCCGCCCTGGTAAAGATATCGCGTCTCCCGCACCTCGGAACCGGGGAGCGCCGCCAGGTAGACCCGGCGGGCGACCCGGCGGCCCAGGACGTCGTAGCCGTAGCGGGCGACGAGGGTGCCGTCGAGCCGGACGCTCCGGAGCTGGTTGAGGGCATCATACGCGTAGGTCCAGGTAATGGACAGCGCGGCCTTGGTCTTGACCACCTGGGTCAGGTTCCCGGCGGCGTCGTAGCTGTAGGTCCAGGTCCAGCTACCCGGGGTGACCCGGCTCAGGAGCCGGTCGGTCTGGAGTTCGTAGGTGCGGGTCTCCCCCTCCACATGGACGTTGCCGGTGCGGTCGAACCACACCGAGTCGGTCGCCAGCAGGGTGAGGGTGGTGTCCACTTTCCGGTGGTGACGCCAGCCCAGCAGGCGGCCCCAGCCATCGTAGGCCAGGCTGTCCACCAGGGAATCGGGGGCCGCGCCCGACCCGTGCTGTTCCACCCAGAGCGGGCCCACGGGGGCCCCCATGGTGGGCTCATCCGGCGCCCCTTCCGGATCGTAGGTGCCGGCCTCGTACGGCCCCCCAGCCCCCCCGGCGTCATGCGTGATCCGGGCGGCGCCACTCGTGGCCAGGAACTGGGTGGACTGGACGAAGCTGGGCCCGCTGCTCAGCACGGTCCGCGCCGTGGGCCGGTACTGGCCGTCGAGGGTGAGCGCCAGCGAATCGCTGAAGGGGGTGATCAGCCGCTCCGGCGCCCCCCGGGTGGCCTCGTACCGGGTGAACCAGGAGCCCAGCGGATCGGAGACACTGCTGTCCCGCTCGTAGATGTCCACGGCGTAGCTGGTGCCGATGGCGGTGGTGTTGCGGAAGACGGTGTCCGAGGCCACCCGCCCCCGCTTGTCGTAGACGGTCTTGACCTCGCCGTTCACGCCGCCGATCGAGTCCACCGCGCCCGTGACCCAGGTGCGGGTGAGCTGGTCGAGCTGGCCGGCATAACTCCGGTTGATGGTGCCGACTCCGGGCACCACTTGAGTGAGGACCCGGTTGCGGCTGTCGTAGGTGGCGGTGAGGGTGTCGCCCCGGCGGGTAATGGTCTTCACCACGTTGCCCGCCACATCGTAGAGCATGCTGTCCCGCGGCGCCGGAGAGCTGGCGCTCGGTGGCCGCCGAGCGAGGAGCCGGCCCAGCCGGTCGTAGGTGTAGCCGGTGCGATAGCCGCGCTCGTTCACCCGGGCGGTGTCCCGCCCCGCCACATCCTTGAGGACGCTGGTGGTCTGGGTATGCAGGGTGTCCGCCGGCCAGCTCGGCGGGCCCGACGCACACGGGTCGCAGGTGTCGCTCCGGTACAGGGTCTGGCCGGTGACTTCGTTGGTGGCGGTAACATAGGCGGGCACCGTCTTCCGCCACTGCCACTTGGTCGTGTTGTTGACGACCTTGACCTTGATCCGGGACTCGGTGGCGGAGACCCGGCCATAGCTGTCGTAGCTGCTCCGGCTCTGCAGCTCGGTGCCCACCTTCTGCTCCCAGGGGTTCTTCCAGGTGGCATCATAGGTGAGGTACTGCTTCACCCCGGTGGACGGGGGCAGCAGGGAGTCGAGCTGGCCGGTGGTGGCGCTGTACCAGTACTGGCTGACGAAGCCACCGGGGTCCTTCGTCTTGATGAGATTGCCATTCGCGTCGTACCAGAGGCTGTCCACCTTGCCCCGGCTGTCAATCCTGCGCACCACCCGGTGGTTGGCGTCGTAGGCCAGGCTGTCGAGCCGCAGAACGCCCTTGCCGTTCTCCACCCGGTTGATCCAGCTCTTCGTCAGCCGTTTCCAGGAGTCATAAGCGAAGTAGGTTCGGGTGGTGTCCCCCGCGATCTTCCCCTCGCTCCACAGCACCCGGCCGTCGGCGGTGTACTTTGCCCGGCTCAGCGCACCCAGGGTGTCCCAGACGAAACGGGCGCTGCCCCAGCGGTCGAGGTAGGAGCGGGTCCAGTTCCCCCTGGGGTCCCGCATCTCCACCCAGGGACCGGTGCTGTCCAGCGGCACGACGGTGCCGGCGCCGCGGCGGAGCACCGGGATGTAGCTGATCTGGGGGACGACGATGGTGCCGACCTCGTTTGGCACCCGGGGGAGCTGCACCGCGCTCGGCCGGAAGGTGAAGCCGGCCGCACTGGAGTCGTAGACGACGCGAGTCGTGTCCTGCAGGAGCCCGAGCCGAGTGGCCACCTGGTAGGTCTTGGAGCCGGCGTCCTTGGTGGCGTAGGAGTAGTTGGTGCGGTAGGCGGAGCCGCCGATGGAATCGCGGGTGAGCAAGTTGGTGGCTGTGTCGATCACCACCGCGTGGGTGCGGGCCTGGGCGGTGCCGTATAGCGAGGTAAAGCTGTTGAGTTTGCGGTTCGCGTACCCCAGCACGATCCGCTTGTTGAGCGGGTCCTTGATCTCGAGCAGCGAGTCGGTGGTCCCGCCGTAGAGGAGGGTGTCGCGGTTGCCGTTCTGGTCCGCCTGCTTGATGAGCCGCCCCTGGGTATCGAAGACCAGCTTGGCGAGGCTGCCGCGGGGGGAGAGTTCCCAGGTGCTGCCCACCTTCTTGAGGACACTGAAGTTCCCGGGGGGCGGCAGGTAGAGACTGTCGCCGTTGCCGCGGAAGACCGTGACGGCGCCGTCGGCGCCGACCAGCAGCCGGTCCTCGCCGGCTGCCACCAGCCGGAGGGCGCCTGCCGGCCACCAGCCGGCGCCGTAGCGGGTGGTGCGGCGGTCCACCAGCGCCACCTCCACAGAATCCGCTGCCGAGATGGCGGTGCCGCCGCCCGAGGGGATCACCTTGGCCTCGACCCGGAGCCACTTGCGGGTGGGGGTGCTGAAGCTGGTGCCGCGGAAATCAGCGGTGACCACACCGCGGCACCGGCGGGTGCTGCCGGTCATGCAATTGGGGGAGGCGTAGCGCACCGAGTCCACGAAGGTGACGCCATCATAGACGATGAGGGTGAGCGACTGGGGGTTGGCGCCGAGCCAGTGGAGATCAATGTCCACGGGAATGGTGGCGCGGGGCCACGCTTGGCGGGTGGAGTAGACCAGTCCGGCCGAACGGGCGGCTCCCATGCTGAAGTAGGGGACGGTGCCGAAGCCGGTGCCGACCTCGGCGCCGCTGACGGAGAAGCCTGGGCCGAAGGGGGCGCCGAAGCCGGCGGCGAGGGAGCCGGTGGGGACACCGGAGAAGCCGAACAGCGGCTTGCTGTCGTTGGCGAGCTGGACGATGCGCCGTTCCTCCGTGCAGACCCCAGTCAGGGTGCAGTGGCGGGCCGTCACCCGGGCCTGGTCGCCCGGGTTGACCAGGGCGAGCGAGTCCTCCACCTCCCATTCGATGAGGCCCCGGTTGTGACGGGCATCCACAGTCACATCCAGATCGGACCCTGAGGGCAGCTTCTTCCACAGAAGCTGGGTCTGGGTGGAGTCGGTGCCGGCGCTGGTCAGGAATCGGGCCAGCAAGACGGGCTGGCGGCGACGAACGTTGATCACGGAGTCATTCTGGGTGCCGCCGGGGGTCACCATGCGGAGCACACTGGTGAGCACCTTGACGTTGAACGAGCCCGCGTTGGTCGCCGGCCCTGACGCGGTCAGGGTGAGGGTGTTGCCGGTGACGCTGAGGTTACCGGTGCTGAAGGCGACCTCCATGTCCTGGGTCTCATCGGGCTCCAGGGTCACCGAGGGCTCATTCACCTCACAGGCGGTCACCTGGCCGGTGAAGCCGCAGGACAGGGTATAGGTACTGGTCACGGTCCGGGTGTTCTGGATCTGGAAGGTGGCGCGGTACCCGGTGGCGTGGGCGGTGGCGTTGAAGAGGTCCCCGTCCGGGGTGACGATCACCGTGCCGGGCTCGCGGAGCGCCGGGAGGGTGGGCACCAGCCGGGACCAGGCTGGGGCGACGACGACGGCGACGACGGCCACGAGGAGGGTGGCCCAGCTGAGACGAACACGCACGGAAGGGCTCCGGGAGCGGGATGCCCTTCTCTTAATTCATGCGGCGTGCCATGGGGGTGGGATGGGGTGAGTGGTGCAGGACAACGAGTTAGCGTGTCCGCACGGTCACATCGAGTCCCAGAATCCCACCCAATCCCACCGCGTCCCGGGATTGGGTGGGATTTTTGGGATTGAGCTGGGTCATGTGGCGGGTGGGCAGTCTGGCAGGCAGATCACCACGGAGGTACGAAATACACGGAGGCTGCCCGGAAGAAACTCCGGGGGTGCCCCGCGTGCGCCAGTGCGCCCGGTATCGCCGTGGTGACAGGTTGATCGGCGGTATATGCGGTGGGCGCCGCTCGCAGCGGGTGGAGCGGCGGGCGCCCATAATGGACTCCCCGGCGACCAACGGGATAGTCGAGCGCTTCAACCGGACGGCGAAGGAGGAGTTCTTCGCGATCTCCTCCCGGAAGCGCTTCTACGAGTCGGTGGAGGCTCTCCCGGCCGACCTGGAGGGTTTCCTTAGCTTCTACACCACCGTGCGTGCCACCACGGCCACCGGACGCATGCCCCGACACGATAGCAGACCTTCACAGAACGTCACCGGGCGGCAGAGGCGTCCCGAGCCGCGCAGCCAGCCGAGCCCAGTGTCACCAGCCCGAGTGACCGTGGATAGGGTGCTAGCTAAGCGCTAACGTTGCTAGCAATCCCCGGGGAGGGATTCACGTCGTCAATGTGCGCATCAGTGATTCGGCGCTCCTGTCGCAGGCTGCCAGTAAATCGCACCAATAATTGCTCCAAACGCTCCCATTATGCCGGCCGAACTGACCTTCGCCCAAAGCGGCAATGGCAGCGTGACAACCAGCGCCCAAAGCGTTGCGGCAATCAACACACCGGCAACGACCCCGATAGCCGCACCTCGGGTCCGCGTCGTCGCCCACGGATGCAATGCCGCAATCAGCAGGGACAGCGTCAGCGCCATGCTGAAGTACCAAATCACGAGGGGTATCGGGCGGAGACCCAGGCGATTGAGGCTTTCCCCTCCGTTCGCTGCCCATCCGGCAATTGCCCAGGCCGCGAATGCCGCAGCCCAGGCAAAGAGCGGCTTGATGAACCTTCGCCACCTCTGCAAGAAGGTCCCCCTCACATGACCGTCCATTCCGCATTCGTAAACCACTCATTGGGAGAAGCAGACATATGCGGTGATACCCACGTCGACCACGGTACCCGTAACCGGAACTCAGCTTCCTGCAGCGGATAGTGCGTCCTGCGGCCTGGACTGACTTACCGGGTTGCGCGGACGATGTGGGCCGGCCAGCCAGATCGAGCCGTCCCCGCGGTGTATGCTGACTCGCCGATCGGAGCCGGCAGCGCGGGCCGGTTACCAGCTTACCCGATCCAGTGGCGAGGGACATGGCTGCCTAGCATCCCAAGCGAGCCAGGAGTATGGACGACCGCCACAGAAGACCCACCTGCCAATCCACCGGTAAGTAGATCGAGGCTGAACTCAATCAGAGCATTGCTTGCTGCCTCACGGGCGACCCCGGCTACGACCGTACTCTTCAAGCTCGTCACTTCGACACCATTGGCGGACAGATTCAGCACGCAGTACTCTAGGCCGCGACCTGAGTAGACCGCGATGTCGTGAACCCCAGCAATCGCGAGGAGTCCAGCCGGCGCCTCGGCGGCAACCCCTGTGATGCACGGGATGGCAGCATACTCATACATCTCAGGGTGGTATGCATCCACGAACACACCAGCTCCAGCCCAAGCAACGAGGGCGTGAGTCGGGGAGGGCGTCCCGAAACAACCACAAACACCACTGAACGAAGGATCGAAGGGCAGCCGGCCATGCCATGGAGGACGCCCCGGAGCAGCAACCTCCAGAGTGACCGCATGATCGCTGCGCTCGCCTTCCTCGGCGAAATGGACAACTTGTCCAGTAATCTGGTTAGATGCGATAGCCCGAATGAGGTAGCCCGCACTGAATCCGAGCGAATCGCAGGCCAGGAAGGCTTGCCCCGCCCTCTTGTGGCTAGAAGGCATCACAGTTAGCGCGCGGCCGGAAGAAGTGGTGGTCGACTTCGAACACTATCATTGTCCCTCCAAGTCGCGACATCCTTCCGAAGATCTCGAACCTTCCCTGTTTGCCGTCAAGCCGCCCGGTAGTGCAGAACATGAGGTAGCCAGGGAGTCTCGGATTGGATGCCACTCGAGCGCGCTCCATGGCAGCAACATCATTGTCGAAGCTCCGCCATCCACTGTGATACCGGCCGGGTTTCAGGGCGCTGCCCGAGTATGTGATGGTGAATGCCCTGCTCCCACAGGGACCGAAGCAACGCCCAGCACCGGCCCCCATGCCTCCGCCGCCCCCACCAAACGGGAAGAACAAGTCCGTAGGAAACCATGGCGTAGGCGCAGGTGCGGTCCTTGGCCGGGTCCCGACCGCGGTGATCTCAGTGGTCTCTAAGGGATCAATGGTCGGGCACATCTCCGCTACCTTCCGCTCATCGACCGTGCCATCATTCAGCGTATACTTCTTTCGTAGTGCTAACCACTCCCAGTATGTGCACAGTCCACTCGGGTCCCGGGCATTGACCGGGTCGTTGCTGGCATAAGCGAACAGATTGGCTCCGCCGGCTATGCCGATCGGGTCCTCACTGATCCAGCGGCCCAAGGCAGGGTCGTAGTACCGCGCCCGCATATAGTATAGCCCGCTCTCCGCATCGAGCTCCCGGCCGGCGAAGCGGTACCGGACCACGATGCCGGTATCCGCCACGGCGTCGCCCCAGGGGGCCTCCGCGTACTCCTTCACCTTGGTTCCATTCCGCATCCGGGCCATGCCGCGGACGGTGCCGTTGATCGGGTCAATGATTGCCACCAAGGTGTCGAACACCGGCGTCGCCGCGCGCATCGCCAGCAGCCGGTCCACCTGCCCCGGGTACCAGGCGTACTCCCGGAGCACGGTGCCAGAACCGTTCAGGTCGAAGATGACCTGGTCCCCCTCGTACACGTAGTACTCGTCACCGGCGGCCATCTGCTTCCGGACCCGGCGGCCCAAGGCGTCATAGAACATGCTATCCACCAGCGCTCCTGTCGAGCCGTTCCGGATGCCCCGGAGCCGACCAAGGGCGTCCCATGAGTACTTGTACCCGGCCCCCGTGCCGGAGGGGCAGGTGCCCACAATCCGGCAGACCACCCCGCCGATGGGGTTGTAGCCCAGGTTGGTGGTGCCGAACGCAGTGAGACGATTGCCGGCGCCGTAGCTCGCGGTGACCCCGATCTGATCGCGGTTCCCGGTGGAGCCATAGCTCCATGCCGGCGTCGTGGTGCCGTCGACTACGTTCTGGCATTGGCTCCCGGTAGAGTCGCAGGCGTTGGTCAGCCAGCCCATTTGGGAGTGCAGGAACAGTCGCCGGGTAAAGCTCCCGCCCTTCGGTGAGGTCCGGGTCCGGTTCCGCCCGATCGAATCGTAGGTGATGATAGGGAGCTCAAGGGCTGCGAGATTGGTGCCACCGGTGAAGGTCTGCGACGTGATTCTGTGATTGGCATCGTACCCCTGAAGCAGCCGCCAGGCGTTGGCGGTGCCGCGGTTGAAGACGAGTGTGTCGGCCGCGAAGTCGGCGGTTACCTTGAAGGTGAGACAGCGCTTGGGGTTGGCGAACACGCACAGGGAATCCCGGATTCCGGCCCCGGACCCATACGCAAACTGGAAGACCGAGGAGTCTGCCGCAGGGGTACTCGGCTTGAGGACACGGCGGGTCACCCGGTCCTTGGTGTCGTAGGTGAGGGTGCCGGTGTAGGTGCGGGTGTTGAGCGTCTGGCGCCAGACATCGAGCCTGCCCCGGGTATCGAGATGAAAGCTGTCCCGGGCGTTGGTGTTCCAGGCCACGTGCCAGCGCCCGGCCACGGTGTCATAGGCAAAGCTGTCCGCGGGGAAGTCGGGCCCAGAGCGGGAGCGCAGTCGTCCGATCTTGTCGTAGGTCATGTCAATGGTGTCGCCCCGCCGGGTCTTGACCCTTCGAAGGGTCCCCCCCTTGTCGTACTTGAGGGTATCGGCCTTGGTGGTGTCGGCGGCGTCATGGCGGGTCGTCAGGTCGCCCAGCGCGTTGTACCCGTACTTGTAGATCACCGGGCCAGGGGCGCCTGCCGGTTGCGGGGTCTCGACGCGAACGAGCGCCAAGCTCGCCGGGTCGTAAGTGTTTGCGATTCTGTAGGTTGGGCTGAACGGATTCCCCCACAACCGAAGCAGGACCTGATTCATGCTTCCATAGTAGGTCGAGACAGCAGGTGCGCCTGGCACAATTGTCGTTTCCACTCGTCCGGCCAGCGCGTCGAAAGTCACTTCGCTTTCCACCCCATTGGCATCTTGCACCTTCCTCAGAGTGCCCCATGTCCCGTCATAGAAATACCGGGTGCCGTGGTTCAGTGGATCGACAACCGCGGTGTCCCGCCCGAGCGCGTCGGCCTTGAAGGTCGAGACGATCTGGCCCCCCGTCGTCGCCGGCCAGGCTCCAGTAACTCCCACCCAGGCGTCCTTGAGCGCCCCCTGGGGGCCGCCGCTCTCAGCGGCGCCGTAATAGTGGAAATCGGTGCGCACCTGGTCTCCGTCAATGTAGCTCAGGTCCGCCGTCAGCGTGTCGCGGTAGTGGTAGTTGGTGGTCCGCCCGGACGGCCCGTCGCTAGCCTGAGTCAGCTGGCCATGAGCGTTGTAGGTGAACAGCGCATAATGTCCATT
Source organism: uncultured Gemmatimonadaceae bacterium (assembly GCA_964585655.1). Classification (GTDB taxonomy): domain Bacteria; phylum Gemmatimonadota; class Gemmatimonadetes; order Gemmatimonadales; family GWC2-71-9; genus JADJOM01. The sequence goes on along the minus strand of CAZPER010000004.1, from coordinate 23,857 downwards.
GGGCTCATCAATCCGCGTAGCTCTCCCGTCGCTGTCGTGGGTGATGAGCGTGGAATGGTTGAAGGGATCAGTGACCTTGACCGGTGAGCCGAACCTGTTCTGCGCGTACTTGGTGACGACCCCGAGTGGATCGGTAACCAGGGACTTGAGCGAGGTATCCGCCTTCACCGCCGCCTTAGGGGCGCCGGAGTTCGCCCCCGCGATCGCCGGCTGCCAGACGGTGCGCTCGGCCGGGGTGTAGGTGACCTTGGGCTGCCCGTTGCTGCCGTCAAACAGGGCGATGCTCGGCGCCCGCAGGCTGTCCAGCCGGTTGAGGGCATCGTAGAACAGACCGGTCACGCCGCCGGCACGGTCGGTAATCGCCGAGAGGAGTCCGTTCCCCCCGTACGAGAGCCCCTCGCTGTAGCCATCCGGATCCTGGATCTGGGCGAGCTTGCCGCTGGTGTGGGTGTAGGTCACCACCCGTTGGTTGGCGCTTGGAAGGACGAGCACCTTCTGGAGCTTGGCGGCCGCGGCGGTGCAGTTGGCGTTGTAGCAGAGCTGGATCACCTTGTCCATCGGGTCGGTGATCGTGCTGAGCAGCGTGTCGTAGGGTGCGGCGTGGTAGGCGTACACGGTGGCGTTGCCGAAGCGATCGGCCGCCCGGGTCATGAAGCCCCGTTTGTTGAACAGGACGTAGGAGCTATCGAGGTACGTCCGGGTGTACGTCGAGTCCGCATTGAAAACGAGCCGGATCCCGGGCGCGCCCGCAGGCTTGGCATAGCCGCCCGCCACGCTGTCATAGAAGGCGATGGAGCCGTCGCCCTCGGTGATGACCACGTCACCCCTCGGGCTGCCACGTTTGTGGAGCCGCTGGTACCCGGCCAGGTCGAAGCCGGGGCCAAAGACGCTTCGGCTCTGGGAGTTGATCAGCACCTGGGTGGTCACCGTGCTGCTGATGGACGTGGTGGGATACTCGGCGATCACCTCCACTTCCACCGGGATACTCGCGGTGGAGTCCACCAGGTTGGTCGCTGCATCGAAGGCGGCGGCGAGCCGGGTGAGGCCGGAGCCGTGGGCCGCGAACCAGGCGAAGGTGGAATCATTGAGCAGCGTGAACCAGGTTGCCGCTCCGGTCCGGCGGATCTTGATGGAGTAGGCCGTCGGCAGGGTGGCCCCGGGCGCGAGGCTCACGTCCACGGAGACCACCGGCGTGGGCTTGTGGGTCTGGCTGTTGTAGGCCAGGGTCACGCCCCGAGCGGCGCCGAGCGAGAAGTAGGCCGGGGTGGAATGGCTGTAGACGGCGTCAAAGCAACTGGCGACGCACTTCCCGACGTCCCGATAACTCGCGTTGTGGGGGGCCAGGGACACGGCCGGCGCCGCGGGACCCTGGGAGGTGATCGCGAACCAGCCCTCATTGCTGGCATCGCCGGAGGCGCCGAGGATCAGCGTCCCGATCCCCACCCCCGTGGCGTTGTAGGTCGCCTGGACCTGAATGATCTCACTGGGGTCGAAGCTGTAGGAATCGATGTCGAGATCGGTGCAACTCAGGGGGCCGACCGTGGAGCAGGCGAAGTTGATCGAGAGCGCCACGCCGGAGGTGTTCTCCACCTGGAACAGGGCCGTGAGGCCGTTGCTGCCCGAGCTCACCGTCACCGTGCTGCCGTCCGGGGTCACGGCGATTCCTCCGCCGCACCCGCTGCACTCCGGCGCCTCCTGCGCGGTCAGCCCCGTCGAGAACGCGAATGCAAAGAGGGCGAGGGCCAGCAGGACAACCCAACGGGGATTGGGCGAGCGCTTCGGCGAGCGGACGGGCATGGGAGGCTCCCGGGTGGAGGTCGCCTCCCTCTATTACATGCCGCGTGCCACGGGCCACGCGGATACCGATCGTTGTCTGGCAACGACTTGGCCGATTCACCGCGAGCTTTCCAGTCCCGAAATCCCACCCAATCCCACCGAATCCCGGGATTGGGTGGGATTTTGGAATTGAGCCAGCCGGGCCGCCGCGCTACGAAGCTCCTCCAGCCGGAGTCCGGCTACCTTGAGCCGGCGGTACAGGGTAGTTCGGCTCACGCCCAGGACTCGCATCAACCGGGCTGAGTCGTAGTCATTGATCCGGCAGAGTTCGGCGAGTTCAGTCCGCCACACCGCGCCACCTGCGGACTTACCGGCTTCGGGTGACCCAGTTGAGACAGGCGCCCCGAGATCAATCGCCTCGAGCAACGCCGCGACGGCGAGAGGCCCCTCCCCCTGAAGTACCGCCGCCCGGGCAATGACCTGGCGCAGCTCCCGTGCGTTCCCGGGCCACGAGTGGCGCTCGAGCACGGAGCGCGTATGCTCCGACAGGGTGCGCTCCAGCGCCGCCGCGAACTGCGCCGCCAGAGGCCAGAGGTCCTCGGGCCGGCTCGCGAGCGGGTCCAGCTTGATGATCCCGCCTGAAAGCCGGTGCCGCAGATCCTCCCGCAGTCCACCCGGAAGCTCCTGCAGCGCCCCGAGGAACCGGACCGACACCATCCGCTTGCCGGTCTCGCCATAACGGCGGAACTCGCCGGTCTCCAGGGACCGGAGCAGCGACACCTGGGTCTCTCCCGCCAGGGCGCCGAGTTCATCCAGGAAGAGGGTGCCGCCGCTCGCCGCCTCCAGCAGCCCGGGTGCATGCTCCACCGCCCCCGTGAACGCCCCCCGACGATGGCCGAAGAGCTCCCGCCCGGCACTATGTGGTGGCAACGCCCCGCAGTTGACATCCACCAGGTCGCCGGTGCGGCCGCTCCACCGGTGGATCGCCTGCGCCAGCACTTCCTTCCCGGTACCTGTGGGTCCCACGAGCAGGATGGGCAGGTCCAGCGCCGCGAACCGCCGAGCCAGCTCCACCGCCCGGCGCATGGAGGGGGAGAGGGCGATGATGGGCGGGGGGGCAGGCGGACAGATGGGCAGACGGACCGGAGGACAGGGGGGCAGACGTACTGGGGGACTGGGGGGCAGCCGGGCAGGGGGACAGGGGGAGAGGGAGTCCCACGCGCAGACGGGAGCGCGGACAGGGGGACAGGTGGGCAGGGAGTCAAACGAGCCCCTCGAGCCCGCAGAGCCGCGGACAAACTGTCCGTCTGTCCGTCTGCCCATCTGTCCGTCTGCCACCGGCATCCTGCTCACCGCCCCTCCCCCGCCGGCAGATGCGGCGCCGTGACCCGGTCCCCGTCCTCGTCGGTCCGCAGGATCCGGGGCGTAATGAAGAGATAGAGCTCCGTGCGGCTCTCGTTCCGGCTCTGGCTGCCGAAGAGGGCGCCCACGAGCGGGAGCGACGACAGCAGCGGCACCCCGGTCCGGCTCCGGTCGGTCTGCTGGTCCTCCAACCCGCCCAGCATGATGGTCTGGCCGTCCCGCACCAGGACCTGGGTCGAGGCCTCCCGGGTGGAGATGACCGGAGCGTCGAACGCGACCTCGCTGGTGGCGGCGTTGATCTCCTGTCGCAGCAGCAGGGAGACGTAGCCGTCCTGATTGATCGTGGGCCGCACCCGGAGCCGGGTGCCGACATCGCGGTACTGCACCACCCGGTCCTGGTTGTTGTTGTCGGTGGGGAGGAGCCGGCTCACCTGCACGAAGGGACGCTGGCTCCCGACCAGGAAGCTGGCCTCCATGCCATTCGAGGCGAGGAGGACCGGGCGGGAGACGATCTTCACATCCCCCCGGTTCTCCGAGGCGCTCAGCGTCGCGTCAATATCCGCTCGGCCCAGGTTGAGCAGCTCGAGCACCAGGTCCCCGAGGCCGGCTCCGCGGGTGCGGCCGCCTACGGTACCGTCCGCGTCGCCGGGGATCTTCTGCGGCGGCAGGAAGAGGCTGGTGCCGATGGAGAAGTCGCTGCTCCGACGGGCCTCGACGATCAGGACCTCGATGACGACTTGCAGCGGCCGGATGTCGAGCTGGTCCACCGCGGAGCGCAGCACCGTCAGATCCCGTTCGGTGGCGCGGACGAGGAGGGCGTTGGTGAGTTCGTCGGGGACGATGGTGACGGAGCTGGAGAAGGCGGCGGATGGACGGTCGGACGGGCGGTCAGACGGTCGGGCGGTCGGACGGTCGGTGGTTGCGGAACGGGAGAGCTCCTCGGAGAGGGTGCCGCCGCCGAGGCCGGTGCTGCCGGAGAACTCGCCACCGCCGCCGAAGAGGAGGTTCACCGTCGCCGCGACGTCTGCCGCACGGGCATGCTTGAGGCGGATGACGGAGAGCAGCACCGCCGCCGTATCGAGTTGACCGTCCGACCGTCCGACCGTCCGACCGACCGCGGGCCCGATGCGGATGTACGCCGAGTCTTCCTCGAACACCAGGTTCTGCGACTCAACCAGGGCTCGTAACAGCGGCGCGGCCATGGACTTGTGCACCGGCTCCGGCGTGTCGAGGGAGACCCGGTTGGCCGGGACACCCGATACCAAGAGCGGCTTGGGGAGGTAACGGCCGAGGGTCTGCACCACCGCGCGCAGATCGGCGTCCACGAAGCGTACACTGAGGCTGTCAGGATGGACGCTGGCGCTCGCGGAATCCTGCGCCGCAAGCGCCCCCGGGTACGTGAGGAGCAGCAGAAACACCCAGACCCGCCGATGCCACCCGACCGTCCGACCGTCTGACCGTCTGACCGTCCGACCGTCTGACCGTCTGTCCGTCTGTCCGTCTGCCCGTCTGACCGTCCGACCGTCTGACCGTCTGACCGTCCGACCGTCTGCCCGCCCTACCATGGCATCCTCACCTTCAATACCCACGTGGTATCCATCCCGGCCAGCTCAGCGCGATCGGTCTCCAGCCGGGTCAACCTGATGCCTCCAACGGTCTGCCCCACCGCGAAGACGCTCGGCCCCTCGACGCCGGGAACGCCCTCGACGATCGCGGCCGGCTCTGCCCCCCACACGATTCCCGTGAGCTGCAGCGCCGGCCTCGGCGGGCGAGGTAGCGCCGGGGCGGCGGGCGGCGCGGCCGGCAGACCATACCGCACCACCGGAGGCCGACGGTCGAGCCGAAATGGAGTCGTGCTGGAAGCGAGCCGAAGCAACCCGGCGCCTTCCGCTGCGGGAGCCGGCGACTGCGCCCCCAGGGGGACAGCCAGCAGGGCTGCCAATCCAACTGTCGCCTGCCACCTCATGATTCCTCCCGGGTCAGCGTCAGGTACCAGCCACGGATCCGGAGCTCGACGGTGAGCAGTTCCGGCGTTCCTTCGAGGGCCAGCGGATCGGCGGCGCTGACACTCACCGCCTCCACCACGAGCGTCGCCTCGCCACGCGCCAGCGCTGCCAGGCAGGCCGCGAGACCCCGGAAATCGGTCTCCAGGGTGACAGTCGCACTCAGTCGCCGCAGCCGGCCAGCGGCTGTCGAGTCGGCCACCGGGGCGACCCGGAGCACCCGCGCATGATGCCGCATGGCAATCGTCGTGAGCTGGCCGGAGAGATCGCTCAGGGCGGCGGGCTCGACCGGCCCGGCGAGGAGCCGCGGCGCGAGCGCCACCACTGCCCGGGTGAGGCTCCGCGCCGAATCCTCCAGCGCCGGCAGCGCCGCGATCGCCGCCTCGGTCTCCTGCACCAGGCGCTCGGCGAGCACCGCCCGGGCATGGGACTCGATGAGTTGCCGAGTGAGTGCCGGCAGCAGGCGCAACAGCACGACCGCCGCGAGCACGATGCCGAGTCCCAGCCCAAGCGCACGCCGGTCCCGGGGACTCATGGTGTCCGCCCCGGTCGGAGTTCGAGGGTGAATGGCGCCCAGCCCGCGGTGTCGGCGCTGGCGGTACCCGCAAGCGTGGCGCCGGGGAAGGCGGCGGGGAGCAGGTGCGTGGCTCGGGCGTGGCCGCTGAGGCGGCCGCGGCCGTCCGCACTCAGCTCGAGGGCAGTGAGGTACGCGCCCTCCGGAAGCCGGCCGACGACCGTGACCAGGCGCTCGGCGAGCGCCCCTCGAAGGGAGTCCTCGCCGGCGAGGGTCACGACCATGCTGCCAGCGCTGTCGAGTGCGCTCCGCGCCGCCAGCAGCGCCGCCCGCGGTGTGGCCAACCGGGCAAGGGCGGCCTCCGACCGGTCGGCGCGGCGCTGCCACCAGAGCAGCGACCCGATCAGTCCCAGGACCATGACGGCGGTTGCCGCACCGGCACACCAGGCCGCGGCGACCCACATGGCCCGACGCCGCCGCGCCTGCTCGGCCGCGGGCAGCAGGGAGAGCAGCGCGGCAGGCTCCTCCGCCGGCCGGATGTCCCGGAGCCGGAGCCCTGCCGCCGCTGCGCCTTCCAGCAACGACACGGCCAGGGTTTCCTCCATGGCGACCGCCACCGCCTCGCGAGGTTCGGGCCCTGTCGGGCCCTTCCACGCCGCCGCCGAGACCAGCGGGTGCCCGTTCTGCCGGAAGTACCGCGACGGGTTATGCGCGATCAGCGCGTTTAGCGTCCGTTGATTGACGGCCGGCAACTCGGCCAGGGTGCGTCGCTGCAGGTGGGGAGCGCCGACCTCCAGAACCAGCTCGGGATTGGCTGGCCGAGCCGGAAGGCGGGACCGGAGCAGTTGGAAGGCGCCGGTGGCCGACTCTCCGTCAGCGAGCACGATGGCGGGATGCTCCGCGAGCCGCAGCTCGCCCTCGGTCAGCCGCACCGTCACGGGGCGCGTCACTCGACCTCCCGGCGGATGACGGCGAGACGGCCCGCCGTCGGCACCAGGGTCACGGCCAGGCGCGCCACCGGACGTTCACCCCCAAGGTGCCCCTCCACGGTGACGAGGAGCTGACTGGAGGTGAACTCCGTGGCCGCGACGAAGGCGTCGTACTGGCCGAGCACCCGCTCGCGGACGTGGGTCGGGAGGGCCGCCAGCGCCTCATCAGCGTTGTGGAGCGGGGGCTGACCGCGTCGGCCCAGGAGGGCCTGGGCACCATCGGTCCCGACCCCGGGAATCGCGACGAGGACCGCGAGGGGGGCGGTGTTGGGGTTGCTGCGGCCGCTCCCCTGCACCGTCAGGTGGGCAAGCACCACCGGCGGCAGCAGATCCGCGAGCGCGGCGACGGCGGGGAACGGGCGGCGCGCCACAATCATGGACACAAGCGTCGAGTCCCCGATGAGGGCACGAAGCTGGGTGTGCGCCGCCAGGTTCAGATGGAGCTGATTGGCGGGGTCCGTTACGACGAGCGCGCACCAGGTCCCCTGCCCCAGGTCGAGGCTGTCGAGCCCGCGGGCACTGCCCCCACGGCCGCGGAAGACGGCGAGGCACGCCTCGGCGGCCCACTGGCCCCGGAGCAGCACGGTGCGGTTGCGGCTGGCGGCGCTCCCCACCCGACCGCCGGCCAGGGTAACCCCGGCAAGGCTGGTGAGGATCACCAGCAGCCAGAGCACCACGAGCAGCGCCATGCCGCGGCGGTTCATCCCCGTTCCCCGATCAGGAGCAGAAGGGTGTCCACCTGCGCTGTCTCGCCGACCCTTCTTGTGATGCGGAGCCGCACAGCGACCGGGGCGGTGAGCGGGGAGATCCACCGCTGGACCCAGCGGCTGTCCGCCCCCGGCTCGAGGAGATAGTCCACCGAGAGCGCCGCGACGGAGTCCGCCAGCCGGATCGGCGGCTCCCGATCCTCCTGCCCGCTCAGCACGCCATCCACAACCTCAAGCCGAACCGTGCGGGACACGGACCAGCCCGCCGCCGCGGGGCGCCACGCTCCAAAGGTGACCCGATCCGCCTGGCCCTCGAATCCGCCGGGTGCGGCGGACAGATCGAGTGAGCCGAATGCCGAGCGGAGCCAGCGGTAGCCGTTCTGCTCCCGATCGAGGGTGGTGCGGGCCACGCGCAGCGCCGACGATGCACCGATGGCGACGGAGAGCAGGCGACTGGCGAGCAGGAAGACCAGGCCGCTGATGGCGAGGGCGGCGAGGAGTTCGAGGAGGGAGAAGCCGGAGGACAGACGGGCAGACGGGCAGACGGGCAGACGGGCAGACGGACGGACGGACAGGGGGACAGGGGGACAGACGGACAGGGGGACAGACGGACAGGGGGACAGATGGACGCGTGAAAGAGAACGGCGCGCGGACCGGCCGGCCGACATCGGGACCACTGCCCGTCTGTCCGTCTGTCCGTCCGTCCGCCTCACGGCGTCCCCTCTGGCCGCGCCACAACTGTCACGAGCAAGTCCCGTCCGGGAGCGCTAACGCCGGCAACTGCGATCCGATACAACCCCCGCTCGGGGCGCTGGATGTCCACGATGAATTCCCCCAATGGGCGCCGGCCGATGCGCTGGTCCAGCTCGGCGCGGTGCAGGAGGGTGAGCGCGGTCAGCACCCGATCCGCGGCCTGGTACTCGCGCTCCACCGCCCGGGCCACCTGCTCGGCACGGAGCGCCTGGTCCAGGAGGGAGACCACGGCCAGTCCCGCCGAGCCGAGGAGGGCCAGGGCGAGGAGGACGTCGAGGAGGGCGAAGCCGCCGCGGGCAGACGGGCAGATGGACAGCCGGACAGACGGGCAGACGGGCAGACGGGCAGTCAGGCTAGCGCGCATCGGGCCAGGCTCCGGTCAGGGGGTCCACTGCGCCACCCAGTACGCGGCCATCGGGGAGGAATCGCACCAAGGTCGAGTCAAGCGGCAGAGTGATCGCTTCCCCGGTGCGGATCGCCCTGGCGCGCAAAGCGCGGATGGTGTCATGCTGCGCCGCGCCGGCCGGAGCCCGAAGGGAGGTCACCGCCACCGTAGAGAGTCCGCTCAGCAACGCAAGGATCGTCAGTACGACGAGCAGCTCGACAAGCGATGCGCCACCCGTCCGTCTGCCCGTCTGCCCGTCTGCCCGTCTGCCTGCCTGCTCGCCCCTCACGCCGGCCTCAAGCTGTACACCGCCTGCAGCAGCGCCGCGGCGACGAAGGCGATCATGCCGCCGAAGCCGACCACCAGCAGTGGCTCCAGCAGGGACACGAGGGTCCGCAGTCGGCCCTCGGCCTCCGCGCTCGCGAGGTCCCCGGCACGGAGCGCCATCGTCCCGACCCGGCCGCTCGATTCTCCCACCGCGACGAGCTGCAGGGCGGCATCGGGGAGAACCGCCTCCGCTCCGAGAGCAGCCGCAATCCCCTCCCCCCGCGCGATCCGTGCGGCGCTCCGGTCCACCCGGACAGCCAACTCGGCGTCGCCCAGCGCCTCGCGCGCCGCGGCGAGCGCGCTCAGGATCGGCACCCCGGAGGAGAGCATGGCGCCCAGTGCGCGGCAGAAGCGGGCGGCGGCCAGGCGGAGGCGCAGCGCGCCGATGAGCGGCAGGCGGAGCAGCAGCCGGTCGCCGGCGCCGCGGGTGTTGGGGTATCGGCGCGAGGCAACGAGCCCGGCGATCACTCCAATGACGCCAGCGGCGAGCAGCAGGCCGTAGTCGCGGGTCACGGCCGCGATGCCGAGGAGCAGGCGGGTGGCAGGTGGCAGTTGTTGCCCGAGATCGGCAAGGAGAGTCGCGAAGCGGGGCAACACAACCGTGGCAATCAGAATGACCGATGCCGATCCGGCCGCCACCAATACCAGCGGGTAGGCCAGCGCCTGCTGTACCCGGGCCTGGGTATCGGCCTCGCGCTCGAGCTGCTGCGCGGCCTGCTCCAGCGCGGCGCCGAGGCGGCTGCCGCGCTCGCCGGCGAGGAGGAGGCCAATGGTGACCCGCGGCACCACCCCTTCGCTCGCGTCCAGCGCCTCGGCGAGGGTCCGGCCCTCACGGAGCAGGCGACGGGATTCCGAGAGGGTACGCTCCAGCCTGGTCCCGCGGACCAGTGCCTCGGAGCTGGCGAGGGCGCGCTCCAGCGGTACCCCGGCCTCCACCAGGGTGGCCAGGCTGCGGAACACCAGCGCCAGGCGCCGGAGCCCGACCTTCCGGCCGGGCCAGGAGAGCCGAGCCGCCGGCTGCACCGCAATCGGCGCCAGCCCGCGGGCGATGAGCAGCGCGTCCACGTCGGGCGGGCCCGCGGCGGCGACCAGCCCCCCCTCGATGCGGCCGTCGGGCCAGGCGGCCCGGTAGCGATAGCGGATCACGGGGACGGCAGCTCCCAGCTCGTGAGATCGGCATCGTCGCCGGTGCCACCGGGCTTCCCGTCCCGCCCGTAGCTCAGCAGGTCGTAGCTCGCAGGGTTCGCGGTGCCGGGGCTCAGGTACTGGTACGGATTGCCCCAGGGGTCCGGGGGGATCCCCTTCTTGAGGTAGGGGCCGCGCCAGTTGCGGGGGGACGGCGGACCGACGGACCGACGGGCCGACGGGACGCTCGGCATTGCGACCAACGCCTGGAGACCTTCCTCGGTCGTCGGGAAGGCGTCGTTGTGGAGGTAGTAGGTATCCAAGGCCAGCCCGAAGGTCTCGATCTGGGCCCGGGCGGCCGCGACCTTCGCATCGCCGACGTTGCGAAAGACCATGGGCGTCACCAGGCCGGCGAGGATGGCGATGACGGTGATGACGACGAGGATTTCGATGAGGGTGAAGCCGGGGGACAGGCGGACAGACGGACAGACGGGCAGACGGGCAGACGGGCAGGCGGACAGGCGGACAGACGGACAGACGGGCAGACGGGCAGACGGGCAGTCGAGCAGAAGCCCTGGACCCGCGTTGTCCCGAGAGCAATCAGAATTGAACTTCGGTTGATGCGTCAAGGCCATGTTGCCTCCATGCCGACATTTGACCGTCTCGCGGCCTGGCGCCGGTGTCACGAGCTCACACTCGCGGTCTACGCGGCGTCGCAGAACTGGCCGAAGGCCGAACTGTATGGCTTGGTCTCCCAGGTACGGCGCGCGGCAGTGTCCGCTGAGGCCAACATCGCGGAGGGGGCAGCAAAGCGTGGACAGCGCGAGTTCCGGCGATTTCTCGACATCGCCCTAGGATCCCTGGCAGAAGTCGCCTGCCTTCTAAGGATCGCACAGGATCTGGGGTACCTCGAGGAGCGATTGGGAACCCAACTGGACGAGATCCGGGAGCAGGCCGCCCGGACAACATGGGGGCTCTACTCGGCCATCGCCCGCGTTAGCAAAGCCGAGAATTGACCACGGTCCATCTGCCCGTCTGCCCGTCTGTCCGTCTGCCCGTCTGCCCGTCTGTCCGTCTGCCCGTCTGTCCGTCTGCCCATCTGCCCGTCTGTCCGTCTGCCCGTCTGTCCGCCCCCTCAATCCCCCGCCACCCGCAACACCTCCTCCACCGTCGTGATCCCCGCCTGCACCTTGCGCCAGCCGTCGGCGCGAAGCGTGATCATGCCTTCGTCCCGCAGCAGGGTCCGGAGTTCGGAGGCATCGGTCCCCCGGGCCAGGGCCTGGCGCAGGGGGTCCGAGACTGTCAGCAGCTCGAAGATGCCGGTGCGGCCGCGGTAGCCGGTCTGGCGGCAGGCGTCGCAGCCCATTCCCCGCTCCAGGGTGACCTCACCCACCGGCTGCTGGGCCAGCAGGGCGACGACGGCGGGATCGGGGTGGTAGCGCTCCCGGCAGTCGGGACAGATCCGCCGAACCAGCCGCTGGGCCAGGACCGCCTCGACGGTGGCCGCCACCATGTACGGCTCCACCTTGAGATCGGTCAGCCGAGCCACCGCGGAGAGGGCGTCGTTGGTGTGGAGGGTGGAGAAGACCAGGTGGCCCGTCATCGCCGCCTGCACCGCGATCCCGGCGGTCTCCGCGTCCCGCATCTCGCCCACCATGAGGACATCGGGGTCCTGGCGCAGGATGCTCCGGAGCGCGGCGGCGAAGGTCACCCCAGCCTGGGCATGGACCGGGACCTGGGTGACGGCGGGGAGGTGATACTCCACCGGGTCCTCCACCGTCACGATCTTCTCGCGGCTCCCGTCGCGCAGGCCCAGCGCAGCGTATAGCGTAGTGGTCTTGCCCGAGCCAGTGGGGCCGGTGGCGAGGATGATCCCGTGCGGCCGGCCGGCCAGGTGGCGGAACTGCGCGAGGGTCTCGGGCGCCATGCCGAGCTCGTCGAGCGTCACGGCCTGACCACCGCGGTCGAGGAGGCGGAGCACCACCGACTCGCCGTAGAGCGTCGGCACGGTGGAGATCCGGAGATCCAGCTCCCGCGCTTCCAGCCGTACCCGGATGCGGCCGTCCTGCGGCGCGCGGCGCTCGGCGATGTCCAGTTCCGCCAGCAGCTTCACCCGGGAGACCACCGCCGCCTGCAGCCGGGGCGGCGGGCTCGGAAGCTCCGACAGCACGCCGTCAATGCGGAGCCGGACGCGGAGCCCCTCCCGGGTGGCCTCCAGGTGGATATCGCTGGCGCGGGAGTCGTGGGCCTCACGGATCAGCAGGTTCACGAACCGGATGACCGGGGGCTGGTTGGCCAGGTCCCGGACGTCGGCGGTGCGCTCGTCGGGCATCTCGCCGCCGGGGCCGATGGCGGCGTCGAGGTCGCGCACCAGCTCCACCATGGACTCCGCCGCGGCGAACGTCTGGCGGATGGCCGCCTGCACCTCTTCGTCTTCAACCGGGACCAGCTCGATCTCCGCGCCGTAGCTCACCCGGAGATCCTCCAGCGCGTCGGGATTGGGGGTGCCGGCCACCGCCACCCGGAGCCTCCCCTCCGTCACCGAAAGCGGGAGCATCCGGTAGTAGGCGAGGTACTCCGGCCGGAATGCCTCGGGGATGGGAAGCGTCGAGGTGAGCGGGGTGGGCATCGGTGCCCCATGCACAGGCAGGGAGCGTGCCGCGGGGATGGCGGAGGGAAGGCGTTGGCCCTGCGTGTGTTAGCCGTGCGGTGAGTGCAGTATGGGTGTCCGGTCGGACAACTCTGTCCGGACAGTTGTTACGCCTGTTGCGGGTAGCCGCCGCTCGGGGTGTGGCGGGGATGGCGTTCAAGGAAGCGATAGAGATCCTGTCGGTGGAGGCCCAGCTCACGCGCGGCCGCGGACTTGTTGCCCGCGTGCCGCCGGAGGACATCGTGGATGTGCCGCGCGTGGGCCTCGTACACCTCCCGCTCCCCTGCTGGAGCCACCTCGTCGAGGAAGGCCTGCGGGAGATGTTCGAGCTGCACCGGTTCCCCGCCTTCCCGCATCACTATGGCGTACTCGATCACCGTGCGGAGCTGCCGGAGATTGCCGGGCCAGGGGTGGCGGAGGAAGAGCGCCTTGACCTCCGGCCCGAGCCGTGGTGCCGGCTCACCCCACCCCCGCGCCGCACGCTCCATCATGCCCTGCGCCAGGGGCAGAATGTCCTGCTCCCGCTCCCGCAGCCCCGGCAGCTCGATCCAGAAGTAGCCCAGCCGGTAGGCAAAGTCGGGGCGCCAGGCGCCGCTCTCGACCAGTTCCTGTGGCCGGCTGTTGGTGGCGAACACCAATCGGGTGTCCACGTGACGGGAGCGTACATCGCCCACCCGGGTGATGGGCTGGCCGTCCAGCACCGACAGCAGCAGCTCCTGCATCGGTGCCGGGATGAGTCCGATCTCGTCGAGGAAGAGAGTCCCCAGATGGGCCTGCTCCAGGAGGCCAGGGTGGTCGCTGACGGCACCGGTGAAGGCGCCGCGCACATGGCCCTGGAGAATTGAGTGTCGCAACTCAGGCGGCACTGCCGGGATGCTGCTGCTGACAAGTGGTTCACGACGACCAGAAAGCCGATGCATCCGGGCGGCAATCGTCGTCTTGCCCGAGCCGGTGGGGCCAAGCAGTAGAATGGGCACAGGCGCACGGGCGAACCGTTCGACCCGGCGCAGGACGGAACGCCAGCGTTCGGAAGTGCCGACGGTGAGGTCGAAAGGCTCCGCGATCACAGGGGCATCTGCTTGAGCGAGTTAGCGTTAGCACATGGGACGGCTGGCGCCGGGCCGGGAGGACGGGAGGAGCCGCGGCCACGGCTCCCCGGCCAACCTGCCAGCGGGAGGTAACAAATGCGCGTGTCGTTAGGTTACAGCCGGAGCATCAACCAACTCTCACATCCGCGTTCCCAGGGGGGTGGAACGGCGGCCTAACCAGAGATAGCAGCTTTCGGGGCTCGGCGCCAGCGTCAAGGAAGTTGACGGGGGGTTGTCAGACGGGTGGGGGGACAGACGGACAGACGGACAGACGGGCAGGGGGGCGGACAGGCGGACAGGCGGACAGGCGGACAGGCGGACGGGCGGACGGGCGGACGGACGGGCGGGCGGGAGCGCGGGTGGGCACTGCCAGCTAGGGGTCCGCGTGCACGAGGACAACGACGCGCGCCTACCGCTCGACCCGTTCACTTCACGGTGTAAGAACCAACCGCCGGACGGCAGGAGGCCATCCGGCGGCTTGATCCAGCAAGGCCTGAGCTGGTCCCGAACCTACTGCCATTCCGTGAGGCCCGTCGGTTCACCCTTCAGGGAGCCCTTCGGGGAGCGTTAGCTTGGCCTCTGGCAATACACCTAGCCGCGGCTCGGGCCCGTCGTGGCTCACCCTGGTCGCCGCGGATCCGACAATCCCCCCAACGCTTGCGCCAGCGCTGCGTCAGCTCTGACACTGATCGCGGTGGAGGGCCGTGATTGTACCGCCTCCTCAGGTCAGCCGGTTCAAGATCTCCGCAAGCTGTGTTCTCAGCCACTTCTCGAGTTCCTGGGCACTTGTTGCCTCGCTGCCGTTCCGTATGAGGTGGAACTCAAGGACATCTACAATGTCGGCCTCCTGCAGGAAGTAGATCGCCACCTCAATGTTCTCCCGCTCGTCGGCGGTAAACGAGCGCGTCAGTTGGGGCTCCGAGTGTCCCGCTCCAACCGCTACGAGTCTCGGCTCCACTTCGTCCAAGACTCGCCGGATGATCTCGAGGCCCTGTTGGGCAAAGGGTTGGGTCATTGCGATTCTATGGGATAGTTGGGATGCCGGTCCACGCATCGGGGAACCTCCGCAGGCCCCCGTACTTGCCCACATGCGTCGTGTGCTGGTGCACGATCTCTCCGCCCCGCTCGACTTGGTGAATCACGCTGTTCGTCTTCCCTTCGACCTTCTCAAGAATATGACGACTGATCCCCCCATCGCGCCCTGGGGTCGGGCGGGTCAGCACGACAGTTGTCACGCCCGCTGCGACCGCTGTGACCTGACCAACAGCGCTCAGTTTCTCGCCTCCCACCGTCACGCCGGCCAAGCCCTCCGAGATCTTCTTCGATCCAGGCAAGGCAGCGTCAATGAACTCAAGGGTGGCGGAAGCCAGATCACTAACCTGCTGAGCGAGTCTGCCGGGCGCGGAGGACAACCAAGCTGCAGCCTTGTCCAGGACCTTGCCGAGTGCATCCTTGCAGTCAGGATCTGCAGGATCTTTACAGAGTCCAAACGGATCGGTATAAGCTACCGGGTTGTTCCCATTAAACTGATACAGATTGATCCCACCGGCAATGCCGATGGGATCCTCCTGCAGCCAGCGGCCGGAGTTGGCGTCGTAGCTCCGGTTCCGGAACAGCTACACCCCCGGTGTGTTGCTGTTGCCCATCCGGGTGGCGTCGAATGACGAGCCCTTTGCCGTGAGCCCGGCCCACTTGAGGGAGCCGTCGCCCCAGCCGAGCTGGACCCGGCTGCCGTCGAAGTCGGCGGCGGCCAGCTCCCGCCCCTGGCCGTCGGTGACGAAATACAGCTCCTCGACCTGGCTGCCTGTCCCGACGTAGTACCGGGCCATGAGGACGTCATCCACCCCACCGGCGTGGATGAACCGGTAGCTGTTGCTGCCGAAGCGGCTGACGTTGACCCCTTCATAGAGCAGCGGCTGGGCCCCATACTGGCACGCGCGGTAGACCTGCCCCTCCGGGTCGTACCAGCAGTCGGTGGGGTAGTCAGACGGTCAGACGGTCAGACGGTCGGGCTGTCGGGCGGACGGGCGGACGGGCGGTCGGGCGGTCGGGCGGTCGGGCGGTCGGGCGGTCGGGCGCAGCAAGCAAGCGGTGGGTAGTAGCCTGGGCAATGAATAAGGCCCCTTGCACACCCCTACCCGACCATGGAGTGAGCACAACCGCCGGCTGGCTGAGAGCCGTCTGACGGTTTGACGCGGAATGGGCAATGATCGTCCTAGACCCCTTGGGCCCAGAGTCGACCTCCAGCCCCAGATAAGGCGCCGCACTCGATGATGGTCTAGCTTGAATCGTGGCGTTCGCCACGCCAAGTACTGAGGGGAGGTGGGAGATCGCCATTGTCCGTTAGGCGGTAGGGGCTAGTTGACGATCGAGGTACCCACCCGGCTATTTGCCATGCATCGAGCCCTGCGCGGGCTCTCTCTGTCGGTCTCGAAAGGTACGGGCTCGGCTCCCGGACACTCCCCCGACCACGACAGGGCCCCACCCTGCCCCGAACCTCTCGAAGGCACCGGCGTGCATCTCAAGGCCCCAGCGCCGACTATGCGGGTCGGTCTTGAGACGCCCTCATTCGACACCCGAGCCGATTGGCTTATGCGTCGAGCGCAATTCGGCTACACCAGTTTCACGATTGAAGCGCACTTCTGCGTCGTACGGTCGATCTTCCAAGGAGAGGGTCACCACCCACCATGAGGTGAGGACCGAATCGCTAATGCTGTGTTGATCCATGCGATCGATCCGTGCCGCGATCACGGCAAGTGTATCAGCTGCTCCCACTTGGCCCGCGGTGAACGAGTCTGCGGAGCCGATCTCATCCCAGGCTATCGCAAGCAGGGAGCACGCCTGTGCTTCAGAGAGAGTTGGCTCAACCTGCTTCACTTTGCCTATTCTCCCCGGGCAGGGAGCCGGTTGAAGCCGCGAGAGTACCACATCGCCGGATGCGGCAGGCGTCCGTCCACAGGCGCTGGCCACGAGCAAGAGGAGCGCGCTCCTGGTGATCCTCTGCATAGATCGTCTCCTTGCTGTCATGGCAAAGGTACGGTGAAGTAAATGGTCGGATTCTGCCACGGGACCGCGTGGACGAGCGAGCTGCCCACGACGATTGAGTTGTGGTTGTACTGACGGACGCGGTCACCATCCGGTGCGCTTGGCGGTGAATTCTTGATCACATGTGCCCCGCTGCCCTCGTCACGGTGCGTGTGTATCTCACCGATTTCAGTGCCGGCTGGCTCCGGCGGCGTCACCTCCTCGCCCGACCCCTCGTAGACCTTACCGACACCGACGGAACCATCTTTGTTGTTATACAGGTACGCGAAGTATTCCTTGCCCGTCTTTGCTGTTGCCGCCGACAGCTTCTTGGCCGTCTGCACCACATTCTTGTCCTTCAGTATTACGGCCAGCGGCGGGCACTTCACCTTCTTGCAGTCCTCAGGCGCAAGCCCAAACGGATCCGTGAACATGACCGGATTGTTCCCATTAAACTGATACAGATTGACCCCGCCGGCAATCCCGATGGGATCCTCCTGCAGCCAGCGGCCGGAGTTGGCGTCGTAGCTCCGGTTCCGGAACAGCTACACCCCCGGTGTGTTGCTGTTGCCCATCCGGGTGGCGTCGAATGACGAGCCCTTTGCCGTGAGCCCGGCCCACTTGAGGGAGCCGTCGCCCCAGCCGAGCTGGACCCGGCTGCCGTCGAAGTCGGCGGCGGCCAGCTCCCGCCCCTGGCCGTCGGTGACGAAATACAGCTCCTCGACCTGGCTGCCTGTCCCGACGTAGTACCGGGCCATGAGGACGTCATCCACCCCACCGGCGTGGATGAACCGGTAGCTGTTGCTGCCGAAGCGGCTGACGTTGACCCCTTCATAGAGCAGCGGCTGGGCCCCATACTGGCACGCGCGGTAGACCTGCCCCTCCGGGTCGTACCAGCAGTCGGTGGGGTAGTTGGACAGGCAGGCGGGCAGGCGGGCAGGCGGGCAGGCGGGCAGGCGGGCACTGCAAGCTAGGTGTTGCCGTTACCCTAGGAAAAGCGCGCGGGCCTTCTGTTCGACCCGTTCACTTCACGGCGTAAGAAGCAGACCGGATGGCGGTGATCCATCCGCCTGCTTGCTGCTGATCGCGGTCGAGGCAACCCGCTAAGTGCAACGAGGATGCAGGAGCTCGCTTCTCCGTCGGCAGCCAGGTGTTGGAATCACAGGCCAGACGAACGGCGTGTGAGGTCCGCGGGTAGGGTGGACCGCTGAGGCCACTCCCGTCACACTCGACCCACCCACCGTTCGTCTGCCCACCCGCAGGGTCAGGCCCGACAATTCGGACGCGCTCCGAGCGCCTCAAGCTATACTCGGCCGGCCCAGGGCGCTCGGTGGTTCCCTCACCGCTTTTCAATCACCCTCGCAGGGTCAGGCCCGACAACCCGGACGCGCTCCGAGCGCCGCAAGAAATACTCGGCCGACCTACTAGGGTCCTACCTAAGCCGACGAAGGACGAAAGTGCCACTCGCACCACCTGTGCGTACGTGGTACCAGCGCCCCACGACCGAGTCGCCTTCCAGCCGACCTTGAAGCTCTACGCCGCCATGATCCTGCTGTGGGTTCAGCACGACTTCAACGGAGTCCGCGGAGTAGGCACGTGCACCAGCTACCGGCGCCTCGTTCCGAGGTCGGGCCTCGAACCCCAGAGCATTGAAATCGACATCGTAGACTCCGAAGGCGGTCAGGCTACGCACCTTCAGGAGATAGCGGTCGCTAGCCCACCCGCTCCGGATGAATGCCAGTTCCCCCTTCGCCAATCGGCCGCTTGGTGCGGGCGAGGCTCGTGGCTGACCCACAAGCCGGAACTCGGCGCTCCAAGCCCCGGTGATCTCCCTATCGACCGGCGAAGGCCGGACTCTCGCACCTGCAACGAGCGCGAGACATCCCATCCCTAACAGCACGAATGGCTTCTTCACAATGCCCCCTATTAGTACACGGGACGGAGTGGGAGTGGGACTTCCTTGCGGATGATATTCTCACGGCCGACCGAGCACGACTGCGCAGCTGGGGTGCCTGGCGCCCCGTCTGCGCAGTGCCACCCTTGGGTCCAGGGCACGACATGCCCATACACCTCGTGCCCGATGGTCGTAAGAGCGTTTGCCATTGAGCCCATCAGGCCGAACAGGGCATTTTCCGACTGAATCCCGCCATCGTTGATGATCACGTTGTATGTGGACTGGCCCTTCTCATTCTTCCCCTGAGAGAGAGCGCATCCTGCTCCGCCACCGCAACCCGGGACGTTGGTATTGCCGCGCCCGATAGTAACCAATACACTGTGGTTGTCCTCGAGCTTCTTCATGGCCTTGTCGAAGGTCTTGGACTTCTTGCGCAGCGCATCGACATCGGCCTTGGTTTGTGCATCTCCGTAATCGACATCCATCGCCAACAGCCCAAACGGATCCGTGTACGTGACCGGATTGTTCCCATTAAACTGATACAGATTTGTCCCGCCGGCAATCCCGATGGGATCCTCCTGCAGCCAGCGGCCCGAAGCCTGATCATACGTGCGGTTGCGGAAGTAGGAAACTCCGGGGGCGGTGGCGGTCTCCAGTCGTGAGGCGGCGAAGGTGGTCGCGTGCTGGGTGCCCCCCGCCATGGCCCCGCCCTTGCCCAGATAGTCGTTCTCCTGGTTCCCCGAGAGGGCTCCGTTTGGTGTGGCCACCGCGAGCTGTTGCCCCCGGCCGTCGGTCACATAGAAATAGAGTTGATTGGTCATTCCCGACCGAAGCAGCCCGAGCAGCGGGTCGTCCAGACCCGGACCATGCACGAAGACCCACCGCTCGGCATCCAGCGCCGCCACGTTCTCCCCGTCGTAGATGGCGCGGGGGGTTCCGTCCGGGCAGGGGTGGATCATCCGCCCCTCGGCGTCCCAGTGGGTGCAGTCCATGTTGCCGCTGGTGTCGTGATCGTAATCCCGCACCCCGGTGTTCCGGCCCAGGGCATCGTAGTAGAACAGCCGCTCCTCGGAGGAGAGGCCGAAGTACTCCCGCACCCGGCTGCCGTTGCCGTTGTTCTGCATCTTGATCACGGTGCCCGCCGCCTCGCCTTCCACCGAGTCGGCGGCCAGCACGTTCGAAGCCCCTCCGCCCGGAACGGTGGCGTAGCGGTAGTGATGATCGAGCACCGAGCCCGCGATGACCCGCGCCGTGCGATTGCCCGACTTGTCATACCGATAGGTTTCATCCGGCCCGGGCGTCGAGCTCTGGACCGCCAGCCAGCCGTAGCGATCAAAGTTCGAGGTCACGCTCAGGCTCCCGCTGGTCCCCCCGCAGGGGTTTCCCGCCCCCTGCCCACCGCAGGTCGTCACCCGCAACCGGGCCCGTCCCAGGGCGTCGGCGGTATTGATCTTGACGGTGAAGTCGAGGTTGTCATAGCCACTTCCGGGATTCGCGGGATTCACCGAGGTGAGCCGGCGGATGAGGCCGGCGGCATCGTAGCGGTAAGTCACCACGATATTGCCGGGGTAGGTCACGGTGCGACGGCGGCCGAGCCCATCCCAGGTGAACGACACCACACTGGTCGAGTTGAGCGGGGCGCCCCACTGGGCGCTGATGCTCTGCAGGTCGCCATTGGGGGCGTAGGCATAGGTGGTGATGTCCGTCCAGGTCGTCCCGCCACTGCTCCAGCTCCGGCTGAGCCGGGTGCGGGCCCCGGAGGCGTCGTAATCATAGGCGGCCGAGTCGCGACCGGTGCCGTACACGGTCACCTGGGTGCGGAGCAGTCCGTCGGGATAGTAGGAGCGCAGGATCTCGCCCCGGCGGTTGCGGGCGAAGGTCCGTCGCCCCATCACGTCATAGGTGAAATCCACGCTATCCCCGGTGACCGTGTCCCCCACCATCGGGTGAAAGGTCTTGTGCAGGCGCATGCCTATCTGGCGCCCGACCGCGTCGTACACGAACCGGACCGTATCGCGGGTGGGCACCAGCGCATTCACCCGCCCCAGCCGCCGCAGCAACTGCCCCGCCGTGTTGAACTCGGCCCGGGACTCCTGGAGGAACTCATCCAGCTCCCGCGTCACCCGGCCGGCGACGTCATAGCGGTAGCGCCGCGTGACGCCCCGAGGATCGGCCACCGAATCGAGGCCCGCTGCCCCATGATACCAGGTGGTGATAAGCGTGGGCCCGGTGTCCGGATCGAGCACGTTGGGGTTATTGCAGTCCACCTGCAGCGGGTCGCATCCCGACCAGGGATTCACCCCTGGCGGCATGAACTTCGCCGAGTCCTGGGTCAGTTGGGTGACACGGTTCAAGGCGTCGTACACGTACTGCCTCCGCGCACCGTAGGGGTCGTAGGTGGTGATGACCCGCCCGAGGCTGTCTGCCACCTGGGTGTGCGTAATGCCCACCGGCTCCTTCCGGGTGTGGACGTTGCCGCTGGCGTCGTACGTGAAGCGCACCGTCTGATCCAGCAGCTCGTCGAAATCGAGGTTGGGGTACCGGGCGGTTTCCACCTGCTTCTCCGCAATGGAATCCACTATCCCCTTGAGCGCTCCTGAAGCCGTGTACCAGTACTGGGTCAGATGCCCTCGTGGGTCGGTGGCCAGATCCAGCAGCCCGTTGCTGCCGTACGCGTATTGGGTGGCGCGACCGAGCGCGTCCAACACCCGGGAGGGCGAGTCCGGGGCGTCACTGTCGTTGTACTCGTAGGTCGTGGTATCCACCATGGCCGGCGAGCAGCCCGTGATCTTCCGGCAGGTGCTGTCCCGGACCTGCGCCAGGTTGCCGCGGGCGTTCCAGGCCATCCGCACCCGATGCCCATTCGGTTGATCTACTCGAGTGACGAGGGCCGGCAGCGACCGGGTACTGTCACGGTAGAGCTGGGTCAAGGCATTTAGCCCCAGCCCCAGGGTTCGGGTAGGGGCACCGAACCGGTTGAGCCAGAAGTCCGCGGCATCGCCGAGTCCGGTGAGCGGGCCGTCCACCCGGGTCGAGAGGCCATACGGCGCGGTATCGGCCCGCATCAGGGTAGTCAGCCCCTTCTCGTCCCAGTGGGAGATGGTCGATATGGCGTTCTGCGTCCCCGCCGAGTCCGCCTGCACTGCCACCTGCGTCACTCGCGCGTTGTTCGCGTAGGAAAAGGTGGTGACGGCGGAGTCCCCCTTGGTGGAGTACTTCTGCCGGGTGGCGATCCGCTTGACCATCACGTTCCGCGCGTCGTAGGCGAAGCGGGTGCTGTCGAGATTCCCGGGGGCCACAAGCTTCGTGAGATTCCCGCTGGTCATCACGGTCCGGAGCCGGCGCCCGCCGGGGTCCCGGATGCTGTCCAGCAGCCGCGTGGTGCCGTTCCAGAACAGCCGGTAGGTGCGCCGCGGGGTGCTGTTGGGAGGCACCGTCACCGAGTCCAGCCGGACCGGGGTGATGGTGCTCCAGTGGAAGGAGGTGATGGCCCCGACCCGGTTGGTGGTGGTCTGGTGCCGGCCGGCGGGATCGAACTCCACCTTGGCGCCGTGCTTGAGCTCCCGTCGGTACCAGGTCTGGCCACCGTTGGAGAAACGGATGAGGCTGTCGGGGGCGTCGCCGGGGGCGGCGTAGAAGTTGTTGGCGGAGCCGAAGGAGAGCTCCCGGATGGTGGAGGTGCCGCTATTGGTGATCGCGACCTTGAGCCGCCAGTACCGAAACGCCCCGATGCTGCTCCAGACCACGCTGCTCCACCCGGCCTGCGGCTTGAAGCCGGCGACAACGGTCCTCCAGCTGGTATCATTGACAGCCGTAGCGCTGTACTGCACGTCGTAGGTGGCGTTGTTCCCATTGAGCGCATAGAGCCGCGCGCTGGTCACCGCCTGCGGGAAGGCCGGCCCGAGATCGGCACGGACGTACGCGCCCGTCAGGGTGGATCCGTTGCTGGTCCAGGCAGTGGTGGAGATGCTGTCGTCAACCGCCTTGATGGAGTCCCAGCTCCCGACCCCGTTGGCGCTGAGCTGCGGAGCGACGAGCGACACTCCGCGATGAAACACCCGCGCCGATCCGTCCCCCGCCACCCACACCCGCTGCGTCGTGTCCGCCGGCGTCAGCACCTGCTCCACCCCCAGCAGCCCCCAGCCGCGGCCGTACTCGCTGGCCGAGCGATTGACGACCAGGATCTGGCCCGCCATCACCGTGTCCCGGATCGTACTGGGATAGACGTTCCGGAGGGTCAGCGTCGCCGGGTAATACCCCGTCGACAAGCTGGCCCAGTTGAGGTTCCGCCCCACCACGGCCTGGAAGGTGTCCACCGCCGTGCAGCCCGGGAAGAAGGTGCAGTTGGCCGGGTACGGGGGCGGGGCATAGTTGACGCTGTCCTTGAGCCCGTTCACCGTCAGGATGAGCCGGGTGGTGGTCGGCATGGCGATGGTGTTGGGCTCCACGATCCGCGCCGCGACCAGGGTGAGCCCGGTGGCGGTGGCCGAGTTGTAGTGCAGCCCGAGGGAGCGGTCCCGGCCCAGCGTCCGGTAGGCCGGGAGCCCGGCGGTGGTGATGAGGTCGCCGCAGGAGAGCCCCGCCGCCTCGCCGGCGCCCGCCGTGAGGCAGAGCCCCCGGTCCAGGTTGTCGTGGTTGGGATTGAGGAACGTGACGATGCCCGTGCCGGTCGCCTTCACCGCCACGTTCCGCGTCGCCGTCGAGGTCAGTGGGGTCTGCCCCTCCACCTCAGCCGTGAGGGTGACGCCCCCGTTCCCGGTGCTGGCGGTGGTGCTGTAGGTCAGGGAGATCGCGATCGAATCGCCGGGATTGATCACGGCGCTCGTGGGCGTGACGCCGGTGCAGGTCAGCGGGCCGGTGATGCTGCAACTGAAGTCTGCTGCCCGGGCGTCCACGGCGGTGTTGACCGCCCAGAAGCTCACCGGGTACGGGCCGCTGCTGGTGGGCCGGTTGGGATCGGTGGCCGGCACGGTGTAGAGGTAGAGCCCGTTCCCGCCGCCGCCGGACAGCGGCGCCTCGAACTGGGCGGTCAGGGTGGCGGGCAGGGCAAGGGATAGCAGCACAGCCCAGGAGAGCGACTGCGAGCGCTTCGGCGATCGGACGGGCATGGGAGGCTCTCGGGTGGAGGTCGCCTCCCTCTATTACATGCCGCGTGCCATGGTGGCGGGATGGGACGGGTGTTGTGGGACAAGGGGTTAGCGGATTGCAAGAGGACTTGAGCGTCTCAGCGTCTCACGCTGTCTCACGGAGTCTCGAGACG